>SVSQ01000042.1 GCA_015064245.1 Oscillospiraceae bacterium | reverse complement strand
GTGTTTTTAAAGAACTCCGTGATATGGGGTACCAGCTTCATTCCGTCGATCACCTCGAAGCCGTTCTTCTCCGCCGCGTTTTTCACAGCGTCGCAAGCCTGCTTGAAGCTTCCGCAAGCGCGGTCCTGATCGTCCGCTCTCCAGATGGGAGACAGAGCTACCAGACGCTTGCCTGCGTAGTAATCCTTCACCTGCGCAAGGAACTTATCCGCATGACCGTATATCTCGTCTATGCTCTTACTGCGGGAAAAATCGTTGGTTCCGTAAGCTATTATAACTGTATCGGCGTCAAAGGGGATCTCGTCGAAGGTGCTTTCGTGATAGAATGCTCCGCCGATGCCCTGAATGACGTACTCTGCGTCAAAGAACATCGCCGTTCTGTAAGCATATGAAAGGGAATCATAATCAGCGTTATATCCCTGAGTTATGGAGTCTCCGATAAAGAGCATCTTCGTCTTGAACTCTGCCGCGCGTACGAAGGCGCCGTCATCCAGCTCCACAAAGGAAAGAACGCCTATACTATGGCTTGGGAGCGCTATCATGACTCTCTTCTCTCCCTCGCCCAGATCTATTTCAGGAACCTTGTCCTCTTTTCTGAACTGATCCATATTTATCTTGCGCATCAGAACTCCGTCGATCCAAATATCGAACTTTCCGCCCTGAATAAAACTAAATCGGAGAGTCTTTGAATCGGTATAGAACTCCATATGCACACCTGTAGTGGTCAACGCTCTTGTTCCGAGAGTTTCGGAAAGAGCCCTCCAAGCCTCGTTCTGCTTATCGGTGCATTTGAAAAAATGCACGCCGTTCTCTTCTTCGGTGATCTTAACTGTTCCGAAGGTTATGCTTTTGATCTCGTCAAATGTCAGTCTTTTCATCTTGATTACCTTTCTGATCTCTGAAGATAATTTTGGAATTTTTAATTTCTTATTTTTACGGCAGTCTTTTTGCAAAAACGCCGCGCTTTACAAAGCCAAAAAATCCTTTACCGTAAAATTACTGTTTCGCGCGTATTGGCACGCGGTGGCAAGAATCTCCTTTCCCCATATTATATAAGTAGCCCTCTCAAATAAAACGCTTACGCGCAGGCGGCATAACCAAGGGACGTTCAAGATGAAGGTCGTGCGCGAGCAAAAGGTTATGCGTCTGCGCTTTTTTCAGTCGGCAGGCACGCGCCTGCAGGCAAATAATTTGTTTTGAGGATATTTTATCGTTTGTGGGTAAGATGATGTATGCTCTGTGTTGAAAAGGGAGTACGGACGATTTCCGAAGGAAACAGCAAATTATTCTGTTACATTGATGCCCTCGCGGTGTCAATGTCACAGAAGTTTTTGCTGGTTTGCCGAAGGCATACAGCTTGCCGTAGGCATGCATGCTTTCCTTTCAAGAAAGCGCGTATCCCCTTCTTCTTACAAAAATTCGTGATACAAAGAATGCTCGGGGAGATACTTTTCGGATATTGGATCGATGTTTTCAAAATGCTCTAAGATCCTGCGGCTCTTCTCGTAATACTCCGAGGATTCCGGAATTTCGGAAAGAAGCGCGGTGATCGGCTCTTTAAGCATACAAGCCTCGTAGCCCATAAGGGATTCTATCCTGTAATCGGAGCTATCTGCAAAGGGCAGGATATTCACGTCCTCGTTTGCGGTCACTCCCTCCCATAAAAGCAGGGTAAACTCCGGTGACGCCGCGCGGAAACGGTAATCGCGCACGATACGTCTCCAAAGCCTGACCTCTCTCGGCGAGACGGTAACATCTCCGAGCTGCAGATCGCTGAGTACGCTGATATAAAGACTCTTTACCTTGGTGTCCTTCTTGAACATGGAAGTAAACGCGGGGTATATCGCCTGTATTCCTTCAAAAACGATAACGTCGTCATCGTCCGCGCGGAACGTGTCGAAATGAGTACGGCGCGCCAGAGTGAAATCGTATCTCGGCAGAGCCGCTTCTCTTCCGTTTTGAATATCGTCCATGAACTTTTCAAGCACCGGCAGATCAAGGGCTTTTTCAGAATCGAAGTCAAGACGCGTTTTACCCGTTTCAGCCTCCACGGTCAGCACCTTGGCGTCTCTGAAAAAGTCATCGATAGATACTATCTTGACCTTTTTGCCTCTGTCCGAAAACTCGGATATCAGCTTTTTGCTCGCTGTGGTCTTTCCGGAGCAGGTGGGTCCTGAAAGCGTTAGGAACTTCATATCTTCGCGGCAGACCTCTTTCATCACGCCGTCAAGTCTTTCCTCAAAATCGTGATCGCAGGCTTCAACGTACGCCTGCTTTTCCTTTTCGTTTTCAAAAAATATTTTTGCCTTCATTTTAAAATGCTACCTCCTTTACGATAGGGTTGCTCTTTTCCGGTAACATTTTCAGACCTTTCGCTTTACAGATACTCATTTGCAAAGCTCTCTATAAGAGCGTCTCTGTCCGAGGTAACTCTGTCGTATGTTTCCGTACTCAGATATTCGTATGGATACTTCGGCATAGCGGCGCGCTTGATGACCGAGCCGTCCTTTGCGACCAGCTTAGTGACTGCTCCCGCGCCTGCCGCAAATACCGAATGTATCTCTTCCATCATGTATATGTTATAAAGCCCTTCCGCGCCATCAAGAGCGTAACCTACGTTCTCGAAATTTCCGACGGTGTTCTTCTGTCTGTATATGTAATATGGCATATATCCCGCAAGTCCTGCCGCTACCTGAGAGTAATCAACGCTCTTGCCCGTATCGCCGCCAGTTCTTGAATAGACGTCATTTCCCGTCTTGAGTATGTCCGCCGCCTTCTTTACGCAGAAGGTGTGGAAGGTGATATTGTCGGGGCGAAGCTTGATTATCTCGTCAACGGAACGGGAAAAGCTGGTAAAGCTCTCGCTGGGGAGACCTGCGATAAGGTCGGTATTTATATGCTTGATACCGCTCTCTCTTGCGATATTGTACGCTCTGTAAAAATCCTCCGTGGTATGGTGGCGCCCGATGCTGTCAAGCACCATATCGTTCAGCGTCTGGGGATTTACGCTTACTCTCGTAACTCCGAATGACTTTATGACCTTCATCTTCTCTTCCGTGACCGTATCAGGTCTGCCCGCCTCGTACGTGAACTCCGCGAGAGTCGCAGGATCGACGCGCGAGGTTATCTTTCCGAGAAGAGCGGCTATCTGATCGGGATTCAGCACCGTAGGAGTTCCGCCTCCGACGTACACGGTGAGAACTCTGAGCCCCAGTCTGTTTATATTGTCAAAAATCCTGTCTATATCCTGATATAGCTTTTCAAGATAGTCGTCTATCATCGAAAGCAGACGCTTCGTCGAATAGGAAACGAAGGAGCAGTACGCGCATCTCGTGGGGCAGAAGGGAATAGAGATATACACCGAGCAGGTATCGTTCGGCGTATTTTTAATTATTACCGCTTCCTTTTCCGCTATATCGGTAAGCAGAGCCGCCTTTTTGGGGTTGAGGAAATACTCGCTGCAGAGGGCGTCTCTGACCCGGCTCGTGGTCATTCCCGACTGAACGTAGGGAAGAGCGATCTTCGCCGGACGTACTCCCGTCATTATTCCCCACGGAGGAGTACACTCAAAGAGCGCCTCGCCCGCCGCAAGGACTGCAACTCCGCTTGCGATCTTGGCTGATTTGACCTTGGTAAAGCCCTCTTTATAAGGCTCGTACCACTCTTTTTTGACGCTCCTTCCGCCGCTTCGCATCTCCGCGTAGGCTGTAACGCCGCTTTCGGTGCTCCTCATAGTAAGGCTGAGCACGTCGGAGTTCTCCGTCAGCTCCTCCTCCTGTGAGAATTTCGCGCCCGGAAAGAACAGCATACATAAGGTCTGGACGTAATAATTATTGATATCGCCATCAATAAACAGTTTCATAAAAATACAGCTTCCCCTTATTTTTAACGATTATTCGCTTGCGCGAGGTCTTTTTCCGAATCAAGTATTATGGTAACGGGTCCGTCAAGCGACGCCGATATCTTCATATCCGCGCCGAACTCTCCCGTCTCCGTATGCGCTCCGCCGTTCTTCAGCTCGTCTACGAAGCGCTCGTACAGCTCCTTCGCAAGCGGCGGCTTTTCCGCGCGGAAGAAATCGGGACGCGTTCCTTTTCTGCACGACGCCGCAAGTGTGAAATTAGATACGGCGAGTATCTGACCTCCGATATCTGAGACTGAATGATTCATCTTTTCGTTTTCGTCCTCGAAGATCCTCATTTTAAGGACCTTTTGCGCCATTTTTTCGCAAATATTCTCGGTATCTCCCTGTACGGCGCACACCATTATCAAAAGCCCCTTGGCGCACTTTCCGACGGTTGCACCGTCGATCGCCACGCTTGCTTCCGATACTCTTTGTATTACACAGATCATATTGTTTTTTCCATTCAGAAATGATTAGTTGTTTTACGGAATTTGTATAAAAATTGGTATTTATCAAGATATTTGCAAAAGTGAAAATTCAGAGTATTTATTTCTCCGCAAAAACAAAATTAAAAAACTCCCATCGTTTATCGTGACAAAGCCCATGTTATCCAAATATTTCACACCAGTTGCTTTTTCAAATTCTTATATCTCGGCGCGCCGAAAAGGT
Source organism: Oscillospiraceae bacterium (assembly GCA_015064245.1). Classification (GTDB taxonomy): domain Bacteria; phylum Bacillota; class Clostridia; order Oscillospirales; family CAG-272; genus SIG673. The sequence continues at coordinate 16,930 of SVSQ01000042.1, read as the reverse complement.
TTACCTTTCCCGCGTACTTCACCGACGCTATTCGGTAAAGCTCCGTTCCCGACAAGCTGCATATCGGAAGCTGCTCAAAGCTTATCAATCCGACGTCTGCCAGTATCTTCAGCGCCAGCTTCAGCTTTGCGGGACGCATTTCGGGCGCAGTCTCGGTCACCGCGCCGTGTAAACGGCAGAAGGATACCGTCTGACCTTCCGCAGGGTACGAGCGTACTTCTCTGAATACCGCGGCAAAATCGTCTCTGTCCGGAAGCAGTCTGTCCGCCGCAGTAAAGCCCGCGCCGCCCTCAGCTTTTTCAAGAAACGCGCTTTCTGCGCCGTAAAACTCCGCTGCTTCGGGTATCCTGGCGTCAACCACGATCATCTGCTCCGTCTTTACGTTTCTGAACTCGTTGACGTCCAGCCTGAAGACCACGTCGATCACGTCCCCTCTTTCGAGATCCGCTTCTGCCACGGTCGTTCCGAAGACAAGCGCCGTTGCGCGCTTTTCACCCAAAGTCAGCTTGGTATGCTTTCCGTCTCCGATGGACGTTACGTCCTCGACCGTCACGTTACGCATCATAAACACGGGCGTGGGATTTCCTACTCCGCAGGGCTCAAGGAGCGACATCTGCTCGCACAGTCTGAGGGAAACATCCTCTTCCTCTATCTCAAGATCAACGTCGAGATTTATCTCTCCGGCGTCGCTTCCAAGCTGAGCGCGGGCGTATTCGTTGATCTTCTTTCTGAAGCTGTCTATATTCTCCTGCGATACCGTCAGTCCCGCCGCCAGCTCGTGTCCGCCGTAACGGATGAGCAGATCGGAGCACTCCGCAAGCGCGTGGCAGATATGAAGCCCCTTTATGCTTCTTCCCGAGCCCTTTCCTACTCCGTCCTCGACGGAGATCAGAATACTGGGCATATTGTATTTTTCCGTAAGTCTCGATGAAACTATACCGATAACGCCGTGGTGCCAGTTCTCGCTCGCCAGAACGATCACGGGATCGTTTTCAAAATCATGAGTCTTCTCCGCCATTTCAGCGGCTTCCAGCGCGATCCTGTTCTCCTCAGCCTGACGCTGAAGATTGAGCTCGCACAGCTCTGACGCTATTCTGTCCGCTTCCTTTCGGTCTTCACAGATGAAAAGCTCCACTCCCAGCTCCGCGTCCGCTATACGTCCCGCCGCGTTTATTCTGGGCGCTACGGTAAATCCGATATAGGATGCGGAAAGCTTACGCTTCTTAGGATACTTCTTCGCTTTCATACCCTCGGAAGCGTCCATGAGTGCCGCAAGTCCGGGGCGGGGCGAATTTTCGATTATCGAAAGACCGGCGGAACAGATCAGACGGTTTTCGTCCGTCAGCGTCATAACGTCAGCCACGGTTCCTATCGCCACCAGGTCTATGTAATCGCGGCAGACCGTCTCGAGAAAATCGCTCTCGCCACTCTCCAGCATTCGCGTGTAACGCTCGCCGTAGGAAAGACCGTTTCCGCAGTCCCCGAATATCTTTCTTTCCTGAAGGAGAAATTCAACTGCGGTTATCGTCTTGAACACTACGCCCACTCCCGCAAGCTCCTTGAAAGGATACCCGTCGTCGGGGCGCTTTGGGTTTACTACCGCGCAAGCGTCCGGGAGTATCTCGCGGCAGCCGTGATGGTCCGTTACCACAAGATCAAGACCTATGCTCTTCATGTACTCCGTTTCTTCCACGGCGGTTATACCCGTGTCAACGGTAACTACAAGCGAGGTCCCCTCCTCTTTAAGCTTATTCAGAGCGCCGTTATTAAGTCCGTAGCCCTCAGACGCGCGGTTCGGAATGTAGTAGCTTACGTTACCTCCGCGGCTCTTCAGATACAGATATATCACGCTTACCGAGGTTACTCCGTCCACGTCGTAATCTCCGTATATCGTGATCTTTTCGCCCTTATCAAGCGCTGAAACTATTCTTGCGGCGGCTCTGTCCATATCCTTCATCAAAAAAGGATCATACAGATACGTGTTCTCTTTGTTGAGAAATGAACGCACTTTTTCCTCTGTGTCGTAGCCCCTGACCGCTAAAAGTCGGGAAATAACAGGTTCGATACCGAATCTTTCTGTTATTTTTTGGCAATCATCGTCCGATACTTCAGTATTATCCTTAAGTATCCATTTTTTCAGTTTTGGCATTATATGTAAATTCCTTTAATAAATAATCGTGGAATGATATCTCTGTAAAATCAGAGGTGAGAATTTTTTCTTTCTGAAGAAAAAGAAACAGGTGCGATCATACCAAAAAAAATCCTCGCGTAACGCACTCTGTGCGCTCGGATTTCGAGATATTTGCGTGTAACGAAATTTTGTGCTATGGGCAGAAAATGTACGCTCTCTTTGAAATAGGGAAACACGGACTCTTTCCGAAGGAAACACTCAATAATTCTGTGACATTGATGCCCTCGCGGTGTCAATGTCACAGAAGTTTTGCGGAGCTTTTTCAAAAGCGACCGTATTCCCTTTCAAAAGCGACCGTATTCCCTTTCAAAAAGCGACCGTTCTCCCTTACTTACACGGTTGAGTTTCGGTTTCGGGGCAGATGAGAGCGGTGATTTCGGGAAGGACGTTGTCCTTTTTCTTTTTATCAAGAAGATAGGCGATGATAAAAGGGATAATAAAACCGAAGAAGGCAGTAAGAGACGCAAGAGTCTGATCGACGGTCAAAAACGCAAGATAAAGCGCCACCGCAAGAACAACGGGCGCGAGAAAAACAAGCGCGGCGAAGCCGATGGCTTTTTCGGACGCGGTCTCGATTTCAACCGTGTCTCCTATTTCAGCGTCCAGAGAATTTTTCACCTTCACGTCAACTCTTTGAGCTGCGCCGCAGAATTTTCTGCCCGAGCAACTGCTGCACGCATCTTCCTTTAGCACGGAAACGATAGCTATACCGTCTCCCGTCTCCTTAACTATACCTTTTTGCTTCATATATCAATTTTCCGTTTATCCGTAATATCCGTTTTAATTTATGGCGTGCCGTACACGCTCATGAGCTTCATCGCCTGGGAGATACCGTCTACCGCAGCGCTGGTTATACCGCCCGCGTATCCCGCGCCCTCTCCGCAGGGATAAAGGTTTTCACATCTTGCGGAAACACCGCTTTCAAGCCGTTCTATTCTGTACGGCGCGCTGGTGCGTGTCTCTGCGCCGGTCAAAACGGCGCCGGGAGCGTCAAAGCCCTTCATATTGCCCGCAAATCTGCGGATGCCCTTTCTGAGCATATCCGTAATGAATTCGGGGTACAGCGTATCAAGTCTGGCGACCTTGACGTTGCCGTTTCCGCCCATATACGTGGGGAAAACGTCTCCGATGGGAGAAATCCTGCCCTTACCCTCAAGAAAGTCTCCGACGGTCTGAACGGGAGCCGCGTAACCGCCGCCGCCCATCTCGTACGCTCTTCTTTCCAGCGCTCGGCAAAACTCCATAGTTCCGCCAAAGGCTCTGCAATCCTGCGGCGTTACCGAAACGCATACCGCGCTGTTGGAATTCTCGCCGTCGCGGGCGTGGCGGCTCATACCGTTGCAAACAACGCCGCCCTCTTCGCTTGCGCCTGCGACCACCTCGCCGCCCGGGCACATACAAAACGTATATACCGCCCTCTCCCCTGCTCTCAGGGAATAGGCGTACTCTCCGTGACCGAGAAGCTTTCGTATCTCTTCGGACTGTTCCGCTTTTCTCAGCATTTCCCGACCGAAGAGCGCTTCTTCTACAGCCCGTCTCTTGTGCTCAATTCTGAGACCTACGCTGAGCGGCTTTTCTGAAATCTCAAATCCATGTTCTTTAAGATAACCGTAAACGTCGCGGGCGCTGTGTCCCGTGGCAAGAATGACCGCGCCGCATTTTATCTCGCCCGCGTTCGTTCCCACCGCGATTATCTTACCGCTTCCGTCCGTTATCACGTTCTTCAGCGCGGTCCTGAACAGTACCTGACCGCCCAGCCGCTCTATCTCGTTCTTTATATTGCTTACCACGTCCATGAGCAGATCCGTTCCGACGTGGGGCTTGGCTTCCGTCAGCACCGCCTCGGGAGCTCCCAGAGCCACCAGCTTCTTTAAAACGTATCTGCATTTGGGATCGTTTATCCTCGTGACCAGCTTACCGTCGGAAAAGGTTCCCGCTCCGCCCGCGCCGAACTGTATGTTGCTCTCCGTGTCCAACTGTCCCGTACGGTAAAAATCCAGCACCTTTTCGGCTCTTTTGTCCGTATCGTCGCCTCTTTCTATGACGATGGGACGGTATCCGTTCTCCGCGAGTATCAGCGCGCTGAACATTCCCGCAGGTCCAAAGCCGACCACCAGCGGTCTTCCGCCAAGTCTGGCGCTTCCCTTTTCGATCACCGGAGTGTCGTCCGCGACCGTCTGAAGCCCCGCTTTTCCAAGACGCTCCGTAAGAGCCTCTGATGCCTGCAGGTCTATCTCAGCCATAACGCTGTACACCGCTGTTATCTTGTCCCTGCGGCGGGCATCAACTGATTTTCTGTATATGGAAAGCTTTCCGACGTTCCCTTTACCAAGCAGCGCAGAAAGCTTCTTTTGAGCAAAGTCGGTTGCCGCCACAGACTGCTCCGTGATCGGCAACCGAATATCTTTAACAAGTACGCGTATCAATTTTGTTCTAACCTTTCGCTAAAGGATTACGCCTCAGCTGAGCGCCCAGATCACAACGGCGAGCAAGACGCTTCCCACCGCCGCCAAAATATCAAGCAATTTTGATGGAGCGACCTTGTAGTCAGCCCTTCCGTTCGATTTCAGTATGAACGATTTATCCTTTGGTTTCTTATTCTGTTCGGATTTAGGCATTTCTGCGCGCTCCTTTCTTCTTGTTATTTGCTTTTCTTACCCGCTTTATTTTTGGGATTCTTCTTTTTGACGCCGAGGAAATATCCGCGAAGGATCTTAACGAGCTTCTCCTCGTCGATCCCTCTTTCAAGCTGACCGTCGATAGCGTGAGAGATCTTTCCGTCCTCTTCGCTGATGACGATTACCTCTGCATCGCTTGAAAGGCTCATGCCTATCGCAGCGCGGTGTCTTGAACCGAAGGAAGGATCGAGATCCGCGTTCGAATAGCTGGGCAGGAAGCAGCCTGCCGCTGTTATACGCTTTCCGCTGATGATTATTGCTCCGTCGTGAAGAGGCGCAGGCGCGAAAAACAGGTTACAGATAAGCTCGATGGATATCTTTGCGTCAAGCTTTACGCCCTTCTGGACTATATCAGCCACGCCCGTATTTCTTTCAAGAACGATCAGCGCTCCGCTCTTCTTTGAAGAAAGACGCATGACCGCGTTTTTTACGGCTTCTATCTCGTATTCACCCGCGTAAGGGAAGATCCCTGCGCGGATATAGCGGAAGATTTTGATAAAAAAGTTGCCGATCTTTTCAAGAAACGCGCGGATATCCGACTGGAATATCAGCACCAGCATCAGCACTCCCGGAACCTTGAAGGGCGCGAGGATCGAATTGAAAGCGGTATATCCCAAAGCCGCAGATCCCCTTTCAAGGGCGACAAAGACCAGCACTCCGACAAGTATCGGAAAAGCTCTCCGTCTGCGGACGAATCTGTATGTGAGGAATAAAAAAGACGCTAAAAGTAATATATCAAAAGCATCGGAAACACCGAATGCGGAAAATTTTTCAGATAAAACATCAATGAATTTCGACATCAAAAAACCATCCTTTCCTTCATGCTGCCATCCAAGAAGGATCATATATGTAAAGACAAACGTCGTTAATTTATGTAAAAGTGTAGAATATACACTACTATATATTTATATTATCACATATCAGTGCGCTATTTACCGATATATTGTTAACAAATATTAAATTTTTATAAAAATCTGTTCTTCTCTTTATTTTGGCGTAAAAATATGGTATAATCGATGTGGAAGAAGTGACCCGCAAACTGCTTTTTGAGGTTCGTCTTCTTCATTTTAACCAAAAAATCAAGGTGATAAAGATCGTGAAAAAATCCAAATTACGACTTGCGGGTGCGTTCGTTCACGCTTTGAGACGCGTCGTTCCCAAAAAAATATACGTTTCCGCGGTCATTTTAGCGGCTGGAAGCGGCACGCGCATGAACGCCGGCGTAACGAAACAGTGGCTGGAGCTGCGCGGTCGCCCTTTGTTCGCCGCTTCCCTCGCACAGTTTCAGTTATGCCCCAAAATCAAAGAAATAATCCTGTGCGTCAAAGAGGATGAAAAAGAGCTTTTTGCAGACGTGCGGGAAAGATACGGAATCACCAAGCTGAAGGCAGTAGTCGTCGGGGGAAATACCCGCGCGGATTCCGCTCTCTGCGGATTCAAAAAGATCTCCGATAAGGCGACGCACGTTGCGATCCACGACGCCTCAAGGTGCCTGGTCACCCCGGAAATGATCGATGCCGTGATCAAAAAAGCAGTTCTGTACGGCTCTGCTACCGCCGCCTGCCGCGCTACCGATACCGTAAAGCTCGCCACCGAAGACGATCTGATACTGAGTACCCCGGACCGCAAGACCGTCTGGCAGGCTCAGACGCCTCAGATCTTCGAGACCGAGATATATCGCGCCTCCGCCTATTTAGCGCGTGAAAAAGGCATTGAGGTGACAGACGACTGTTCCATGGTAGAAAACGCGGGCTTCAAGATCAAATTGGTCGACTGCGGCAAAGAGAATTTGAAGATAACGGAGCCTATCGACCTCTATTTTGCAGAAGCGGTGCTGAAAATGCAATCTGACACCATGAAACGTGAGCATAGAAAGGCGAAAATATAATGAAAAAGTTCAAAATCGGGCATGGATACGACGTCCACAGACTGGTTACGGAACGAGATCTGGTCCTAGGCGGAGTAAAGATCCCATTCGAGCTGGGACTTCTCGGGCATTCCGACGCTGACGCTCTGCTTCACGCAGTCATGGACGCGATACTCGGCGCCCTTGGCGAAGGGGACATCGGAAAGCATTTTCCCGACACTGACGAAGCCTTCAAGGGCATATCCAGTATGCTGCTTGCAGAAAAATGCAGCAGTATTATGAAGGACAAGGGCTATGAGATCGGCAATATCGACGCGACGGTCATCGCTCAGAAGCCCAAGCTTGCCCCCTATATCCCCGCTATGCGTAAGAACATCGCGGCGGCTTTTTCCACGGACGAAGAGAACGTGAACGTAAAGGCGACCACGGAAGAAAAGCTGGGCTTCACGGGCAATCTCGAGGGCATCGCCTGCCACGCCGTAGCTCTTATAAACAGCATAGAATAGTTATTTACAAAACAATATTAGACAATTATCGCTATAAAGAGACAAAATATGTATATTAACGAAAAAGAAGATATTTTAAGCAAAACACCATCCGGGCTGGAAGAATACATCGTCTCCTTGGGTTATCCGAAGTTCAGAAGCAAGCAGATATTTGAATGGATGTACCGCGGCTGCGGCTTTGAGGAGATGTCAAACCTGCCTCAAAAGATGCGCGCCGAGCTTGCCGAAAAGGCTTACATAGCTCTGCCGAAGATCCGCAGAAAGCTGGTCTCCGAGGCTGACGGAACGGTGAAATACCTCTTCGAGCTTTCAGACGGCAATCTTATCGAGAGCGTGCTTATGCGTTACAAATACGGGCTCAGCCTCTGCATCTCCTCTCAGGTAGGCTGCCGCATGGGATGCCGTTTCTGTGCCTCCACCATCGACGGCAAGATCCGCGATCTGCTCCCCTCCGAGCTCCTCGGTCAGATAATAATGGCGGGCAAGGACGCGGGAGAGCGTGTTTCTCACATAGTAATGATGGGAATAGGCGAGCCTCTCGATAATTATGATAACGTTATCAAATTTCTAAGACTGGTCAATCTTGAGGGCGGGCTATGCATAGGCTACAGAAACATCTCCGTTTCCACCTGCGGCATAGTTCCGAAGATCCTTTCCCTCGCTGAGGAAGGATTTCCCATAACCCTTTCCATCTCCCTTCACGCTCCCGACGACGCCACACGCTCGGAGATCATGCCGATCAACAACGCCTGGGGAGTCGCGGCTCTGCTATCCGCCTGCAATACTTATTTTGAAAAAACGGGGCGCCGTATCTCCTTCGAGTACACCCTGATCGCAGGCAAGAACGACAGCGTTGCGGAAGCGGAAAAGCTGGCGCGGGTTCTGAAAAAGTATCTTAAAAACGGCATCCACGTCAATCTCATACCTCTGAACCCCGTCAAAGAACGCGCTTTCAAGACCTCGTCAAAGCAGAGCGCCGCAAGCTTCTGCTCCACCCTGAACGCGCTCGGAATCAACGCGACCATCCGCCGAACTTTGGGTCCCGACATAAACGCCTCCTGCGGTCAGCTGAGACGTAGCGAGAAGAATAAGGAGTAAATCCATATAGAATATACATATCCACACTCGCACAAATCTAATCAGTATGGATTCAAGCCCGATAAATTTGTAAAGCAAATACAAAACTTTCTGATAAACAGAACGATAAAAAACTTATCACGGAATAATATAAAAAAGAGCCGAAAGGCTCTTTTTTATATTATTTTATATTATTTTTATTCCGCCGAAGTCCTCAAGCGGCATATCCTTCGGGTATATGATCTTGTATCCGCGGCTTTCAATGAATCCTTTGATCTTCAAAAAATCCTCATGCATCTCAAAATTTCCGAAAAACACCACCGTTTTCAGCTTTTCCACAACGCACGACGCGCCGCCGATAAATCCGCAATCATAACCGTTTAATGCTATATATTTACCACTAACAAGCAATGTTTCGCAATTATTATCCAAAAGAACCTTATATAAACTTTTATCCGCAGTAATGGCAAAGCCATCCGCTTTAAGAACGGAGCATAAGGCGTAGCCTTGCTTTACGTCGACTGCGGCGGTAGCGTCCGCGATTATTTCGGGAGCGATACACTGCGTTTTTCCTATGACAATACCGCTGTGCCGAATGACGTCGAAGGCGACGTCAAAGGGATACTTGGGCGCAAGCTTGGTCGCAATCGGCTTGATACGGTGATGAAACGGCAGGCTTTCAAAGAAGGCTTTGTTCTCTGAGTAGTACGCCTCTTCCGTGACGATGGTTCCGTCGCTCAGCTCGGAAAAGAGCATATCCGGATGAGAGGCGACAGGCTTGTCGAGCCTCGGACATTCGGGTATCTCAAAACCTTTTCCGCAAAGCCCAGAAAATATATTTCTCACGCATTTTGGCAATAACGGACTACAAAGATACGAAAACGAACTTTTATTATCCATATCACTTATGTTTCTTGACAGCAAAGCCGAGACTTGCAAGGGGCTTTGTAAGCTCGTAATACTTACCGTGAGAGTACGCAGTAAGGCGGCATTTATCCAGCATGAGAGTTCCTTCGGGACTGAGCGCGCTCTCGTCAACGCGTACCGCGGTTATATCTGCCAGGAACATATCGTGGCTTCCGAGCGGTATAACGTCAAAGACCTTACACTCAAGGCTGACGGGGCTCTCCGCGACCGATGGCGCTGATACCGTGGCGGACTCCTCCGGAGTCAGACCGCAAAGCTTGAATTTATCCTTATTCTTCCCTGTATAGACGCCGCATTTATCCGTAGCTTTCAGAAGCGCCGTGGTTGTCAGATTTATAACGAACTCGCCGCTTTCCTTGATCAGACCGTAGGAATATCGCGACGGACGGATCGAAACGTAGGTCCTTGGCGGGCGAGTGTTGATTATTCCCGTCCAGCCGACGGTGAAAACGTTGGGATGCTCCATAGTTCCGCTGGAGACCAGCACCGCCGGGGTGGGATTGAGCAGGGTGGAGCCCTTCCAGATCTGCTTTGGCATTTTATTCTTTCCTTTCGATTCAGCCACGCTTGCCGTTGGCTTTTGCGAGAAATTTTTCGTTGTTGATTATAAAACGCTCGTGAGTTCCGTCGCCGATGACGTCAACTCCGTCGCTGACCTTCAGAGAGAACACAAGTCTCTTGCGGTCGATCTCGATGAGCTCAGCCTCGCAGGTCACCGTCATTCCTACGGGAGTTGCGGCTAGATGACGGATATTCAGAGATATACCGACCGTACCCTCTCCCTCGGCAAGGTGCTCCTGCACCGCAAGCGCCGCGGTCTTCTCCATAAGAGCCGCCATGGCGGGAGTTGCGAATACGGGAAGAAATCCGCTTCCCACGCTTTTTGCGGTATTACCGTCGCAGACCTCTACACTTTCAGTTCTTTTAAGTCCTATATTGATCATTTTAGTCTCCATTCCGTGTCCTATTGGACAGCTATACAAAGATTTATGCGTAAAACATTGTTTGTCTTAACGCCCTCAAACTAAATTTTCACGCTACACAACGCTATACAAAAAAATCGTCCGTCGCGCTCTTTTGGGAATCCGTCTTTGCGTAGACCAGAGCAGACAGATGTTTTATCCCCGAATCGCGAAGCAGCTTAGCGCAAGCTCCGATGCTGGCGCCCGTTGTGACGATGTCGTCTACAAGCACTACGTGCCGATGTCCGACCGCATCGACGACGCCTTCCTTCAAGCTATAGCTGTTCTTCGCGTTCTCGCGACGCTTATCCTTGCTCAGCGTTTTCTGAAAGGATACGCTGCTGTTTTCGAACATCGGCAAAAGCCTGCATCCGAGAAGCGCCGCGATCCGCTCCGCCATCTCGTAGGACTGGTCGTGCCCTGCCCGACGCTTAGCCTTTTCGCTTCGAGGTACCCAGGTCAGAATGATCTGATCCAGCGGAGCGGCGGTTATGAGAGGAAGACGGAGCTTCAGTATCTCCGTCATCTCACCCGCCATGAAATCGAAGGCGGCGGGGTAATTATTATCCTTTATATGCAAGACTATGTTTTTGCTGATAGCGTTTCTTTTGATATCGTAGCCCGTAACGTGAAAAAGCGGAATGTAAGCTCCCTCAAATTCAACGCGGCAGGTACAGTATGCGTGCGGACGTCGGCAGACACTGCATTCCAGCTTACTTTCAAGCTGATACGTATGCTTGCACTCCTCGCACAGCGCTTCTTTATCGCTTTCTATCACTGAAAAGCATGAAACGCACTTCGGTACGATAAACAGCGCCAGAATATACTCGTAAAACCAAGCCTTGAGTTTTTCCGGGATCTTCATTCCGTTTCTTCTCCGTGTTCAGACTCGTTCTTTTCTTGCAATTTACGGTACTCGTTATCTTCCTCTGCAAGAATATATTTGAGCCCCGTATAACGTTTGACTTGACGGTTATTAGCTACCATCGCCTGCACAAGCGGCGCGCTTCCCACCAATATTACCATGGTCTGGGCTCTTGTTACCGCGGTATACAGCAGGTTTCGGGTAAGAAGCCTGTCGCCGCAATTATATACGGGAATTATAACGTAAGGGTACTCGCTGCCTTGACTCTTATGAACGGTTATGGCGTAGGCGTGCTCCAGCTCGTCCAGCATAGTGAAATCGTATCTGGTCAGCCTACCCTCAAAGTCGATGAACATACATTCATCCTCAGCCAGCACCGAAATGATTATTCCGATGTCACCGTTAAAGATTCCGAGCCCTTCCTCGCCGTCCTTTTTCCAGACGATGTCGTAATCGTTCTTTATCTGCATGACTCGGTCTCCCTCGCGGAAGATCTTGTCTCTGAATTTCTTTTCCCGCTTCTTTGCAAGAGGCGGATTCAGCGCTCGCTGAAGCATTATGTTCAGCGCTTCGGTGCCTGCCGCGCCTTTATGGGACGGAGTTATGACCTGTATCTGTCCGAACAGCTCCTGACCGTATTTTTTAGGCAAGCGGCTGACGCAGAGCTGAGTTACCGTTTCGGCTATGGAGTTTTCGTCGCCTCGCTCCATAAAGAAGAAGTCGTTATTTTTACAGAACAGCTCGGGGTTTTCTCCCGAGTTGATCGCGTGGGCGTTTGTAACTATGAGGCTCTCTCCCGCCTGGCGGAAGATCTTTTTCAGAACTACGGTCCTGTATCGCTCGGAGCGGAGTATCTCGCTCAGCACGTTACCTGCGCCGACCGGCGGAAGCTGATCCGCGTCTCCGATGAGAACGAGACGGCTTCCCGGACGCACCGCGCGAAGGAGCGACGCCATAAGCAGCGTATCGATCATCGAAGCCTCGTCGATGATTATCAGATCCTCGTCCAGAGGATTCTGGCTGTCGCGCATGAATTTGGGTTCTCTGTCCTCGGAATATACCATCTCCAGCATTCTGTGTATGGTCTTGGCTTCCACTCCCGAGGTCTCCGTCATACGCTTTGCAGCTCTGCCCGTGGGAGCGGCGAGGATGAAGTTCTTTTTCAGCTTTGAAAAAAGCTTGATCATTCCCTTGATCACCGTGGTCTTACCCGTACCCGGTCCGCCCGTCAGGACCAGAACGCCGCCTTCAAGTGAATGAAGGATGGCTTTTCTCTGCATCTTGTCGTACTCAATGCCAAGATCCTGCTCTATTCCGTTTATAAGCTCCTCTGCTTTTCCCGCTTTTATCTTGTCCGAGGTGGCTTCCAGCATATCGAGCTTGTCTTTTATATAATGCTCCGCTTCGCTGAAACGCTTCAGATAGACGCATTTTCTTCCTCCGACCGTTTCCACCGTGACCTTCTTTTTATACTCAAGCACGTCCACGGCGTCGTAGCACAGCTCTTTATCCACCTGCAGAAGCTGAGCGGCAAGCTCCGCAAGTCTGTCAAGCGGAACGAGGGTGTGACCGTTTGCGCTTGCGTTGTAGCTCAGAACGTACTCGACTCCGCTTCGCACCCGTTCGGGTGAGTTGTCTTCGAGTCCCAGACTTCTCGCCACTTTATCCGCCTTCTCGAATCCTATACCGCTTATCTCCTCGCAGAGTATGTAAGGATTCTGCTTCATCATATCGACCGCGGCGCCGCCCCATCTTTTGTAGATCTTAACTGCAGTTGAAGGACCGAAATAGTCGCGGCAGAACATCATTACCGCGCGGACTCCGAACTGCTCCTTAAAGCTTGCGCTTATCTCCTTGGCTTTTGAGAGAGATATTCCCGGTATCTGCGCCAGTCTTTCGGGATCCTTTTCGATGACCTCAAAGGTTCCTTCTCCGAACTCCCTGACGATCTTTACCGCCGTTTTCGGCCCGATGCCCTTTACCGTTCTTGAAGAAAGGTACTGGAGTATTGCCGCGATCGACGTTGGCAGCTGCTTTTCAAAATAATCTACGCTGAACTGTCTGCCAAAGCTTTTATGGAAGGTCCATTTTCCCGTACAGGTCAGCGTCTCGCCCACCTGCACCATAGGCATTACGCCCACCAGCGTGATGACCTCGCTTCCGCCGTCACTCGCGTCCTGCGAGATGGTAAGAACAGTATATCCGCTGTCTTCGCTGCGGTAGGTTATGTGCTCTACTACTCCGCTTATCTTTTCCTGCTCTTCTTCCTTTTCATCGATATACGACATCCATGTACCCTCCTTTCTAAAGAGAGAAAACGCGCTTTCTTGAAAGGAAAGCTGCGCCTACTTTTCTTGAAAGAAAAGTAGGCAAAAGAACTTCTGTACTATTCGTTTTATGTAAAACTGATTATACGCCTGCAGGCGCGCGCCTGCTTATCTGAACGCTTCCGCCAGCTTATCAGCTATATCCGTTCTCTCCCAAGGAGTATCCAGCTCCTCGCGTCCCATATGACCGTAAGCGGCGAGCTTACCGTAGATCGGACGGCGAAGGTCGAAGTTCTTGATTATTGCTGCGGGACGGAGATCAAAGAGCTCGCAAAGCTTTGCAGAGATCTTTTCCTCGTCGACCTTTCCCGTACCGAAGGTATCTACCATAACGGAAACGGGCTTTGCAACGCCTATAGCGTACGCGATCTGTACCTCGCACTTATCTGCGATGCCTGACTTAACAACGTTCTTTGCAAGATATCTTGCGGCGTAAGCTGCTGTTCTGTCTACCTTTGTCGGGTCCTTACCTGAGAACGCTCCGCCTCCGTGACGCGACCAGCCGCCGTATGTATCAACTATGATCTTACGTCCTGTAAGTCCGCTGTCGCCCATAGGTCCGCCGATAACGAATCTGCCCGTGGGGTTTACGAATATCTTTACCTCGCCCTTGACGAGCTCCTTGGGCAGGATGGGATCAATAACGTTCTCGATGATATCAGCTCTGAGCTTGTCCATCGACACGTCATCGGAATGCTGAGAGGAAACGACGACCGTATCAACTGCAACGGGCTTGCCGTCCTCGTATATGATAGTTACCTGAGTTTTTCCGTCGGGACGGAGATAGGGCAGAGTTCCGTTCTTTCTAACCTCTGTAAGTCTCTTCGCCAGCTTATGAGAGAGAGAGATGGGGAGGGGCATAAGCTCGGGGGTATCGTTACAAGCGTAGCCGAACATCATTCCCTGGTCGCCTGCTCCGTTATCAAGTCCGTCGCTCATCTCTCCGTTTTTAGCCTCAAGCGCCTTATCAACGCCCATAGCTATGTCGGGGGACTGCTGGTGGATAAGGTTTACTATAGCGCAGGTATTGCCGTCGAAGCCGTACTTTGCTCTGTCGTATCCGATCTCACAGACTGTACGTCTGATGACCTCCTGATAATCGATATGAGCCTTCGTTGTTATCTCGCCCATAACGTTGATTATACCCGTGGTGGTCGTAGTCTCGCACGCTACGCGGGACATGGGGTCTACCTTCAGTATTTCGTCAAGGATCGCGTCAGAAACGCAGTCGCAGATTTTATCGGGATGTCCTTCCGTCACCGATTCGGATGTAAAATACATTTTCTTGCTCATTGTTTTTTTCCTTTCTTTAAGCTATATATTAGATAAATTTATAAACTAATTAAATAAAACCCTCTCGAATTTTCATCCGGGAGGGTTTAATGTCAGTCTGCGCTCGGTATTTCCGAGTATTGTCATCTCATCTCCACGGAATTAGCACCTTGCTTTCAAAAAGCAGGTTGCCGGGCTTCATAGGGCCTGTCCCTCCACCACTCTTGATAAGATCAGACGGCGCGCCTTGCGCCTTTTCATATCAATTATATTATATCATACTGCCAATAAAAAATCAATACCTTTACGTTACAATCTTAACAACACCGTAAGTTACCAGCGTAACGATCACCGCCGCGCAAATTACTCCCAGCACGATCGGCAAAAACGCCTTACGCATTTTCATCTGCAGAAGCCCCGCGATCATCGAAGCCGTCCACGCTCCCGTACCCGGAAGCGGGATCGCCACGAACAGCATAAGCCCCAAGAACACCCAGTTTTCCACCTTTTCGGATTTTCTTTGAGTTCTTTCTTCGATAAAGTTAGCTATTTTTGTAGTCAGTCTGAATTTTCTGAGAAGCTCGAGCACTCTGTTAAAGAGCAGTATTACGAAAGGTATGATAAGAATATTTCCGCCTATGCTCAGCACAAGAGTCTGCCACAGCGGAAGCTTGAATCCCCAGCCTACCGGGATCGCTCCTCTGAGCTCTATTACGGGTACCATTGACAGCACGAAGACTATCACTCTTTTTGCGATCTCACCCATAATCGGTATCATCCTTTCTTTTTTACTTACTTTTTAAACGCCTGGAACCACTCAACGTCTGCCCCCATAACGACGAAGAACACCACGAGACTTACCGCCATCACCGCAAGGGAAATAAACATTACCGCCAGGCTTCTTCTGTCGAAGCTATACGACGAAGACTGAGCGGAAGCTTTGACCGCTCCTGCTCTGCGGAGCGCCGTTACTATCGGCTTATATATCAGCATTACCAAAGATGCGTTAAGCACCGATTTCATAAAGTTGAACGGAAGCAAAAGCTTCGGTATAAGAGCCGCTACCGTTTCGATATCTGCTCCTATGTAATAAGGCGTTATCAGCAGATTTGCCAGCAGCATTACCGCTGTAGTCGCGCATACTGCGCTTACAAGTCCGAGGACTGAGCCGAGAATATCTCTCTTCTTTCTGTATATAGCAGACGCGGTCATTGAAAACGCCGCCGTCGAGAGAACGTTCATTATGAAGCCGTAAAGCTGTGTATCGCTAATAGTTATCATCTCGATGAATGAGACTGCAAGGGATATTCCCAGTCCCGTCAGCGGGCCGAATATCATCGCGCAAACAGTTATCACCGAGTCCTTGATATCGAATGTCAAAAAAGAAACTTTAATTCTGAAGACGCATACACAGACGTACGCTATAGCCGTGAATACCGCGGCGACCACCATTCGCTTTATCGCTTCAGAACGATTCATCTTACCTTTATTCATTATCTATCCTCCTTAAAATTTGGAGGGAAAGCTCTTTTATTTGTTATACAAACAAAAATATTCCCTAAAAATCGGAAGCTAAAAACCACACAATTTGTTTCTTAAAAACCGAGATACTTAGGGAATTACAACAGCCTTCTCTCATCCGGACTTTACCGTCGGTACGGGAATCGCACCCGTTCATGCTTTCGCTTGCGGACTCTACCGCCGATGTGGAATTACACCAACCCCTGAAAACCCTTATTTGTGTAACAAATAACCCCGAGGGACGGCCTTATCCCTCGGGGATAATTGTTGCTGATCATTATTCTTGCGTCTTAGGACGTTTAAGTTATGACAAAGTTGAATCCCGCTTCGTGTGATCGAAGCGCCTTTCGCCATTCTTTACTCTCCGCTCATTCAAGCTCAGGATCCTCGCTTTTAGGAACAGCTCTTTCTCAGCTACGCGGTGTCGACTCCGTTTCACCTTGATCAAGCCGTTCCTCAAAGCAAAGGAGACTGCTCTTCATTAAGCTTCAAGACGTCTGTATTCGCTCAAAAACGATCTTTGTTTTCTGTTATTTAACTTAATTAGTCAGCAACAGCTGTAACAACGCCGGAACCAACTGTTCTACCACCCTCACGGATAGCGAAACGGAGTCCAACTTCCATAGCGATAGGAGTGATGAGCTCAACGTCCATAACTACGTTATCGCCGGGCTTGCACATTTCAACGTCAGCGGGAAGCTGAATGTTACCTGTAACGTCTGTTGTTCTGAAGTAGA
>SVSQ01000116.1 GCA_015064245.1 Oscillospiraceae bacterium | reverse complement strand
GCATGGACGATGCGTATATCGCCAGCTACGACGTGGCGGTGAACAAAGCCTTCACGGTCGTCGCGCTGAAGATGTCGACCATAGCGCTTAGACCCTTGGCTCAGCCGGGCGCGTCCCTTTACGGAATACAGTTCACAAACGGCGGCAAGATCGTCATCTTCGGAGGCGGCGATCCTATCTGCGACGCGGAAGGCAAGATAATCGGAGGGCTGGGAGTCAGCGGCGGCTCAGAGGAGCAGGATACAGCGCTCTCGGCGTACGGAAAAAAGTATTTTGAAAAGCAAATGTAAGAAAGGAAATTCGAAAGAATGGATATAAAATCTGCAGACATCGAGAAGATCGTAAGACAGGTTCTCGAAAGTATGGGCTCGGAAACAAAGTCCGCGCCTAAGGCGGCAGGTCCTATTCCCGCAAAGAGCAGAGTAGCGATGCTCACGAAGACAGAGCATTTCGATATTCAGGAATATCCCATTCCTGAGCTTGGAGACGACGATATTCTCGTTAAGGTCGAGGGATGCGGAGTTTGCGGAACGGATGCTCACGAATTCAAGCGCGATCCCTTCTCACTTATCCCCGTAGTTCTCGGACACGAGGGAACGGGCGAGATCGTCAAGATGGGTAAGAACGTAAAGAAGGACAGCGCAGGCAAGCCCCTTAATGTGGGCGACAAGGTGGTTACCTGTATGATATTCAAGGATAACCCCGATATAACGATGTTCGACCTCAATAAGCAGAACGTTGGCGGCGCGGACGTTTACGGACTTCTGCCCGACGACGATAAGCATCTCAACGGTTGGTTCTCCGATTACATACTCGTAAGAGGCGGATCTACGATATTCAACGTAAGCGACCTTGATCTTGACAGCAGAATCCTCATCGAGCCCTGCGCGGTGCTCATCCACGCAGTTGAAAGAGCTAAGACGACGGGAATTCTCCGCTTTAACAGCAGAGTCGTCGTTCAGGGATGCGGACCTATCGGACTTATCTGTATCGCAGTCCTCAGAACTCTCGGTACGGAAAACATCGTAGCGGTAGACGGCGAGGCGAAGAGACTTGAGTTTGCAAAGCTTATGGGCGCTTCCGAGACTGTAAACTTCAAGGAGCATAAGGGCGTTGAAGCTCTTGCAGGAGCAGTCAAGGATGCCTTCGGCGGTTACCTTGCGGACTTCGCATTCCAGTGCACAGGTTCTCCCGTTGCTCACGCAAACATCTATAAGTTCATCAGAAACGGCGGCGGACTTTGCGAGCTGGGCTTCTTCATCAACGGCGGCGACGCAACGATCAATCCCCATTTCGATATCTGCTCCAAGGAGATAACGACCGTAGGCTCTTGGGTATATACCCTGCGTGACTACGTGACCACCTTTGATTTCCTCAAGAGAGCAAAGGGTATCGGACTTCCCCTTGAAAAGCTCATTACTCATAAATATCCCCTTGATAAGATCAACGAAGCTCTTGAGACCAATCTGAAGATGGAAGGTCTTAAGATCGCTATAGTAAACGAGTAATCGGAGACACGTTATGGGAAAAGCGACAGGTATACTCGAGGTCTACGGACTTGCGGCGGCATTCGTAGCGGTGGACGCGGGATGCAAAGCGGCAAACGTTACCGTTGAGACACTCGACAAAAACAAGCCCGGAAACGCGGACGCGCTTCCCGTACCTCTGATAGTAGCGATAAAGTTCAGAGGCTCGGTAGCGGACGTAAAAGCGGCGGTGGAGGCTGCGGCTGAAGCGGCGAAAAATATGACGGGCGTTATAACTCAGCATATAATTCCGAATACGGAAGAGTCAACGGAAAAAATGCTGAAGCTGAATGCATTTGATAAAAAATAATTTGTGAATTCACGAAAGGATAGGTACATAAAAATGGCATACGAAGCACTTGGAATGATAGAAACAAGAGGACTTGTAGCAGCGATCGAGGCTGCAGACGCAATGGTAAAGGCAGCAGAGGTAACACTCATCGGAACAGAGAAGATCGGTAGCGGACTCGTATCCGTAATGGTAAGAGGCGACGTCGGAGCAGTCAAGGCTGCAACAGAGGCAGGAAGCGCGGCAGCATCCAAGCTTGGCGAGCTGGTAGCAGTACACGTTATTCCCCGTCCTCACGGAGATGTTGAGAAGATCCTTCCTTCTCTCGACTGAGTCCTTTAAAAATTTCCGGGTACGGCGTTGTTTCCTTGCAAGCGGCTCCGCTTACGGTAAGTAAGCGTTCGCCTTGCTTGCATCGTTACGCCTTGTCTTGAAAATTTTTTATACGGACTTCAAATCGGTCAGTTAAAAAACAGGAACATCAGATCAAATTAAAAACACAACACACACGGAGGCGCTATGAAATCATTGGGATTTGTCGAGGTCAGCGGTGTTACCGCGGCAATAGATGCCCTTGACATTATGTGCAAAAGCGCAAACGTAACTCTCGTCAGCTGGGAGAGAAAGCTCGGAGGACGACTGGTTACGTTGATAGTAACGGGAGACGTTTCGGCAGTAAAGGCGGCGGTAGAGAGCGCAGAACAGAGCTGTATCAAAAAGCCCTGCGCTACCGCGGTCATCGCTAATCCTCATCCCGAGACCGTAAGGCTCGCAGAGCTTTCGGCAAAAAGACTTCTAAAAAACAAAAAATAATAAATAATAAACAACATAACTAAAATTTTCGGAGGTAAACAAAAATGGCACTCGAAGCACTTGGAATGGTAGAGACAAGAGGACTCGTAGCAGCGATCGAAGCAGCAGACGCAATGGTGAAGGCTGCGAACGTAGAGCTCATCGGAACGGAGAAGATCGGTAGCGGACTCGTATCCGTAATGGTAAGAGGCGACGTTGGAGCAGTTAAGGCTGCAACGGAGG
>SVSQ01000041.1 GCA_015064245.1 Oscillospiraceae bacterium | reverse complement strand
CGAAGGCTGGGCAAACGGTTTCCATTTTGATATCGAATATTGGGAGATCTGGAATGAGGCGGATTGCACGGATCCCGATGGTTCCAATCCTTGTTGGCAAGGGACACAAGAAGAATTTATAGATTTTTTTTGTGTTGTCTCTACCTACTTAAAATCAAAATTTCCGCATCTGAAGATCGGCGGTCCTTCCGTGGCATGGATAGGTACGGGCTTGATGGGCGCGCTTCTTCCCGAAATAAAGGCGCGCGGAGCGGCGCTCGACTTTTTCTCATTCCATAAATACGCAAGCCTTATCAGCTGGATCGTGGATGACACGCTGAAGGTCAGAAAATATCTGGACGAGCTTGGATTCTTTGATACCGAGATCATCTTAAACGAGTGGAATTACGTCAAAGCTTGGAGCGGGCCTGTGTGGGAATATTCCCTTGCTACCGAAAAGAAGCTGAAGGGTGCATCGTTTGCTTTAAGCGTTATGTGTACCGCTCAAGCGTTACCCGTGGATATGCTGATGTACTACGACGCGCGTCCCTACGGAATGAACGGCTTGTTTTCTTCTGATCCGACGTTGGTTCCCTTGAAGACATATCACGTATATAATGCTTTTGCAGATCTGAGGGAGCTTGGTAGCTGTGTCGATACGGCGGTGGACGGAGATGATCTGTACGCCGTAGCCGCTACGAACGAAAGCGAAAGCGCAATGCTGCTGACCCTTTATAACGATGATATTGAGAACTGTGAAAAGGATATCTGCATAGAGGTAAAGGGAGCGAACCTTTGCGGCTGCATCAAGGCTGAGTATTATTTGTTGAATGAGAATAGCGATATGGAGCTTGTGAGAGAAGAATTCTTTACGTCGGATAGATTTAATATCATGCTGAAAATAAAAAGCTATGAATCGTATATGATAAAATTCAAGCAAGAGGAATAAGCTGTAGTTGTATTTTTGTACTACGAGCGCACTAAAGCACTTGTGAAAGCAAGTGCTTTTTTTATCCTATCCGAAGGATTGGTATGTAATTACCTGCAGGGTGAACGGAATCGCCGTAGGCTCCTTCCGTCACGCTTCGCAGCGAACCCCCAAAGCTCATTTCATTCGCTTCGGGGAACCCCTGCCGCGTGCCACCTTCCTCCCGGAGGAAGGCTTTTTGTTAGTTCCATTATAACACAAATCGGCAGAGAAAACAAGTTCTCTGCCGATATTTATATGTGTATCCGTAGGGGAGACCTGCGGTCTCCCGCGGGCGAACACAGTTCGCCCCTACCTTGTTCCGAAAACATCCTTATGAGAACGCTCCTAAGAAGTGCTTTTTTTATCCTATCCGAAGGATTGGTATGTAATTACCTGCAGGGTGAACGGACTCGCCGTTAGGCTTATGGTATCACGCATCAGCGTGTATCTGCCTTCCGATAAGAAAATATATCTGTCCGCTTACGTGCTCGCCCTTTAAGTACGTGCCGTAAACATCGTCATGCACTACCTTGAATCTCGGATCGTATTCGGGGGTGTTGTCAGTCTTTTTCGCTGTGGAGACCGCGCATTCGCAGTTGGCTTCGGGGAACAGACAAAGGGTTGCATCGTCAAGTCCTGTGATCTTGATAGCGCGTCTGTAACGGGCGTTTACAGGCGGCGCTTCGCGGCAGGAAATAACTCCGTTAGCCTGATCCGCAAATACTCGAACCTCACGGTGATCACCTCGAGAAAAACGGCAGAGCGCGTAACCGTCCTTCATTTCGGTCTCCATACCGCAGGGGATAGGTGCGCCGAAGGGAAATTTCATCACCGCGTCGGTGGTGGTGTTGGGATTGTAGATCGAGAAGAAAAGCGCGTTGTCGTGTCGGAGTATAGCCATCGCAGGCGGCTTTCCCTCGACTTTTTTGATAAACGAAATATCGTATCCAAAGTCTTTAAGAGCCTTCCGTATCAATTCTGCGCTCTCGCTTATATCTATCTTCACAAATCGAGATCTATCGGTAAGTGTAGCAATCTTGGCTTTTGAGCCGTACACTATAACTCCGACTCCGTTCTTGGCAAAATGCGTAAGTTTTTCAAGCACTGCGGGATTTTCGGGTACGGGAGAGATTATAGTACTCTTTTTGTATACGTCTAAGGTATGATGCAGAAAACTGTCCGTTGATGTTACTGAGCAAAGGGGCAGACCTTCGTTGATCGCCGCGCAGACGTAAC
The DNA here is from genome assembly GCA_015064245.1 of Oscillospiraceae bacterium. Taxonomy (GTDB): domain Bacteria; phylum Bacillota; class Clostridia; order Oscillospirales; family CAG-272; genus SIG673. The sequence goes on along the minus strand of SVSQ01000041.1, from coordinate 19,376 downwards.
GGTCACCCTCGTTCATTTCACGGAGCAGATCGGCATCGTGAGACGTGGTATATTCGCGCATAGGATAGACCCATACAAGCGGCGCAGGCTCGTCTGCTGAGTCCTTTTCCGCTTTTAAAATATGAGGGAGCGGCTCGTTTACACAGTTATCCGGCATTTCTCCGTAGGAATTGTCGATCGAGAGGATATTGAGCGAATTTGCTGTTTCCACCTTGCCCTCAGCGTTTATTCGCGATATCGCCATAGGCAGATAAATGTCGCAGGGAGAGCCGTCATAGCGGTCATACCAAGGGGAATTTATCCACCAGGGATCGTGGATGTAGTAACGGAAGGGGAACTTTTTGCTCGGAAGCTCGCAGATCCTGGTCATATGCCCCATTACCTCAAGACCGTAGTTATCATTGAGAGCTGCCCATGGGGAGTTTGGAGGCGCTGTTATGTCAAGATTGGCGCTGTAGATGTCGTGAAGCGGAACGCCGTCGCTCGCGTAATCTATGCCGACGGAATTGTTTGTGCCTCTGGTTTCAAGAGGGAAGGCGCATTCCTTTCTGAACAGCTTCCAGAAATCGAATACTTTTTTCTTGGTGATCTCAAGCTTTTCGGGATAATACTTTTCTCCGTCGAATATCTTGCCCGTGATCTTCCATGGGTCACTGCTGAAGCCCAGACCGTTTGAAAGCCACAGATAGTCAAATCCCATATCGAAAAGGAAGCGCTGGGACTGTTTCCCGAAAAACGTACCGAAGGGCGTACCATCGGGGATCCCGTCGGGATAAGCGGCATAATGGCGGTCGTCGCCGTTCAAAGCGGCTGTGGCGTCGATAAATCCAAGCTTGTCAACACCGGACGTTTGAGTGCATATTTCGGTGTGACGGCTGTATTTGAAATCCGAGAGAGCAAATTCAGGACCTATATCAAAGGTCTCGCCCACGCGTATGGTTGCCTCCGGAAACGCTTTTTTGCCTTCTTCCTTTAAAACCGTAACGACGGTTTTGAGAAAACGATATGTCATTTGGGGCGCATTTTTGATGTAGTCCTGTTTTTTTGTGTGAAGAGAGGTCTCAAGAGGTTCGCCGTCTGCAAGATAAGGAAGATTTGCTGTTCCGAAAAAACGGCACCACTCAAACGTCTCTTCCATATTTCCCGCGTAATCGAGTATCTCGCTTCCGTCGCCCACCCAAAGCATTACCGAAACTGTCTTGCGACCTTTAAGAAGGGGACGCCATTGGTCGAATACCTTGGCGCAGATATCTCTGACGTATGGTTCGTCTGTTTGCTTGAAGGGCTTAACGCTCATTTCAAGGGTGATATTTTCAAACATTTCTTTCTCCTTTCACTTCAATAAGTTCAATTCCGCTAATCTTAGAAAACTTGCGAAGTGTCTCCATGTGATGTCCGATGCCAAGCGCAAGATGATGTGTCGGACCCGCCTCGCACCAGCGTGAGAGAAATTCGCATACAGGACAACCGAAGCTGACACGAGTGTTGGTATTACCGGTCTGAGGGATTTCTCCGGCGATAGAAACTCCTTCCGCCGCGATCATTCGGAATTTGCCGTTTCGGTCAACGTTTATACTCAGTAGAGTCACGGGACCTGCCTTAAGAGAAAACTCAACGCCGATTCCGCTGCCGGATTTGCCGTGGTACTTTTTAAGCTTGCGAAGTCTCGGCTTGCCCTCGGCGATAGAGATATTGTGCGGTCCGTCATGTCCGATGAGTACCACGTCGTCGGTCACGTCGAAAGGATGTATCTCCGCGAATGATCCGCCGCCGCCAATGTTTTTCATTATAAGCATTGCTGCTGCAGTCTTGAGATCAGCCTCACCCGCAAGAGGTATGCCCGATGATGTGAGAAGCGTGTTTCCGACGATAAGATTTGCTGCAAGCTGCTCGTAAGGGTTGTTCGGTTCGCTTTTGTAGTAATAAGCAAGCGCTGCAAGATTGTTATTTTGGACAAGCTTTTTGAGCGCCGCGGAAATTCTTGCGGAGTATTCGAGATCCTCACGCTTTACATAGTCTGTAAGCGGATCAACGGAAGGATCGCATATCTGAAATATATCGGTGATCTCCGAGATATGTTCTTCGATCTCCGTGTCGGTAATAGCTTCGGTAAGCCTTGCAAGCTCGCATATTTCGAGCATCTTAACATGGGAACCGAACGCGGCGAAAAATGCCGTCGGATCGGTGTGCATATCGTACATTCCCTCATAGGTGTGACCGAGATATCCAAAGGTTTCGTATTTAAATCCTGCCATAGCCGAGGCAGCGTCAGCCCACGAATCCAACTCTTTCTTGATGGCGTCGGTCTGAGAGGATGCGGCAACGATGCAGGACGGTATATCACGCCCCATTCGTTCGTAAACACCTGCGATTTCCGGCATTGCGCAGATATCGTCGTTTGCCAGCTGCATATACGTGGTGGTGTGTGAGTAGTCAAGATGATTTAGCGGCTGTATCCCCACAAGAACATGGGGAATATCAATGTATCTTGCAAACGGAGCGCATACTGCAGAGGGTACGTATGTGGAAAGAAGCACGAAAAGAAGATCGGCATCCTCTTTTTTCAGCTTTTTAACTGCCTCAAATGCTTCGTCTGCGCGATCTACATAGCCGGCATCAAATACGTCGCACTTGTCGGTGTCTATGTAGTTTATGAACTGAGCTGTCTTTTGGGAAAGCTCCGCTTTCAGACCGTCGAACTGATCGAAATAAATGTAGTGTCCTAACGTCACTACCGCTATCTTTGCTTTTTTCATCTGTAAGCCTCATATAATATGAATTTTTTCGTTTCGCGCCCTGTGTTTTTCAGGAGTCGCTAACCTTTACGGCTTTATTATAACATAACAAATAGGCTCTATCAAGGAACAATACGCTCATTTATAGGACAATATGTCCAAATTGAATGTTGACACAGATGTATAGCTGTGGTATAATATTTGGTACGGAGGTGGCGCAAATATGGAATTTAATATTGACATACGAGAGATCAGTATCGCCCATGAGTTCGTGCTTGACCGCATACAAAAATGTGAATATCCGTCCGGGCGCGGAAATTACGGATTTGTGTATACTCTCGAGGGAAATGCGGAATATCGCTTTACGAACGGCGATAGTATTATCGTTACCAAAGGGGATTTACTGTTTTTATCGCCGGATGCTGCATATACCATCATTACCGAAAAGGCGTTCAGGCATTACACGGTCAATTTTGATATCCACCAAAGCACGTCGGAGCTTGACGCGCTCGATCAGCCGTACTTGCTTGCAACCGACGATAGTACGGATCGATTAAAATACCTCACCGAAAAAGTTGTAAGCTTATGGACATCCAAACGAGCAGGCTGCGAAATGCAGGCGATCGGGCGCCTTTATGAGCTTTTGTCGGTGTTTTACTACGATTGTGTTATTGACGTTGATATGCAATCAAACGGCAGATTGCTCTGCGCGAAGGAATACATTGAAAGAAATTTTGCAAGCTCTGTAAGTCTTGCAGAACTTGCAAGGCTGTCGAATATGAGCGTTACCCACTTTAGACGCGAATGGAAAAAGCATTATAATAACACGCCGCTTGCATATCGCGATGCAATGCGCCTGTCTTTTGCGAGGGAGCTTATCGCCAGCGGATACTATACCGTGTCCGAAATAGCCGAAAAATGCGGATTTGAGGATGTCGGTTACTTTATCAGATTTTTCAAAAAACATACCGGAATAACGCCATTTAAGTATAAACAACAATTATTTTAGAGGTCTTTCGTTCCGATGTCTTGTATTGTGGCTTGGTCTAAAGCACTTGTGAAAGCAAGTGCTTTCTTGTTCACCTTTATAACAACTGTAAGTTGTTAAATTAACAACGGTAAATAACTTTACACAACTGTCAAGATGTGTTATAATCAAAATACAATAGATCAACTATTTTGGAGGATAGTTATGGAATTTGGGAGCTCAATTTGCCGCATAAGAAATGAAGCGAAGCTTACGCAAGCGCAGTTTGCGGAACTGTTCGATGTATCACAGCAGGCGGTTCAAAAATGGGAGAACGGAACTTCGGTTCCGGATATGGATAAGGTCATAAAGATAGCAAAGTACTTTGATATATCCTTGGACGCGCTGATAATGGGTAACGATAACCGCATCGTTGAGGAGATGAATAAGGCGGAGGCGTTAAAGCCTCAGTATCAGAATATCCACGATTGGGAGTTCTACTCGTCGAATCTGAAGACAGAATACGAGCAGTCCGTTGAAGAGGGACTTGACATAGAGTCATATAAGGACATTTTCAATTCCGTTTCAAGACTCCCAAAGGGCGAGATCAAGAAAAGATTCGGTGATATTCTGTTCGACGTTGTAGCCTCGGCGAAAATTAGAGAGGGCTATCCCTATATCGAGCCGTCAGAGCTGGAGCAGATACAGATGATGAGACGGGGCGCGGATCAGCCGCTCGCTTACGATGCGTCAGGACTCAGAGATAAGATATACGGCGCGTGGCTTGGACGCGTTTGCGGCTGTATGCTGGGAAAGAGCGTCGAGGGCGTTCGGACGAACGATCTCATTCCCTTTTTGAAGGAGACGGATAACTATCCCATGAGCCGATATATCTATCGTAGCGACCTGCAAAAGACGGATCTGACGAAATTTAAATTCAATTTTGCGAGCAGGATCTACGCCGATGAGATAGACGGTATGCCCGTGGACGACGATACCAATTACGTAGTTCTCGCGCAGAAGATCGTGGAAAGATACGGAAGGGATTTTTCGCCCTATAACGTATCAAAGGCGTGGCTTACGTACCAGAGCAAGGATGCCTACTGCACCGCGGAAAGAGTGGCGTTTTGCAATTTCGTGAAGGGCTACGTTCCGCCCCAGTCGGCAATTTACAAAAACCCCTACCGCGAGTGGATAGGCGCGCAGATCCGCGGCGATTACTTCGGTTATATCAATCCGGGAAATCCGAAGCTTGCCGCCGAAATGGCTTGGCGTGACGCTTCCATCTCCCATATCAAGAACGGCATCTACGGCGAGATGTTTGCCTCCGCTATGATCGCGGTGGCGGCGTCTACGGATGACGTGGAGCAGATAATCCTTGGCGGGCTTGCGGAGATCCCGCATACGTCCCGTCTGTACGAGGACGTTACGTCGGTGATAAACGCGTATAAGAACGGAATATCACAGAGCGCATGCTTTGAGATGATCCACGAAAAGTACGACGAATATTCGGCTCACGGCTGGTGTCATACCATTTCAAACGCTATGATAGTCGCAGCTTCTCTGCTGTACGGCGAAGGGGACTACGGAAAGTCCGTTTGCATGGCGGTGGAGACGGGCTTTGATACCGATTGCAACGGAGCGACGGTAGGCTCGATCCTGGGCATGGCGAAGGGAATGAGCGCTATCTCCGAGTATTGGAGCGGTCCGATAAATAATAAGATACATACCTCCATCTTCGGAGTCGGAACGGTAAGTATCTCAGATTGCGTTGATAAAACTATGCTTCATATTGAAAAAAATTGATTGGATATTGCAAAAAAAGCCTTTCTTCGGAAGGGCTTTTGGTCTTAGTCAATAAATATAAAAGAGATTGACACGGCCCCGAAAATGTGATATAATCGTTTTACTACCGATCGGTGTAAGCAAGGAATAGCCACATACATGAAAAAGTATTACAAAATAGCGGGGCTGACCGTTGAGATGGACAGCTTCGGAAAAACAGCAGAGCAGGCGGAAGCCTACGCCGCACCGCCGCAGGACGAAACGGATATAGTGATCTCTTCCGATTGGCAGGCGATGAAGGAAAAAGCGCCCCATCTTTCGGACGAAGACTGTCAGTACCTTGCAAGCGGCGGAAGCTTCTATCTTCAGCTTATAAACTTCGACGGATTTCTGATACATTCCTCCGCGGTGGTGATGGACGGAAAAGCCTATCTTTTCACAGCGCCCTGCGGAACGGGAAAATCGACTCATACGTCGCTGTGGCTTAAGGAGTTCGGCGACAGAGCCTTTATTCTCAACGACGATAAGCCCGCGCTCCGTCTCACGGACGGAAGATTTCTGGTGTACGGAACGCCGTGGAGCGGCAAGACCGCTCAGAACGTCAACACCTGCGCGCCGCTCGGCGGAGTCTGTCTTCTGAACCGAGGAGAGAAGAACGAAATACGGCGTATAAGCGGAACGAAAGCGGTTTTTGGCATACTTTCACAAACGGTCCGTCCGAAGAATAAGGAATATATGGAAAAGCTTCTTTCGCTGCTTGGTAAGCTTATGGACGATGTTCCGATATGGGAGCTTTACTGCAATATGGAGCCTGAAGCGGCGCGGGTGTCTTACAATGCCATGTCGCAGGCAGTAAAGTAAGGTAAAAGGAAAAATAGCGTGAAAGTTTAATTTGATCATATCAATACTTTACCTGTTTCACGCCTGAATTTACTTTGTTTTGCAACGCAAAACAAAGTAAATTCGTCCACTATTAAATGACAGCGGAATGGAGAGTATTATGAAACTGAAAAGCGGATTTATACTGAAAGAGATGGCGGGAGAGTGCATCGTCGTATCGGTGGACGCGGCTCTCGACCTGAACGGCGTTATAACGCTCAACGAAACGGCAAAGACCATCTGGTCATGTCTTGAAAAAGGCGCTGAAAGAGAAGAGCTTATCAAAGAGCTTCTTAGCGAATACGAGGTCGATGGGACTGAAGCGAGCCGAGCAGTCGACGCTTTCGTAAGTAAGCTGAAGGAGCTGGACTTCCTTGAGTGAGCGCAAAATAAAGCTGGACGACGCTATGCCTCTCATCAAGGAAAAGCTGGCGTCGGGCGGAGAGGTCACCTTTTCGCCCCGCGGAACGAGTATGCTTCCGTTGCTTCGGGAGGGAAGAGATACGGTAACTCTGTCGCCTGCGCCGAAAAAACTGAAAAAGTACGATATTCCCTTCTATCAGAGGGAAAACGGACAGTACGTCCTGCACCGCGTGGTCAAGACGGGGGAAAGCTATACCTGTATAGGCGACAACCAGTTCGAAAGCGAAAAGGGAGTGAAGCAGGAGCAGATCATCGCGATCTGCACAGCCTTTACCAGAGACGGAAGGAGATACTCCGTGAACTCGGCGCGATGGAAGCTGTACGCAAGGCTTTGGCATTACAGTCGTTTCCCGCGAAGAATGCTTGCGGCTCTGAAAAGAAGAGCGGCAAGATCCTTCGGCAAAGATAAAAACGGATGATTACAGGTGCTTGTAAAATGGAGAATAAGTATTCGGTTGAAACCCAAAAGAAAGAGCTGATATTTGAGATCTTGCGCTCAGCGCTCAGCGAAAACGAGCTTGATCCATCCGTGAAAGCGGAATTGACACCCTCTGCCGTGGCGGATATATACGCTCTTGCGAAAAAGCACGATTTGGCGCACGCCGTAGCCTGCGTCCTGCGCAATAACGGTATAACCTCGGATCCCGAGACCGCCGGTAAGCTCAAAAAAGCGGAGACGGCAGCCCTTTTCAGAAACGAACGTCTGAAGCACGTTTTCGGGCAGATATGCGGTATCTTTGATGAAAACGGGATCGCGTATATCCCCTTGAAAGGCTCGGTCATACGTCAGTATTACCCGACGGAAAATATGCGTACCAGCTGTGATATCGATATTCTGATACGGGAGGAAGACGTCGGCAGAGCAGTAGAACTTCTGGAAGCGCAGGAGTATAAGATAGGAAACAGAAATTTCCACGACGTTTCTGTATATTCAAGCACGAACGTGCATCTTGAGCTTCATTTCACGGTCTGCGAAAACGATGATAAGCTTGACGCCGTGTTGAAGGACGCTTGGAAATATGCAAGCAAAGCCGATGGAAGCAGATACGAGTTTTCAAAAGAGTTTTTTATTTTTCATATCTACGCTCATATGTCCTATCATTTCATATCCGGAGGATGCGGTCTCCGATCGCTGACGGATATATGGATAATGGAGCATAAAATGGACTGCCCGTACTCTGCGGCGGCGGAGCTGCTGAAAAGAGCGGGCATATACCGATTCGCCGAGGAGATGAGCGCTCTTGCGGAGACGGTATTTTCCTCAAAGGAGCAGGATGAGTTTGCGAAATCGCTCCTTGATTACATTCTTTCGGGCGGAACGTACGGAAATCTCGAAAACCACGCGGCGGTGGGCATGGCGAAAAGCAAAAGTTCCGCGGCGTATCTCTTAAAAAGGATATTTTTGCCGTACAAAACCATGGCGTGGCAGTATCCGATACTGAAAAAAGCGCCGTTTTTATTGCCATTTTGTTGGGCGATCAGATGCGTGAAAGCGCTGTTTAACAGAAAAACGGGTAAATTTTTGCACGAGATCTCAACGGTAAACAGCATCTCGGAAGACAAGCTGAAGCGCATAAATCTTATCCGCTCTCGGCTGGGATTGTAAAATAACAAAACCTCAGATATGGAGATTACTCCACGTCTGAGGTTTTTTACTTTAAAACTTCTTTTTTGCCATCATGTAATAGACGTTTATCTTGTAGCCCGCCGCGCCGTAAAGACGGTCAAGCCCCGAATAGGTGTAGCTTAGAAAAGCCTCCTTCATTCCGCGATCGCGCAGATATTTAGTAGCAAGGATCGTAAGATGCGTGGCGATACGCCTGCCGCGGTATGCGGTCTTTACTGCCATACAGCCTATCGTACCTATTCCGGACTCGGAGCAGTCCACCATCAGCGCGCCTACCACTTCGTTTCCGATCTCCGCGATCAGAACCCTGCTGTCGGGATCGCCCTCGTAAAGGTAGTCGCTGTCGTAATACTCGGTGAACTCCTCGATAGCGTCGTCCGTACAGGCGCAGACGCTCAAACGGTCGCTTTTTTCCGCAAAACGGTATCTCACGCCGTCGACGGTGTCTCCGATATCGTTATCCTCCTTGCAGAACTCGCTGAGAGGGAAGAGCATATCGAAATTGTCCGCGTCGTTATTATGATAGTATCCGCGGTTTTCAAAGAAATCCGAGGCGCTTGCGTCAACTCCCTCTGATAAACGCTCGTTTACTGAGGGGTAGTAGTGCTTGCTCGTCGGAACTCCGGGCATCAGGTAGCTGAAGCCGACTCCGACGTTAACGGAGCGATGTCCCGCTTTTTTTACAGCTTCTTCCGCCTTCTCAAGAAGATAGGAGCCGATGCCTTGTCTTCTGTATTCCTTGTCTACGCACAGCATCATGATTGTGGAGCCGTTGACCACCGCCGCGCCGATAAGCTCGCCGCTTTCGTTCCTTTTTTCAATTATTACGTTGTTTTTGTTTGAAAGTATGCTTTTAACACCGCCGTCTGACTTTACGATAAAGGGAAAATTTCTTTTGTATAGCGCGTATAGCGAAAATATTTCCTCGGTCATATTTGCAGTTAACCTTTCATTTGTATGGTAGATGATTTAATTATATATCTTTGCCTCGCTTTTGTCAAGTAAAAAAACACCGCAGACATATTCAAAACGTCTGCGGTATTTGATTATTGCCGAGCGGCTGTTATTAAACAGATCAGAATATTCCCGGAATGACGTGGGCGAGCCATAATCCTGCCGCAAAGGAGACGGCGTTGGCGATGAAGGCGTACGCGCAGTAAAAGCTGTTCTTCTTCGGTTTTTCGGAATATTTTTTTAGCAGCAAGCAGTAGATCGCCGCTTCAATAGCGAAGACGGTCAGCTCGAATACGACGTACCAGAAGGTGAAGGCGTACTGACCTGAATTATAGTTGATGACGTTGAGAAGAAGGTTCAATACTATCTGAGTCACCGAATTCGTTAATATGAGCGTAACGAGTTGTTTTTTCCCTCTGAAGCCGAACAGTATCGCCACGATCATCTCGATAGCGATCGTTATCAGTATCCTTGCGATAAGAGACAGGATCTCTCCCTGCCACTGATAAGAGCGGTAGGCGTCGATCCGTTCGTCCGTGCTTTGCTCTTTGTCAAGCTCGACGCTTCCGATTTTGAAGCCGTCCATGTCCACGGTGTAGTAGGTGTCGAAGGCGTAACGCTCGCAGATCCCGCTGACGGCAAAGGTGTCGCTCTCGGGAAAGTAGAGAAGGATCTTAAAGCTGTACGGCGGATAATAAGTCCAGGCGAGCTGCTTGGTATCGCTGACCTTCCAGCCGATCTGAAGAAAATGATAGCCGTCGGAGTCCTTGTATTCGACGAATTTCCGCCAGATCTCTATATCCAGATCGTAGTTGTAGATATGCTCCTCGTTTCCGTCCCAGACGCTCTGCGGACCAGTCGATTCCTTCTGCGAAAGAAGCGTTCCGTAGCAAAGTTCGTCTCCAAGGTTCTCAAAATTGACACGAACTGACGGTTTCGGTCCCATGTCCGCGCTGATAGGAAGCGCAAGGACGAAAATCATCACGGCGCATAGTAAAAACACGGTCAGCTTTTGATATTTCTTCATTTCGGTTACTCCTTTCTTATTGCAGAGTCAGAAGAAAATCATCTTCCGATATATCGAAATATTCCGTCATAGTCAAGGTAAGTGATCTGAGCAGCAGCTCCTTGTCCACCGTGCCGTAATAGTTTTCGATCTCGTCGGAGACGACTATGTTTACCACGGTGACGGTCGACGGATCGTCGGTCGAGCAGATGAAGTACTGACTTATAAGTTTAACGTCATCGCCAAGCCCGTTTGCATTGCTCCAGGCATAGAAGAGATCGTTGAGATTTAACCACTCCGTGTTGTCAACCGAGATCTCATCGTTTTCAACGTAATAAATACTTACCTCTTTGTGATCGGCAGAGCCTTTTTCACCGTCATCTTGTGACGGCGCGCTTGGATCGGCTGAGCTTGCGCCCTTCATGGAGATAAATATTATCGGGTACATAAACAATATCAAAAGACACGCCGCGAGGGAGCTTAGTGTCACCCACAAGGTCTTATGCGAACGCCTGATCTCCTTCGCTTCTCTGACCAAGGCTTCGTCAACCTCGCCAATGGCGTCCAAAATGTCGTCGCTTCTCATGCAAATCCCTCCTTTTCCAAAGTAGCCTTCAGCTTTTGTCTGGTACGCATCAGCATGGATTTTACCTTGCTCTCGGAAAAACCGAACTGCCTGCCGATAGACTCGATATGATCCATATACCAATATCTGCACAGAAACACCTTTTGCTCAGTCTTGGGAAGCGACGCGACAAAATCGTTTATCACCTCTGCAAGACGGCGCTTTTCAAGCTCTTCCTCAACGCTTCCGTTTTCGGTTATACATTCCTCCAGCTCGTCAAGCACCCATATCATCGCGCCGCCGCGTTTTTCTGCGTGAGCCCTGCGCCACCTGTCTATTGAAAGACGGCGGGTTATCTTGCCGAGAAACGAGGAAAGCACAGAGGGCTTGTGCGGCGGAATACTGTTCCAGGCATCCATATATGTATCGTTTACGCTTTCTTCCGCGTCCTCGGGACTGGAAAGAATGTTATAGGCGATAGTGTAGCAGTATTTTCCGTATTTTGACGATGTCTCTGCTATGGCTTGCTCAGAGCGTTCCCAGTACAGAGAGACTATTCTTTCGTCCTCCATTCAGATTGTCTCCTTTCAGAAAATGCTTTCACATATATACTCGCAAAAATTTTAAAACGGTTGCGGCAGGCGAATAATTTTATTTAGAGCGAGCGCAAAAAACTCGGACGCGCGTATCCCGGATCCGAGTTTTTATATAAAATAGATCAATCAAGCATTGAGCCGAGCCAAAGATCCTTTATGGCAAAATAAGTCGCGCCCTCGTTTTCCTCGGAATGGGATTTGGTGCTGGTTCCGTACGAGCCGGTGGCAAAGCACTGATAACCCACCTCGTTTTTGTATAAGAAATCTCCGTTTCCGACCTTTACCTTTGACCAAAGCTCGGGATCGTCGCTCACGTCGCAGATGCCGAGAGCCTTAGCCGCCGACATAAGTACCGCGCAGAGCATGAAGTCGTGAGAGCAGTAGCCGGTTGACGATCTGTTTCCGGAAGCAAATTCCTTCATCATTCCGAGCTGTCCTTGATAAGGAGAAATGGATTCGTCTGAGATCCAGGCTACTCTTTCGGCGATGCCGTCCTTGTCGACGTCATAGTGGTGATCGCTCTTTACCTCTCCGCCGGAATAGTTGAAGTTCAGCAGATGGGCTATGATGCCCTCGGGAGCGGACAGCGGGAAGCCCTGATAAAGGTAATCGTTTCCGCCGTTGGTAACGCCCAGACCGTCCCCGGACTCCTTTATAACGGGAGTATGAGCGTACTGCGAGGTGTAGGTCGTGCCGCCGTAAAGCAGAACGTGGCGGGCGCAGGTACCGACGGTGCCGTCCTCGTGCTGACGTCCAGGAGTCGTCCAGATAGCCTTCGCTCTGTCCCAGCCGTAAGCGTCCATGGTGGCAAGCAAACGGTCGTAGACCTCTTCGTTAAAGCTGTGAAGCATATCGTTCACTATCTTCTCGCCCTTTTTCATATCTCCGTCGCCGAAGAAATGGGTTACGAAAACCATAACGGGAACGTTTGCGAGACGGTAGTTGGGATTCCAGCCCTTATGGTAGTTGCCGGAAAGCCCGGGGCCTGTTCTGTACGAGTTGTAATCCGATGTAGCGAAGGACTCAAGATAAGAGTACATCTCCATAACGAAGGTAAGACGCTGTCGTATTTCCTCGGGAATACTGCTCCAGATGGAAGGAGTTGCCTTGGCGAGAGCGATGGAAGCGGAGAATGAGCAATAGTTCCAGAGGCAGACTGCGTCAAAGCTGGGCGCTCTGCCTGCCGCGGTAGCGGAAGCAAAGTGCTCGTTTATGCGGGAAAGTGTTTTTCCGTCGCCGGTTTCGTGCTCGTAAAGCTCGAGAAGAAACAGCGCCGTGGCTCTTTCAAAGGTCGCTGGACCGTTATCGTTTCCGCCGGGCTTTGGAGTGTAGCGAAGGGTTTCGGTCTCAAGCATAGCCTGCAGGCTTTTTTCGGAGATAAGTAGCTTTTTCATTGTATTACGTTCCTTTCTTGCCGCAAAAGCGAATTTTTATTATTTTTCTTTTTTTATCAAGGGTATCAAAGCTTTTATAGCCACAGCTATGAGCAGTACGGTAAAGGCTCCGAGAGTTACAGCGGCGTAGTATATCAGCATACACCAGGGATAAGGGACTGCAGCCTGGACGTCGGAGTACAGCACGAGGTAGGGTTTAACGTGTCTGCTGATAAAAAACATATTGAATACCTGACCTTCCGGCAGTAATCCGAAATAAACGACGCCTTCGTTTAAAAGGATCGCCACCGCCATAACTGCAGAGAAGACGGGAAGCGCTTTCAGAATGGATCTGATCTCAAGCTTTACCGTCTGAGAGTACAGCAGATATATCCCGATAACTAACATTGAACCGTGACATACCATGGTCTGAATGTTGAGCCCGATGGCAGTTCCCACCGCGTCGAGGGGATAGAGCATGACGCATGTTCCCGCGAAAATAGCGTATGTAGCGAGGTAGGCGCAAAGGGAATCGTAGAGCCGCCCTTTTTTCAGAATGCCCGCGAGTATTTCTGCGTACATAGGGGTTGAGCACAGCTGCCAAGGGAAAATATACCAGACGTATTTAAATTCCACCGTTTCACCGTACGAAAAGCAAAAGAGGATCTGCTTATATATCTCCAGCGTCAGTACGATAATACCTACCCAAAACAGCAGTTTTGGGATTCTTGCTGGACTTGCTTTCTTGTGGGTGGCGCAGAGATATACGGTGAAAAGGACGGTGAGGAAGATGAAAAGCAGATGAAACCAGCCGTAGGGAAGCGGTTTGGGCATTTTCGTATTGAAAATGCGGAGCAGTTCGTTCCAGAAACTCATTTATACACCGTTTGATAATCATAAATTGCACCTACAATATACCATAAAACGGCAGAAAAGTCAATACGTTATAAAAACACCGTATTGACAAAAGACGGAAAGTATAGTACAATTATATTGAAAAAATCTCACGTTTAAGGTAGATTCGTTATGAAAATAGGAATACTTAATAAAATGCTCGAAGGAGTTTCCTGCAAGGTAAGGTTTGCGGATACGGATATATTGGTGACGGGCGGTGAAAGCTGCGGCGTTCTCCTCGGAAAAGCGTATTCTGTAAAATGGGAAGAAGCAAGAGACTCGGGAATAGAATTTTGCATAGATCTGGGGCAGAAATGTTTTGTTGATCGAGTGGTCGTAAAGCTGGGACAAAGAACCAAGGTGACGTCCGCTGTTTTGAAAAATGATTCAGATATTCTCAATAAATATAATAAATGCATATCGGAAACGGCAAATAATGACGAAATAGAATTGACGGCGGGAAGCTTTGCGTCAAAGCTCAGCGTTACGCTGACGACGGATTTTTCAGGTGTTGAAGTTCTCTGTATGGACGTTTACGGAGCCGTTGAGGACGGCATCGACATCTTTCCCGTACCGCAGAAAGCAAGCGTGACGGGGTATGTGATCCCCGCAGAAGAGTTCTATTCCTTTAGCGCGGATTCGGCTGACGGAAGACGGGCGGGAAGCATCCTTGCGGAAAAGTTTTTGGAAAATACAGGCGTAAGGATGTCGGAAGAAGAAAGCGGCGTGGTTCGGTTCGTCACCGATAAAAGCATCAAGCGTAACGGTTATCGCGTGAAGGTTTCCGACGCAGTCGGCGAGGGGACTGAAATAGCCGCTTCCGACCTTCGCGGATTTGTGCTGGGCGCGGAATGCTTTATAAAAATGACGAACGGCTTCGGAGTCAAAGAGGGAGTGGTCGAGGACGCTCCGCGAATGGAATTCAGAGGAGTGCATCTCTTCGTTCCCGCGGCGGATCAGATGGATTTTGCAAAGCGTCTGATAAAGTATCTTGTCTCTCCCATGGGCTATAACGCCGCTATCATAGAAGTTGCGGCGGGCATGAAATTCGACTCTCATCCCGAGATAAACGAGGGCTTTGCAAACGCCGTTGAAAATAGCAAGGACGGAACGTATCCGCCATTTCCTCACGCAGGTATAGCGGGCGGTAAACCGGTGGAAAAAGCCGTCGTAAAGGACTACGTCGAGTATATAAAGAGCTTCGGTATAGACGTTATTCCTGAGGTTCAAAGTCTTGGCCACGTGCAATTTATGACGCATGTGTATCCGGAAATTGCTGAAATTGACGAAGAGAAACAAAAAGAACTGGTCGACACCAGAGAGGAGGACGCTCCGCCTCCGAAGTTCTATCCTCACTGCTTCTGCACCTCGAACGAGCTTTCCTACAAGCTGCTTTTCGATCTGCTGGACGAGATAATCGAGGTTTTCGAGCCGAAGGAGTACGTCCACATGGGACACGATGAGGTGTACGATATCGGCGTCTGCCCAAAATGCAAGGGCAAGGATCCCGCGCAGCTTTTCGCCGATGATATAAATAAGCTTCACTCATATCTCGCTGCGCGCGGACTCAAAATGATGATATGGTCGGATATGCTCCAGCCCGTCACAAAATATAAAACACCCGCGGCGATCAATATGATCCCAAAGGACATCGTCTGCATGGACTTCATTTGGTACTTCCATCTTGATAAGGATATTGAAGACAATCTGCTGGAAAAGGGATTTAACGTAATATTCGGAAATCTGTATTCCAGCCATTTTCCGAGATACGAGAGCAGAATAGTCAAAAACGGAATAATGGGCGGACAGATCTCCGCTTGGGTGGCTACCGCCGAAAAGGAGTTCCAGCAGGAAGGCAAGATATACGATTATATGCGTACTGCCGAGATGCTCTGGGATGAAAGCTACAGCGGTAGATTCGATCTGGTCTACGACAAGCTGATATCCGACAGAATGCCTTATCTGAGAGGCGAGCTGAAAAACGTCAAATATCCGTCACTTCGTTCTATAGTGAGAAGCGAAACGCTCCTTGATAACTGCGTCACCTTCCCTCCGGTCAAAGATGCGGAGCGAAAGGAAGGCTTCGATGTCAACGGCGATTACGCGTCGCTCATATTCTATCACACCATGCAGAGAAAGCTTACCCGTCTTCCTTGGACCGAGCATGACGTTGTGGGCAGATACGTTCTGACCTACGAGAGCGGCGAGACCGAGGAGATACCGCTGACGAGCTGCGGAAATATCGGTCATTGGAACCGCCGTCACAATCAGCCGCTCAAGCATCCCCTTTACCGTCATAACGGCTATATCTGCACCTACGAGACGGACGGCGAGGAGTTCAAGACCGCTGAGGGCGAGGACGTTACCGTCTACAAGTACGAGTATATCCTTCCCAAGGGCAAAAAGCTCGTTTCCGTCAGACTCGAAGAGGATCCGAAATTTGACGCAGGGATCATTCTCTGCAAGGCTGAAGGGATACTAAAAGAGAAGTGGCATGAGAAGCTTTGAGAAGGACGCTCAGCTCCTGAGCTCTGTGCGCCGTTGCGCGCAGAATTACGGTATGATCGAGGAAGGCGACAGGATCGCCGTGGGAGTTTCGGGCGGTAAGGATTCCTCTGCGCTTTTGATATCCCTTGCGCTGATGAGGCGTTTCTATCCGAAAAAGTACGATATCGTGGCGGTGAATATCGATATCGGCGCTCAGGGAATGGATTTTTCGCCTCTCGCCAGTCTTTGCCGGGAGCTTGAGGTAGAATTCGTCTCCGTGAAGACTGAGATCTCCGATATAGTTTTCGGCGCAAAGCAGGACGGCTGTTCGCTTTGCTCACGGATGAGGCGCGGCGCGCTTCACTCTGAGGCTGAAAAGCTTGGATGCAACAAGGTTGCGCTTGGGCACACCCGCGACGACGTTGCGATAACTCTTATAATAAATCTTTTTTACGCGGGAAAAATAGAGGTGTTCTGGCCCAAAAACATTCCCGATGAGCGGAATATGACGCTCATTCGTCCGCTTATCTATACGTCTGAAAAGACTATCAAGGCTTTTTGCAGCGCCAACTCCGTTCCGATAGTCGTAAACAGCTGTCCTATGGAAAAAAATACCAAGCGTCAGACTGTAAAAGAGATCATCGACCGCATTGAGCGCGAGAATCCCGGTGTCTATCACCGAATCTTCCGCGCTATCGAAAAATTCCACCTCGACGGGTTTTAGGAGAGAGTGACGCGCTTTCTTGAAAAGAGAAATACGCGCTTTCTTGAAAGAAAGCTGCGCAAAGAACTTCGTTTACGGCGACAGCAGGAAGCTATCGCCGCAAACGAATTACTACGTAATTTTCTTCGAAAAAAGTGTTTCCCACTTCCAATAAGAGCGTACATTTCCTACCCACAAACGAAGATTATCACACTCTATTTCCTGAATTAGGGTGTTGCAGGAGCAACTCGGCAGTATTTCATGTACCCAACCCCCGAGCACACGGAGTGTGTTACGCGAGGGGTTTTAGGTGACACGGTTTAATTTGTGCGAACATAGGCGTGTGTCACCCCGAATATCCTGCTTACGCAGAATATTCCCTTATTTGCCTGCAGGCGCTCGCCTGCCCACGGGCTTTCTTTCTTCTTTTTGCGAGCGTGTTTCTTCTTTCTTTTGCGAAAGAAGGAAGAAAAATGCGGATCTTAAACAAAAAGAATAATTAAGAGATAAGTTTAAAATTTACTCAAAACAAAAAATATTACAAAAAAGGATTAAACCGAATTTCCAAAAAAGAAGGTATAAAATGAGCTTCGACGCATTTACCCTTAAATCCATAGCCACAGAGCTTAACGCTCTGCTCAGCAAAGGCAGAATTGAAAAAGTGCTCCAGCCATCAAAGGACGAGATATTCTTATCCGTCCACAAGGAGAGCGCGCACTATAAATTGCAAATAAACGCGGGCGCGGCTGCTCCGCGTATAGGAATTACGTCCGAAAATCCCGAAAACCCCAAGGTCCCGCCGATGTTCTGTATGCTTCTGCGAAAGCATCTGACGGGCGCGAAGATCGAGAGAGTATTCCAGCACGGCTTTGAAAGAGTTATTGAGATAGAGCTGGAGACCTACGACGAGATGGGCTTTTTAACTAAGCGCCGTCTTATCTGCGAGATCATGGGCAGATATTCAAACGCCGTACTGTGCGACGAGGAGTATAAGATATTCAGCGCTCTGCGCCCGGTTGACTTCACCGTCAGCAGCAAGCGTCAATTGCTCCCGCAGATGCAGTACGAGCTTCCGCCCGCGCAAAATAAAAAGGATCCAATGGCGGAAACAGCCGAAGGATTTGCCGAGACCTTTCCGCAGGCAAGCGAAAAGGGAATCGGAGCGGTGTATAGCGGAGTTTCGCCGCTGACGGCGCGGGAGATAGCGTACAGAGCGGGAGAGAACGCGGACGCCGAAAGGCTTTTCGCCGCTTTTTCAGAGATTGTCTCGCTCTCGCTTGAAGGCAAAATTACGCCCACTATGATACTTGATCAGGCGGGCGAGCCCTTTGAGTTCTCCCCCTTTGACATAAAACAGTACGGAAGCGCGCTTAAAACCGTGGAATACGGGACTATGGGTGAGCTTACCGACGCGTTTTTTGCGGAGAAGGAACGCCGTAACCGCGAAAGACAGCGCTCCGCTACCACCGAGAAGCTCCTGAAAAACATTGAAAACCGTCTGATACGCAAAATGGAGCTTCAGCGAAACGAGCTGAAGGACACGGAAAAGAAGAGCGACTACAAGAAAAAAGCCGATCTTATCACCGCGAACATCTACCGTTTCAAGGGTAAGAGCGATACCGTTACCGTTATCGATTACGAGGAAACGGCGGATGGGGGTTACATCGAAAAGGAGATCGAGCTGAAGATCGAGCGCGGTCTTACTCCCGTTCAGTACGCCCAGAAGCTTTATAAAAAGTACAACAAGGCGAAAAACGCAGAGATTGAGATCTCCGCTCAGCTGAGAAAAGGCGAGGCGGAGCTTGAATATATCCGCTCGGTGCAGGACGCGCTGAGCCGTATAAGCGGTCAGGGCGAGCTTGACGAGATACGCAGAGAGCTCGAGGAGCAGGGCTACGTCAAAAAGACGGTCAAAGAACCAAAGAACAGCGGCAGAGTCAAGAGTCCCAAGGCGGAGAAGGTAAAAGATCCGCTGAAATTCGTGACGGGCGGCGGATTTACCGTTCTCGTAGGTAAAAACAATATTCAAAACGACTATCTGACCTTCAAAATCGCGGCGAAGAGCGATTATTGGTTCCACGTTAAGAATATGCCGGGCTCTCACGTCATTTTGCTGACGGACGGCCGCGAGCCCACGGACGCAGATCTGACGGAAGCGGCGGTACTGGCGGCGAAGAACAGTAAAGCCGCGGATCAGGAGCGCGCCGAGGTCGATTATACCCGAGTAAAGAACGTCAGAAAGCCCTCGGGCGCAAAGCCGGGCTTCGTTATCTACGAGGGGTACAACACGGCGATAGTTTCGCCAAAGGATTGACGGTGACAGATATGAAGCTAACACGTAAAGCCTACGGGAAGGTCAATCTTTTGGCGAAACTATCGCCG
>SVSQ01000040.1 GCA_015064245.1 Oscillospiraceae bacterium | reverse complement strand
CGACGGTCCGCATAAACAAAGCGTAAATCTTACGGACCGTCGAGGACGCCGGTCCCTACATTTATAAGAGGAAACTCACGCATAAACTCCAATTTATCAGTTATTTAATGTGACATAGCCAAACTAATTTTTATTTTTTGTCCCAAATACCGTCGCGTGTTGCTTTTTTCCAATCAATATCAAGTATTCTGAGGCTTTTGCCCTCTGTAACTATTTCTTTTTGAGATATGTAGCCATTTTCTACCATATCGGAAAGGGCGGCGCGTACCTCTTTATATGGGAGCCGATAATGTTTTGTGACGGCTGAGACCGTTGCTCGGAACGTGGGATATACGGTCTTTCCGTTTTTGTTCCCCGATCTAAGATGGTCTATGTTGTTAAGTATCGCGCTGTAGTAGCCTCGGAGCTTTTCGTCGTCTCCGGGGAGCTCCTTTGTCCAGGTAGCCGTGTTTTTGAGCTGTTGGCTGAAAGCGTCTTTGATCCCGTAAATACCAACGGTTTTTTTGAGCTTGGTTCTGAGAAACTGCGCCACGGACGAAAAATGTCCGTCTCCCGAGAAAATTATGTAAACATCTATATCGTGCCGATTCATCGCCGTCTGATATATTCTGTCAAGCAAAATAAAATCGGTGAAATCCTTTTTTCTGTGAGGGGAGTTGCTGCCCGTTTCTATTATAAAGTTCGTGACCTCGCGTATTCGCGGGACCTCTTCTTTCAGGGAAGTTCCTGCGAAATCTCCGAAGAAGTAGACCTCCTCCAGCTTATATTCGTTCGATAACTTTTCAAACCAGGGCTTTATAAGCGGTTTTTGTTTATGTAGCTTTGAAAGGGATATGTACCAATGCTCGTAATCAACGAAAGCCACAGCCTTCTGTTTTTCTGTTTTTTTACCTCCAAACAGAGATCTGAAAATATTTTTCACCTCCTTTGCTTTTCTGCATTATTCGCTTTATGTATATATTATAACCTATTTTTCTTCATTTTTCAAGTGCGAAAACATAAATTACCAAGATATTTTGCTGATATTTGTCGAGTTTTTTAAATTTCACCTTACGAAAAGCGACCTTTTTTTCAGTAATTTGGTAGTAAAATCAATTAAAAGCAATTATATGAAAAAGGACGGTAAAATATGCTATGCAAAACACAGCTCGAAAAGAAAAAGCTTCTCTTTACTCAGGCTGGACATATCTGATGAGCCGTATATTCTACGGCAAGACCTATAAGGAAAAACTGCTTTTCCTGGCGGAGAGCGGTATCAGCGCCGTTTTCGCCGCGGTCTTTTATTCAGCAGAGCTTCCATTCGTCAATCTCGCTCTCGGAGCGCCTCTGCTCGATGCCTTCGTCTGCTCCGTCGGAAAGACCGCTATAGGCGCCTTTGCGGGCTGCTTCTGGGCGCTCAATAAAACGGGAGCGCCTTTGCCTCTTTACATCGCCTACGGACTGATATTCATTCTTAGAATAGCCCTTAGCCGCAGTTACGCCTCCGTCGACCGACGCCGCGCCCCGTTTACCGAAGGGATCGTTTCGAAGGTGGCGGCGTCCGCGATACTCTGTTTTACGCTCTCGGGATTGCATATCGCGGAGCAGGGGTTCGATGAAAACACCGCGTCCGTTCTGCTCGCCACCCTTACCTGCGCCCCCGCGCTGACCATAGTGCTGTCGGTATTCTTCGAGGGATGTCCGCCGGCGCGGATCGGAAGCGCGGGCGCGGATCTGCACAGAATATTTTACGAGCTTTGCGTTTACGCCTTTTTCGGCGTTACGGTCTACGTTTTCTCCTACGTCTATTACGCGGGCTTTTCCCTTGGTACGTTGCTTGCGGCGTTTCTGACCTTGGTGACCGCTAAGCGGGGCGGTTTCCTGCGCGGAACGGTCGCGGGCGCGATACTCGGGATAATCAATTCGGCGGCGTACGCCGCTCCGATGGCGCTTCTCGGGTTCGTCGCGGCGCTCATTTACCCTCTTGGAATACTGCCTGCCTGCGGTGTTGCGGCGGTGGCGGCTGTAGCGCTCGCCTCTTACCTTAACGGTATGAACGCTTTCGTTGAATTCCTTCCCGATATAGTGGCGGCGGTGGCGTTCACCTCACCCGTACTCCGTTATTCCTTCATTCCCGATCGTTTCCCGTTCCCCGCAGACCCCGCCGCCGATCCCTGCGATACCCTGACTGCCGCCACGGAAAACGGTCTGAAAAAGGCGGAAGAGTTCCGCGCGATAAAGGAGCTTTCAGAGGGACTGCGTGAGATATCCGACGAGATCGGAGTTTACGATCAAAGCGAAGCAGAGCTTCACGCCGTGTGCTCCAAAATACGCTCCGAGCTTTGCGAGAACTGCGCTCTCTGCCCCATCTGCTGGGAGCACGAGCGGACGAGCACCGAAAACGACCTTGTATCCCTTGCAGCCCGTTACCGCAGAAACAAGAGCGAAAACGTAAGCACCGTTTCGAGCTATCTCTCCGATCACTGCATAAAGTATAAGGAGCTTACCGCCCTTTTGAAGCAGATGAGCGGCATAACGGAAAAACGCTCTCGCGCCCTCGCCTCGGAGAGCTTCAAGAACGAATACGGCATGATATCCGAGATACTGAAAAATTTCACGGAGCACAACAGAAGCGAGCTTGCTCGCCATTTCGATACCGAAGAGATACTCGCCAAAAAGCTCCGCGCTCTGGGATTTACCTCCTTTGAGATAACGGTCTACGGCGAGAAACGCACCCGCATCTCGCTTTTCGGTCCGAACCTTTCCGCATCTCCCGAGCTTACCGAAAAGCTGAGAGTGATGTTTTCCGAAGTCTGCAGAAAGCCGTTTATCGCGCCCGTATTCGAGAATACGGAGTATCCCTGCGCCATATTCTCGGAAGCCGAAAGATTCCGCCCGCAGGTGGCGTTTTCCACGGTGTGTAAGGAAGGGGAGAGCGTCAGCGGCGATACCGCCACCTCGTTTTACGACGAAAACAGTAATTTCTACGCTCTCATATCCGACGGCATGGGAAGCGGAAAAACAGCCAGCGAGTGCAGTAAGCTCACCGCGTCCCTGCTCAGCAAGCTGGTGCGTCTGAGCATCGATCACGCCATGTCTATCGGTATGCTTGGGGATATAATCCGCGCACGGTTTAAGGAGTGCTTTGCTACCGTCGATCTGATGGAGCTTGACCTCGTCCGCGGTAACGCCCGTTTTCTAAAAAACGGCGCGGCGGCGTCCTATATCATCAGACACGGCTCTGTCTACTGTGTGAACGCTCAGAGTATGCCCGTTGGTATCACCAAGGAAGCCTCTCCCACTGAGCTTTTGTTTTCGCTGAATGCGGGTGACATCGTTCTGATGGTCAGCGACGGTATCGCCGAAGACAAGAGCGACGGGAAATGGATAACCGAGATGCTGAGTATGCTGAATTACGACTCTCCTAAGGAGCTTGCCGATCTTATTCTGAACAAAGCCATAAAAGAAAAAGGCAAGATAGCGGACGATATGACCGTTCTTGCCGTTAAGATCGATGACGCTCAAGCGCAAAGCGAAGAAAAGGTTGGGTAAGGGAGTACGCCCTACTTTCTTTGAAAAGAAAGTAGGCAAAGAAACTTCTGAGACATTGACACCGCTCAGGGCATCAATGTCTCAGAATTACTTCGTAATTTTCTATAGGAAAAATTTCGCGTACTGTTCAATCATACTCGAATTGGCTAATGTTCGAATGGAGAGATTCGTTTTCGGAAGAAGACACGGAGTGTTTTTATTACGTCGATGCCTTATGGTGTCGGCGTAATAAAAGTTTTTGCGCAGCTTTTTTCTAAAAAGCGCGTTCTCCTCCAATTCAAACTTACTGCAACTTCACTGTTTTGAATTCGTTACTTCCGAACATATGGAAATAGCCGTCGATATAAACTCCGCGCATAGTGACAATGGTTCCCTCTAAGGGAAGCTCTGCCGCTATCTCGAGCTCGGGTGTTTCGCGGTTGAAATGAAGCACGAGGTAGTTGTTCTGTCGAACGTACGCGCCGTTTTCAGCTATCATATATCCGCTTATGCCTAATCCAAGTAATTGATTTTCTCTATCAATATAATAAGATTTGTAATTTTCGGAAATATACGCGCCTTCGCGCTCGAACACTGCCACGGATTCAACGCCCGTTTCTGTCTCGCGGTAGATTTCGATTTTTACACCTCCGTTTCCGCCCTGCCCGATGCCAAGGAGATAGCCGTCTCCGAAGTTGACAAGCGAGGTGGAAAAGCCTTCGATCTCACCCGTATCCTTGCAAACTATGTTATCAAGGTCTGTAAGGTCGAAGAAGAACACGGGGTCTTTCCTCTGTACTGCGGTGCAGACGTACGCCATATTGCCATCATATCTGACACTGCGGACATTCTCGCCCACAGGCGCGAATTGATAAACGCCCGCGACCACTTCCCAGTTATCTGTGCTTACGCAGTAAAGGTTCGCGCTGGTGCCCCAAGCGCCGACCGCTTCCCAATATACGTCATTCCCGAAATTGTTTTGCTTATACCTGCTGACGTCCGTTGTGGTCACTACGCGCAGGATTCCGTTGTACTCATCGAGGCTGTATCTGTCATTGATGTAACCCGCAAGCGTGATTTCGCCTTTATTTTCAAAGCCGTCTGCGAGAGAAATACAGACGATGTCCGTCATTCTTTGAGTTACTTCATATCCGTCTTCCTCGGAGCGATCCATATAGCCGCGGGTGACGTACACGTTTTCTTTGGTCATATAAAGCTCTTCGGTATAGGAAAGAAGCGCGCTCTGACCTTCGATCTGCAGCGTTTTTTCGTCCAGCTTATAGATCACTGTATAAGCGCTTCTGTCGATGCGCTCGGGAACAGTGATACACTCAGGCGAAATAGGCTTTCTTTCGCCCCCATTCTCCGAAACGGTGGGGATATAAGTGGTCTGATCGCTGAAATCTATAGTTTTATTGAGGAAAAGCTGGGAAACAAGAATGAATTTATCGTCTATCAAGCGTGAGGTCTTATAGTAACCGTCAACAGTAATGAAGCTCTCCGCTTTAAGCTCTCCTGCCTCGCTGACGCTGATGGACTGTATCTTCGTAGCCGCATCACCGCCGATAGTATAGTCCCAATAAGGAATAACCGCGGTTATGGTTCGGCAGTCCTTGGAAAGATAGAACTCAATTTCTGAAACGTTAGTATTTCCCGTAACCGTTAACGGAAGTACGTCAATGAGGGTGAGCGCGCCTTCTCCGATTTCAAAGCTCTTTATCTGCATAGCATCCAGATAGAAGATGAATTTGTCGCTCCTTTTAATTCTGTCGCCCTCGGTGACGTCCTTTACCTGATTGTCCGTGATCTCCTCGTAGCTTTCGCTGCCGTCGGTTTTATCGGATGGCACAGGGGCGGGAATACCATATGACGGATATCCGGAAGTTGCGCTATTGGTGGCATCTTCCATAACAACGCCATCATCTTCGGCTTTGGCAGATAAAAAAGAACGGGATATCTCGTCTGAAATCTCTTCAAATTTATTCTTATATCTCGGCTTCTGGTAAGTTAGCGCGTTCAGCTTTTCGATGATCGGGTAATACTCGCTATCGGAATACTGTGAAACGTCCGGCGGAGTTGTATCGTAAGGGGTAAACAAAACGATATTGCACGCGGTCATTATAAGACAAAGACAGGCGGCGAGCACGAATTTTCTGATAAGCGAAGCTTTTGCTTTCTTCTCTTTAGTTGGATCAGCCTCTGCTACGTACTTTTCGTCCGCAAGACTAAAGGCGCGCAAGAGTTTGTTTCTTTTCATTATTTATATCATTCCTTTCTTTCGTTATATCAGGCGGACCGTCGATGACGCCGGTCCATACAGTAATTTGAGTATGTTTTATCGTTTGCGGGTTAGATTATAATACCTTGTTCCTCAAGATACATTTTGAATTTCAAACGTGTCCGCATCAAGGTCACCTTGACCTTGCTTTCGCTGAGACCGAGAGAGCTTGCGATCTCGCCGACGGCGCAAAGATACCAGTAGCGGCGCATAAAGATAACGCGTGTCTGTTCCTTGAGTGACGCAAGAAAACCGTTTATGGCTTCCTTCAGCGCCAGCTCGTCGGCGGCTTCCATGCCGTTTTCCGAATAAGGAAGACACTCCCCAAGCTCCTCAAGAGCCGTTTCGGCGCAATCGGAACGCTTATGCGCTCTCATTTTATCATAGCGGTCAAGGGCTAAATTACGTGTTATCTTCGCAAGGAACGCCGAAAGCCTGCTCGGCTTGTGTGGCGGAATGGACTCCCACGCCCGAACGTACGTATCGTTCACACATTCCTCGGCGTCTTCCTTTGAATACAGAATGTTATTTGCCACGGTAAAGCAGTACTTACCGTACTTGGTCTGCGTCTCGGTAATCGCGGCTTCGGAGCGCTCCCAGTAAAGCTCTACGATCTTTTCATCTTCCAAATCTCGCCACCTCCTTGTTTTGATGTTCTAAGGCCTTGTACCTGTATAGACGGAAAATATCTCCAAAAGGTTACATCTTTCGGAGATATTTTTTAAATCATTTTTTAAAAATAAATAACTTCTTTGTATTCGACCTCGAAATCCCCGTCCGCACAATGCAGGACGCAGTTTTTACTGCCGAAGGAATTCCACCCTCCGGGCGCGATTGCGTCAAACTCGGCTTTCGTTCCCTCGTAGTAAACGTCTGTAAGATTATAGCAACTTTGGAACGCCGAGCTTTCGATCTTTTTGATGTTTTTTGGAATAGTGATGCTCTTCATGGCAAAGCAGTTATTAAATGCAAATTTACCGATGCTCGTAACTTTTGGATTTGCGGGAATGATACTGTTACTGCATCCCACCACCAGCACGCCCGTTTCTCGATTTATAACGCAGTTGCCTTCGCCGAAGAAATAGGGACTTTCTTCATCCACCCTTATGCTTTCAAGCTTGGTGCAGTATCCGAATTTTGTGGAGGGATGTCCCATTCCGTTCATATTGCTGATCTCTTTTATATAGCGGGAGATAAACAGCTCCTTCAGCTCGGGGCAGGAGGCAAGGGCATAGCTATGTATATACTCAATATCCGAATTATCGGGCAGGGATGCGTTGCAGCCTACTGCAAGAAGATTCTTTCGGTTAAGGTCGATCAGACAGTTTTCATAGCTGAAATAGTTCATATTTCCGTGCTCAACGGTTATCTCCGCAAGAGAGACGCATCCGTAAAACACTCCCGGGTCGACGATCTCTACGTTTTTGCCGATAAATATCTTTTCCAGCTTTTCACAGTTCATAAAAGCATTTCCTCTCAGCGTAGTCAGGCTTTGCGGAAGCTCTATGCTCTTCAGCGAGACACAAGATTCAAAAGCGTCGCGCTCGATAGTTACCACGCCTTCGGGGATGCTCACACGCTCAAGAGCTGAGCATCCTTTGAGGATAGAATCGGCTATTTTCGTAACACCGACGGGTATCTCTAATTCTTTTAAGCTCGAGCAGTTATAAAAAGCGTAGGTGTGGATATCGGTCACTCCCTCAGGGATCTCTATCGCTTCAAGGGCGTAGCAATCGAAAAACGCTGAGTCTCCGATAAGAGTCAAGCTCTGGGGAAGAGAGACCTTGGTAAGAGACGTGCATCTGTAAAAACATTGACGCGGTATCTCGGTGACGCCCTCGGGGATGACGACTTCGGTTATAAGAGCGCACTCCTTGAAGGCGTTCGCGCTTATTATTTCGATACCTTCACGAACGGTGAATTTGCCGGAATAGTCAGCCGAAACCGCAATTAAACGGTTTCCGAGATAGAAAGCTCCGTCCTGATAATTCTTTTTGTCATTTATAAACGCCGTATTTGTAAACGCGTCCGAGCCGATACCCGTTATTTTTTCGTGTAGTCTGACGTTATTTAAAGCCACGCAGTCTTTGAATAGGACCGAGTTTATATAAGTAATGCTTTCGGGAATATTTATTGAAGCCAGCTTTGAGCAGCCCTGAAAAACGCCGCCATCCAAGGTCGTTACACTGCCCGGAATATAGACGCTCTCAAGAGAGGTGCAGTTTGCAAAGCAGTTATATCGGATCTCCTGCAATCCTTCGTTAAGAGTAAGCTCTTTTAATGAGGCGCAGTCTTTGAATACGCCGTCTCCGAGAACCGTAACGTTTTTCGGAAGCTCGGCTTTACGGAGCGCAGAACAGTTTTCAAAGGCGTAGTTTTCGATCTCTTTGAGCGTGCTCGGAAGCCGTACGTATTTGAGCTGAGAGCAGTTTTTGAAGATGCCGCCGGGAAGTTTTTCTATTTTGGCGTCCAAAACCGCCTCCATAAGCCATGTGCAGTCCGCAAAAGCGCTGTTTCCGATGGATATAACGCTTTCGGGAACGTTGAGCATTTGTATGTTTGAGCCCGAAAAAGCGTACGAGCAGATATACTTCACACTTGATGGGATCTTTATTGAACGGATATCGCGTTTGCGAAATGCCTCGGCGCATATCAAGGTCGTACCTTCTTTTATTTCAAAAGAATATTGCTTAGAGTAGGAAACGTCAACTAAATAGTTTCCAACGTAAAGAGCTCCGTTTGAATGTCTTCTTTCCTTTGAGTACTGAGTGTCATTTACGCTGTTAGGACCTATGTAAGTTACGTTTTCGCCAAAGGATATATCGAAGAGATTTTTACAGGAGCAAAACGCCATGTTTCCGATGCTGGTAACGCTTTCGGGAAGAGAAACGCGCTGCAAAGAAGCGCAGTTTGAAAACGCTTCGGTTTCGATTTTTGTAACAGAATCCGGAAGGTTCAGCTCGGTGAGTGAGGAACAGCTGCGGAACGCTTCGCGCGGAATGACGGTAGTACCGAACGGCAGAGTTATACTTTTCAGATTTCTGCAAAAGGAGAATGCGCCCTGCTCAATCTTCGTAACGGACGAGGTTATCGTAAGACTTGTTATAGTCTCGTTCCCCTTGAAGGCTTCCTTTGCAATTTTCGTAACGAAAAGCCCGTTATGCCGAAGATCAATGACTACGTCACCCTCTGTGCCTTCGTAACCCGTGACGGCGTAGCCGTCTTCATATTCTTCAAATATCAGACCTTCTGTTGAGATCGGCGCTGTCTGCTCTTGATCAGAGGTGTCGTTTTCCTTCGGATCATTCGAGGGATCGACGGTCTCATCCTTGCACGACGCAAGCAGTAATGCGGAACAAATGATAAGAATAAATATAAATGCTGCAAAAAATCTTTTTTTCATAGATGCCCTCCTTTTTATATCAGAATATTATCTTGTATATTTATTATACCACAAATATACCAATACTGTCAATAATTCTAAGTCTTTTTTTGTGAATTTTTATAAAACTGCATATAAAAAAACCGTTTACAAAAGCAGAAGCGGCTCGTGCCGTACTATCTCTTATAAACGGTTGATTTTTTATTTGGTTTTGTTTTTGCGGGCGAACACAGTTCGCCCCTACGACGTTTAAGGATATTTTGCGTAGAGTTTGCGTGCGAACACAGTTCGCCCCTACGATATTTAAGGATATTTTGCGTAGAGTTTGCGGGCGAACATAGTTCGCCCCTACGACGTTTAAGGATATTTTGCGTAGAGTTTGCGGGAGGACCAAGGCCCTCCCCTACCGGATTTGAGAAAAATTCTTTGTTCGTGGGTCAGACGATGTATGCACTTTGTTGAATAGGGAGCGCGAACGCTTTCCGAAGGAAACACCTAAACATTTCTTTTACGCTGATGCCTGTGGGTGTCAGCGTAAAAGAAGTTTTGCGGAGCTTTCGGAAAACAACCTTTAAGAGAGAAACTAATTATTCAAAAGTTTCTTTGCCTACTTTCTTTTCAAAGAAAGTAGGTTACCAAGGTAAAAAGTCAGAGCCGCGGAGCTTGAGCATAGCCTCAGCGAAGAAGTAGTCACCGTAGATGATCGGAATGTGGAGACCGCCCTTGCCAACGCCGTCTTCGTTTACGTATCTTTCAGTACCCATCATGAGAACTGCATCTTCGTTTTCGTCCCAGTTGCACCATGCCTTCTCCATAGCCTTAAGCATCTTGATAGCGGCAGAGAGGTAGATGTCCTTTTCGAACTCGGGAACGTTCTTTGCGATCTCGATAAGTCCGCAAGCGGCGATAGCGCCTGCTGTGGAGTCGTAATATACGGGAGCCTCGGGAGCGCGGAAGTCGCAGAGAGGCAGCCAATCTGTGCTCATTACGTTAGTGATGAAGTAGTGAGCGACCTTCTTAGCGGTGTCGAGGTATCTCTCTTCCTTTGTGTGAATGTAGGAGAGAATAAATCCGTAAAGAGCCCATGCAGCTCCTCTGGACCAGGTAGAACCGACGCAGTGTCCCTGACCGCCGAAGGTCTCGATAACGCTACCGTCGTTGATATCGTGGCTTACGATGTGGTTTACGGAACCGTCGGGACGGATGTGATCGCGCATAGCCATATCAGCATAGTGGATAGCGATGCTCTTGAATCTCTCGTCGCCGATCTCTCTGGATGCCCAGTAGAGCTGGGGAATGTTCATCATACAGTCGATGATGGTCCAGCCGGTCTTGTTGCCGTTCCAGGAACGGATGAAGTCGCCGTTTACGTTGTAACGGCTCATAAGGGACATAGCGCCGAGAATGTCACGGTTTCTGGACGCCATATTACCTGTCAGCTGGTAGCTTGCGCCGGAGCTGATGTGCCACATGAATCCAACGTCGTGGTGAAGCTTTGTAAGATCCTCGAACGCCTTGTCCATAAGGATCTCAGCTCTGTCAGCGGTAGCCTTGTATTCAGCCTTGTTAGCCTCGCTCTCAGTACCTGCGTACATGAGCCACATAAGTCCGCCCCAGAAGCCGTTTGTCCACCAGGTGATCTTATCGCCCTGTCTGTCGTCGTGCTCGCCGTTAAACGTGGTGTAAGGGATCTTTTCTCTGCTCTTTACAGCAGTACGGGAAAGCTTTGTGTCGAGCTTGCCCCAGACCTCGTCGATCCAGGCTTTGTTGTCAGCTATAATCTTTTCGTAACTCATAATTTTGATTACCTTTCAGATTTAGTTAAAGAATTTTATTATGATTATGTTTGAATTTTGCTTTATCGTTCCTTACCAAGGCAAGAACTCGGAGCCGCGGAGCTTGAGGATCGCTTCGGTGAAGAAGTAGTCACCGTAGATGATAGGCTTGTGGATACCGTTGGTATACATCTCTGTACCCATCTGAAGAATGGAATCTTCGTTCTCTTCCCAGTTGCAGAAGTTCTTTTCAAGAGATTTTACCAGCTTCATAGCAGCGGAAAGATAGATGTTCTTCTCGTACTCGGGGACGTTCTTTGCGATCTCGATCATACCGCAAGCGGCGATAGCGCCTGCTGTGGAGTCGTAATAAACGGGCTCTTCGGGGGCGCGGAAGTCACAGAGGGGCTTCCAATCGTTCAGCTCAAGGTTCGTGATGAAGTAGTGAGCCACCTTCTTTGCGGTATCCAGATATCTCTCTTCCTTTGTGTATATGTAGGAGAGAATGAATCCGTAAAGCGCCCAGGATGCGCCTCTTGACCAGCAGGATCCTACTGCGTAACCCTGACCTGCCTTTGTTTCAAGAACGGTGTCAGCCTTCTTCATGTCGTGAACAACGATGTGGTTTACAGAACCGTCGGGACGTACATGATCGCGCATAGCCATATCAGCGTAACGGATAGCAATGCTCTTGAAACGCTCGTCGCCGATCTGCTCGGATGCCCAATAGAGAATCGGAATGTTCATCATACAGTCGATGATAGTCCAGTTTTCGTTGTTTTGTCCCTGCCAATGATTGTTCCAGGAACGGATGAAGTTACCGTCAATGTTGTAACGGCTCATAAGAGACATAGCGCAGAGGATGTCCTTGTTTCTTGCAGCCATGTCGCCTGTCAGCTTGTAGTTAGCGCCGGCAAGGATGTGCCACATAAATCCAACGTCGTGGTAGAACTGATCCATCTCACCAAACGCCTTGTCCATAAATTCCTCGGACTTGAGAGCGGTAAGCTTATAATCTTCGTTCTTTGTAGCCTCGTACATAAGCCACATAAGTCCGCCCCAGAAGCCGTTTGTCCAACCGTGAGGATTGCCTGAACGGTCGTCGTGAACGCCGTCCTTAGTTGTGTAAGGGATCTTGTTTCTGCTTGTGACAGCAGTGCGGGAAAGCTTTTTGTCAAGCTTGGTGAAGACTTCGTCGATCCAAGCCTTGTTATCGGCAATTATCTTTTCGTAACTCATTATATTGTCCTCACTTCATAAATCATAGTTTTTTAAAGTTAAAAGCGATTGTTCTTTATCAGGAAGGCTGCTTGCCGAAGTATGCCTGGATACCGCCGTCAACGTAAAGGATCTGACCGTTTACAAAGTCGGAAGCGTTGGAAGCAAGGAATACTGCGGGACCTGCGAGGTCCTCGGGATCGCCCCATCTGCCTGCGGGAGTCTTGGTGTCGGTAATGAAGCTGTCGAAGGGATGCTTGGAGCCGTCAGCCTGAGGCTCGCGAAG
The DNA here is from genome assembly GCA_015064245.1 of Oscillospiraceae bacterium. Lineage (GTDB taxonomy): Bacteria > Bacillota > Clostridia > Oscillospirales > CAG-272 > SIG673. The sequence goes on along the minus strand of SVSQ01000040.1, from coordinate 9,243 downwards.
GGGAGCGGTCTGGGGAGTAGCGATATAGCCGGGGCCGATACCGTTACACTGAATGTTGTACTGACCGTACTCGGATGCGATGTTTCTGGTGAGCATCTTGAGTCCGCCCTTAGCGGAAGCGTAAGCGGAAACAGTCTCGCGTCCGAATTCGCTCATCATGGAGCAGATGTTGATGATCTTACCGCTCTTCTGCTTGATCATAGAGGGAAGAACAGCTTTGGAAACGATGAAGGGAGCGTTGAGGTCTACGTCGATGACCTGACGGAATTCCTCAGCCTTCATCTCGATCATGGGGATTCTCTTGATGATACCTGCGTTGTTAACGAGAATGTCGACGACGCCGACTTCCTTCTCGATGGTAGCGATGAGGTTGTTAACAGCGTCCTCGTCGGTAACGTCGCAAACGTAACCCTTTGCATCGATGCCGTCAGCAGCGTAGGAAGCAAGTCCTCTGTCAACGAACTCCTGCTTGATGTCATTGAAAACGATCTTTGCGCCTGCGGCAGCAAGACCCTTAGCGATAGCATAGCCGATTCCGTAGGAAGCGCCTGTGATAAGAGCTACCTTGCCGGTAAGATCAAACTTATTTTTCATTTTGGTTTCTCCTTTATTATAATAAATAAATTAAATTCAAGGTTTGCTGACTATGCTTATATCAAAAACATAGTCCGGGTTCATAATATCCTCCTCGGTGAAGCTGAGAAAGAGTATCTCTTTCGCTCCCGTGCGTTCTCTGTCGTAAGTTAGATATATCTTTCCGTTATAAAAATCCGCGTCGGGATAGGAAAGTTTGTCTCTTGCGTCGATAAGACGTGAGTATCTCCAGGTCTTTCCGTCGTCCTCGGACAGCTTGACCGTCATATTCCGTCTGGAGATCTCGCTGTCGTTATGCACCAGCATGATCCTTCCACTCGGTGTTCTCGATACGAAGAATCTCGTGTCGGGACTGAAAATATCCGTGATCTCCGCATCACTCCAGGTCTCGCCGTTGTCACGGGAAATGCTTTCGATCAAACGGTAGGTCTTTGCTCTTGCGAACATACGAATACTTCCGTCTCTGAGCTGATAAGCCATAGCCTCGTCAAAGCGCGTGCGAATCTTTTTTGCACCGTAACGGCGAACGTGAGTTTTGCCGCCGTCGTCCGATATGCTGTATCCGTAACGGTCGGTTATCTGATCATAATTGAAGAACAGACATCTTCCGTTTTCAAGAACGGTGGGCTTGCAACGCAGAAAACCTGTATCTACACGCTCCGGCTCTCCGAATTCAAGAATATCGGCATCAGGATTACGGCAGATGCTGCGCCACATCGAATGGGTGAAATCGTTAAAAATGAATTCATCCACCGATACCAGCGGCTGATCCTCGTTTTGCGCCGAGACCTCGGTATCCTTTTTTACCACGTCGTTCTGAACCCAGTAAACGTGCAGTTCCCCCGAGGGAGCCATCCAAAGCTGGATATCCAGAGCGTGGACAAGCTCTTCCCTGCTTGAAGGGATGACGAGCACAGGCTTTGACCAGCTCTTTCCGCCGTCGTCGCTTATGACCAACAAATTGTAGTTTTCAATGTGCGGCTCCTTCGTGCCGCCCGAGTACCAGCCGAGGAAGATCCTGCCTTTCGGGGTTACCGCGATAGTTGGGCAACCCTGAAACTGACGGATTGATTCTTCGTATTTGGCATCGGTTGGATACAAAAGTATCTCTCGCGCTTTGTTATGCGCGCCTGCCATATCTTAATCAGAGCAGATCTCTGGTCTGGATGTGGTCCATATCGTCGAAGTCCTGGTTCTCTCCGCACATAGCCCAGATGAAGCTGTAGTTCTTTGTACCTACGCCGGAATGGATGGACCAAGAGGGGGAGATAACAGCCTCTTCGTTATGCATGATGATGTGTCTTGTTTCTGTAGGCTCGCCCATCATGTGGAATACGACGTCGTTCTCGCCCATGTCGAAGTAGAAGTAGACCTCCATACGTCTGTCGTGGGTGTGGCTGGGCATTGTGTTCCAGTTAGAACCGGGATCAAGCTCTGTAAGTCCCATGGAGAGCTGGCAGGTCTTGAGGACTGCGGGATGGATGTACTGGTTGATAACTCTCTTGTTGCAGTCTTCAACTGTTCCGAGAGGACGCTTTGCAGCCTTGGTGATGTCGATGTGTACGGTGGGGTAAGTCGTATGAGCGGGGCAGGAGCTTACGTAGAACTTAGCGGGAGCGTTCTCGTCGCAGCTCTTGAAGGTGATATCCTTGTTGCCCATACCGATATAGATACCGTCACGGGGGTTCATCTCGTACTCAACACCGTCAACGGTGATGATACCCTTGCCGCCAACGTTGATACAGCCCATCTCTCTTCTCTCGAGGAAATACTGAGCTGCCAGCTCCTTGCCTGCCTCAAGCTTGAGGACCTGACGAACGGGCATAAGACCTGCTGTGATGATTCTGTCGATATGGCTGTAGACCATTCTGATGTTGTCCTTTGTGAAAAGGCTTGCGATGTGGAACTCCTCGCGGAGTCTCTCTGTTGTGTAGTGCTTTACATCTTTTGCGTTTGAAGCCTGACGTACTTCCATTTTACTTAAATCCTCCTTGATTACCGTGCCGTAGACCTCAAGCTGCGAAAGCGCCGCGAAGGAGAGGATCTCGGTCACCTGTGTGAAATTAAATAGTTTGATAGATCTTGTAACCTTCTTTTCAAAGGTTATCTCCTGTCCCACGGAGTTCGCGGGGTTCAGGTCTGTGTTATCCAGGGTGAATTCGCCGTGGATAACTTCTCCGTCGGAAAACTCGATATCGATGTATTTCCAGTAGGAGTCGTGTGGTATGCCTGTCTTTGCGTCGTGAACGAAATCGGCTCTCAGGAAAAATACCAGCTTGTCGATCTCAACGTCCCGGCCGAAATCCAGGAAGAACTCCAGGTCGTTTCTCGCGCCGCCCGCCCAGGAATGGTAGGGGTACGCTCCGTGTCCCTGATTGTTCATGACACCGTCTATTGCGTTTCTCTCATAGAAACAAGGGTCCTCGCGCGTTACGAAATTCGCGCTTGCATGTGGGAAATATCTGACGTTCCCGTGCTTGTCGTGAGAGTTGAGCGCGATGTTACGGTATGCGTAAATCTCCTCGTCCTCAGGCTCGCGCACTGTGATAACGTGAGTATCTCCTTTGAAAGCATTCGGGTGATAACCCATTTTGAGCTGATGAGCAGACGGTATCTTGAACTCGAAGCTCTTGTTGGGAACCCAAACGATGCTTTCCGCTAACGTTTCGTCAAGCTTTACGGCGATGAAATCGCAGCCGTCGAGAGAGACCTTGATAGTATCACCCTCGGCAAGAGTACCGTTATAGGTAGCTTTGATATCCATACCCGTATGCTCGGCTTTGGTCGCGCCGTCGGCGCCTATGATTTTTAAGGTCAGCATAGATATAATCCTCCTTAATTATAATCATTATATCATATATTTTTTGCAAATTTATTGCAATTTTAAATATATCTCTTGCAATTCTCACCATTGTATGATATAATGAAATAAATTATATTATTTATATTAAGTTTTATTTGTGCAAGACGGATGTTTCGCTTTATTTTAAATTATTTTTTATCTTACTTTCCGCTTCGTCGGAAAGTAAGCAAAGGGACGACCAAAGGAAGTGGGAGGTGGCGATTCCACCCCCTTCCTTTGGAAACTAACCCCCATCGCTTTGTTTGTGCGTACATAGCGATCAAGCCTCCCTGCGCTATCCGCCTTCCGCACGCTTCGGTCGGCTTGGCTTTTTAGACCATTATTTTGCAAACATAGAATACTTTTGCTATTTTACGATAAATATCCCGAAAATGCGAAGCGTGGGCGAGCATTTTTGTAGAAATGACCGCAGTAACATCCCTTCTGTGACTTAAAATTCGCTCGTGCTTTTTGAGCGAATTTTCCGCGATGCCGCCCAGGTGACACTGTTACATTTGTGCGAACATAGGTGTGTGTCACCCCGAATATCCTGCTTGCGCAGAATATTCCCATATTTCTCTGCAGGCAGGTGCCTGCCCACGGTCTTTCTTTTTCTTTCTTTCGCCGCATTCGAAGAATGCAAAACTTCATTTCTTTTTCTTTTTCGAAAGAAAAGGAAAGAAATGGGCATTTACTAAAGAAAAAAGTTACTTTAAAGAAAAATTATAAAAAATACTCAAATATTCGTCTTAATAAAAAATGAAAAATTACTCAAACAAAACCTCTTGCGGTATGACTGCAAAAATAATTACACGCCATGGTGGCGTAAAATAAACCATTTCCTCAAAATCAAATTTTTGCGAAAGGATTTTTCCTAAAAATGCAATGCTTCTTTGATACTTGCAGCGACGCTATAGAGCACGCTACAAAAACCAAAACCTTCGGAGTCTACCATTCCGATAACAGCGATCCGAACCTGCTGATACATATCCACGAATGCTGTGAGGTTTTCCTATGTCTCTCGGGCGGAAAAAGCTTTCTGATCGACGATAAGGTCTACGACGTCAAGCCGGGCGACCTCTTTATAATCAACCAGTTTGAAGCGCATAAGGTCATCCCTGACAGCGAGGCGAGATTTTCGAGATACATAATGCACGTCCATCCGACGTTTCTCTATTCTGTCTCAGAGGGCGATATCGACCTTTCAGACTGCTTCTACCGCGCCGACGGAAAGAACAAATTCACCCTTTCCAAAGCAGAGCTTGATGAGTTATGCAGCCTTTTCGAGGCTATGAGGACGGAAAAGCCGTACGGCGACGAGATATACAAAAAGATCCGAGCCACCGAGCTGCTGCTGGCGCTGAACAGAGTGTCGGCGACTCACAGCGAACGGATATCTCAGGCGAAAAAACATAAGACGGTGCAGCTCGCTATCGACTACATAAACAATAATTATTCCCAAGAGCTGACGCTGGATATGGTCGCAAAGAATACGTACGTCTCGGTAAATCAGCTCTGCCGACTCTTCACAAGATACTGCGGCACTACGGTAACGAAGTACATCACAAGCAAACGCATAACGGAAGCTAAAAAACGACTTGAAGAGGGAAAGAGCGTTACGGATACCGCGTTTATGTGCGGCTTCAACGATTACGCAAACTTCATCAGAGTCTTTAAAAAAGCGGTGGGAGTACCGCCCGGAAAATATAAGAAATTCAGCGAATGAGCGTTTTGGGGTTAGATGATGTACGCTCTTTTTGAAAGAGGATCCCTATTTTTTCGAAGAAAATTACGTAGTAATTCATTTACACCGATGCCTCCAAGGTGTCGGTGTAAATGAAGTTTTTGCGGTTTGCCGAAGGCATACAAAGCTTTCTTTCAAAAAGCGACCGTATCTCTTTTCATGAAAGGAACATAATATGATCAAAATAGGACTGTGCACGCTGGGGTGCAGAGTAAATCAATACGAGACCAGAGCGATGACGGAATATCTGGAAGCCCACGGAGCGGAGATAGGAAGCTTCGACGAAAAATGCGACGCGTACATAATAAACACCTGCGCGGTGACGTCGGAAAGCGAAAGAAAGAGCCGCCAGATGTCAAGAAGAGCGAATAAGCTCAATCCGGACGCAACGATAATAATAACGGGCTGCGCTTCGCAGCTCCATCCGGAGCTCTGCGCTACGCTTCCGGGCGTCAAGTACGTTGGAGGAAACGAGGAAAAATTAGCCGCCGCGAAAGCAGCGCTTGAGCTTACAAATACGCCGATCATCGAACCCGTAATGGCGGATCTGAGCTTTTCGGGTGAGTTTGAAAACTACGCAGTGAGAGTCCCTGACCACACCCGCGCGTACGTCAAGATCGAGGACGGATGCGAAAATAAGTGCGCGTACTGCGTTATAAACAAGATACGCGGTCCGATACGCTCAAAACCGCGCACGGACGTGGTAAGGGAGGTCAGAGCGCTGGCGGAGCTTGGATATAAGGAGATAGTTCTGACGGGAATAGAGACCTGCTCGTACCAGTTCGGACTTACCGACCTTATGCGGGAGCTGAGCGAGATAGAGGGCATCGAGAGACTGCGCCTCAGCTCGGTAAATCCGGCGTTTATAAATAAGCGGTTCACGGACACCGTAAAGGATATCCCGAAGGTCTGCCCACATTTCCACCTTTCGCTCCAGAGCTGCTGCGATAAGACTCTTGCCGCCATGCGCCGCAGATATAATACGCGTATGCTGAAGGAAAACTGCGCTTACCTGCGGGAAAATATCCCCGACGTCTGCTTCACAGCCGATGTCATCTGCGGCTTCCCCGGCGAGACCGACGGGGATTTTGAGGAAACGCTGAAGAATACGAAAGAGCTGGGGCTTTTGTCCGCGCATATATTTCCGTTTTCAAAGCGACCCGGTACGGAAGCGGCTACAATGCCCGATCAGCTCCCCGAAAACGTGAAGCAGAAGCGATGCGCGGCGCTTTCAAGCGCCGTTTCGGAGAGCCAAAAAGCTATCGTAAACGGATATATCGAAGAAAAAAAGCAGTTTAAGGTGCTTTTTGAGACATATAAGGAGGGCTACGTCTTCGGTCACACAGAGAACTTCATTTCAGTCCGCGCAAAGGGAGACGAAAAAGCGCTCAATAATATATTTAATGTAATTCTTACAAATTTAAATGAAGGCGAAGGAGATTATTTGGCGAATGGTGTCATAATTTGACGCTTATGAATTTGTTAACATTTTTCTATAAAAAAATCCATAATTTTTCACTATACTTAAAATGACAAAATTTTGAGAAAATATGATATTCCGATGTTTTGTTCAATCTTGCTTAACTTGTCTTTTATATTTGCTAAATATTTTCAATACAAAGGAACGGTAAAAAAATATGGGTATTTCTAACGTTTTGTCCCTTTTATGCGGTCTTGCCCTTTTCCTTTACGGTATGGGCGTCATGGGCGACGCGCTTAAAAAAAGCGCGGGAAGAAAGCTCAAGACTATCCTCGGTAATCTTACATCCAACAAGTTCAAGGGCTTTTTGCTCGGTCTTGGAGTAACGGCTATAATCCAGAGCTCCTCCGCAACTACAGTCATGGTAGTCGGCTTCGTTACCTCAGGTACTATGTTGCTTTCACAGGCTATTGGAGTGATCATGGGCGCAAACGTCGGTACGGCGGTCACCGCATGGCTTACGGCTCTTAACAGTATCCCCGGAGGCGGAGATGCGATGGAGTGGACCAACTGGCTGAAGCCCGATGCGTGGATGCCTATCCTCGCAGTCATCGGTATAGGTCTTATAATGTTCGCAAAGAGCGGCAAAAAGCAGGACGTGGGCGCTATCCTCGTGGGATTTGCAGTACTTATGATAGGTATGAGCATGATGTCCGACGCGGTCAGCGGACTTAAGAACGATGAGGGCTTCAAGAGCATACTTACAATGTTCTCAAACCCCATTCTCGGTGTTCTTGCCGGTACGCTCCTTACGGCTATCGTTCAGTCCTCCAGCGCATCCGTCGGTATCCTTCAGGCCCTGTCGAGTACGGGAGCTATCAGCTTCTCCGCTGCGATGCCGATCATCATGGGTCAGAATATCGGTACCTGCGTAACGGCGATCATCTCCTCTGTCAGCGCTAACAAAAGCGGTAAGCGCGCCGCATTCGTTCACCTATATTTCAACGTGATCGGCGTTATCCTTTGGCTCGGTCTTTACTACCTTATCGGCTGGATCGTGAGCATGGCGGGAGCCTTCGATGTCTTCAACTGGGCTTCCTCTACAATGGTAGACGGCTGGTGGATCGCAGGTATCCATACAGTATTCAAGATCTTCTCCGTTCTCGTGCTGTTCCCGGTTTCCAAGCTTCTTGAAAAGCTCGCTTATATGACCGTCAAGGGCGACGATAAGAAGGGCGACGATTTCACAAGTATGCTGGACGACCGTCTTCTCGCTACTCCCACCGTCGCTATCGACAGATCCCGCACAGTTACCTGCCGTATGGCAGAGATCTCTATCGACGCCATGAACAAGGCTATAACCATGCTGAACAACTATGATGGCAAGGTCTGCCAGGAGATAAGAGCGGCGGAGGATAAGGCAGATATTTACGAAGACGTTCTGGGATCGTACCTTGTCAAGCTCTCATCCAGAGATATGAGCGCTATCGACAGCCATGAAACCACCAAGCTTCTTCATATGATCGGCGACTTTGAGCGTATCTCCGACCACTCTGTAAACCTTATAGAGAGCGCAGAGGAGATAAAGGATAAGGACATCCACTTCTCCGATACCGCTGTAAAGGAGCTCAACGTTCTGTACGGTGCCGTTTCCGAGATAATGACTATCACCAAGGAAGCGTTCATCGAGAACGATCTCAATAAGGCTAATGCGGTTGAACCGCTTGAACAGGTCGTTGACTACCTCAAAGAGCATATCAAGCACAATCATACCATCAGACTTCAGAAGAGTGAGTGCAGTATAGAGCTTGGATTTATCCTCGCCGACGTTCTTACAAACCTTGAACGCGTCGCTGACCACTGCTCCAATATCGCAGGATGTCTTATCGAGATGTCCCGTCATGAGTCTCTTGATCTTCACAACTATTTGAGCGAGGTCAGAACGAATGACCTGGAGTATGCAGAGCTTTACAAGAAGTATATGGAAAAGTACGCTCTGTGATATCCGTATAAGTGAATAAAACTTACGTCGCCGCCGCGCCTTGAGTACGGCGGCGACTTTGTGTCATGGTGGCATAGCCCTTCATTAACGGAGATGCGAAGCTCCGTTAATTGCAAAAAATTAACAAAAAAGCCGTTTATTTTTTGTGAATAATATGGTAAAATATAATTTATCTATATAAACTCAACAGAGGTTCGTTAGTAATGGCAGATAAAAGAGATTATTATGAGGTTCTGGGCATAAACAAGGGCGCGGACGACGCGGCGATAAAGAAAGCTTACCGCCAGATGGCGAAAAAGTACCACCCCGATATGAACCCCGGCGATAAAGAGGCGGAGGCTAAGTTCAAGGAAGTGAACGAGGCGTACGACGTTCTCAGCGATCCCGAAAAGAAGCAGATATACGATCAGTACGGTCACGACGGTCTCGATCCGTCATCCGGCGCAGGTCAGGGCTTTGGAGGCTTTGGCGGATTCGGAGGAGTTGACCTTGGCGATATTTTCGGAAGCTTTTTCGGCGGCGGAGGCGGCGCGGAGAGAAGAAACGCTCCCAGACGCGGCGACGATATAACCTACCGAATGACGGTCACCTTCGAGGAGGCGGCGTTCGGCTGTACCAAGGAGCTTAAATATAATAAGATC
>SVSQ01000039.1 GCA_015064245.1 Oscillospiraceae bacterium | reverse complement strand
CTTGTAGCAAGCCGCCCCAAGCAGTACGAGCTCTACAAGGTGGCGAAATATATGTTTGAGGCGGCTTGCTACAAGGGTCAGGGCTTTATGGTCTATAACGGGCGCGGAAATGCGGGAACTGAGTTTTCTTCAGGCGTTTCCATTATGGTCGGAGTTCTGCCTCTCATTGGACTTTTCGGCGAGGAAGAGGATCTACACCTCAAAAAGCTGATAAAGCGATGCGCTTCCACGCCCCGCCTCGTAACGATGCTCAAAAACGCTTGCTCCGTTTCAGAGTTTGCAAAGCTTATGTCCATTCTGCGGGACGACAGCATCCCCGCCGCAAACGATTACGAGCTCTGCCACGCCTGGTACACGGGTGACAGAATAGTTCAGCACAGAAACGATTACGCCCTGCTTGCGGCTATGCCCTCGGAGCGTCATCCATCTTACGAGAGCATCAACTCCGCAAACAAGCGCGGCTGGTACACCGGAGACGGCGCGCTGTATCTATACACCGATCACGACAGAAACGTCTACGACGGCGCAAGCTACATCACAAATCCGGAGATCTGTTACCGCGTAGCGGGAACCACGGTCGACGACAGAGAGCGTCAGGTCTGGTCCTACAGACGCGGTTGGAAGCCTTCAAGAGATTTTTCGGGATGTATGGACGTCCGCGAAAAGTACGGTATGGCGGCTTTCGACTACGAGAGCTATCACTACGAAGGTCACGAGTCCGAGGGTACAATAGACGACGGCTACGGCGGCGGATTTACATATCACGAAAACGATCTGGTGGCTAAGAAATCCTATTTCTTCTTCGACGAGGAATGCGTCTGTCTCGGCGCAGGCATCAATTCCACGATGAACGCCAACGTTCTCACTACCATTGAGCACAGACGTTTGGTTAAGGAAGGCGAGGTTATCGGCTGCGAGGACGTTTACGCAGACGGTAAGCTAATGCCGAAAGCTGATTATGAAGAGCTCACGGAAAGCTCGAAATGGATGTGGCTTGAAGGAGTTGCGGGTTACATCCTGCCTCAAGGCGGAAAAGCGAGAGTACACCGTTACACTTTAAAGCCCGACACGGGCAAAAAAGACGATTATTTCGCCGCCGATCCCGACGCGGCAAAGTACGCGGACGGAAAGCCCTTCTTTGAGATAAATCTCTACCACGGCAAGAACCCTAAGGACGCCGATTATAAGTACGTTCTCCTTCCCTGCGCGACAGCTGAGCGCACCGCAGAGTACGCAAAAGCGCCCGAGATCGATGTGATCTCCAACACCAAGGCTCTCCAGGCTGTAAGAAAAGCCTCTCTCGGTCTCACCTGCATGGCGTTCTATGAGGCGGGAAGCTGCTGCGGAGTTACCGCTCATCAGCCCTGTCTCGTTATCCTCTCCGAGGAGAACGGCGCACTCACCGTTTCCGTAAGCGAGCCTACCCATAAGGTGCGCGAGGTCAAGATCACCCTTGACAAAAAATACGAGCTTATCGATTCTCCCCTCACCGTGACCGTTTCCGATTCAGACGGCAAGACCGTTCTTGATATCGATACTGACTACGCGACGGGCGAGCCGAGAAGAGTTATATTTAAGATTTAAAATATTTATAATAATGCAAAACATCCGCCAAGTGATTGACGGATGTTTTTTGTGTTATGCATTAAACTTTTTTATTTCATCAAGAGTTTTTTGCCCCAAATCCTGCAAAGCGCGATTGCTATCCAATATAGCTTTGTTCGAAAGCTCTTGAAGCGCGTTTGCTCTCGCCTGCTGGTCGGAATATGCCGAAATAGAATCAACCATTTGATTTGAGATTCTGTTTGAATCTGAAATAGCTGTATAAAGAAGATACTGGCTTGATCTTATAGAATCCAGTTTACTTGCGATAGTATCAAGCTTTGAAATTATAATATTTTGTCTAAGCTCGTTTTCATATATGTTATATGCACCTTCGTGTCCTTCCAAAGCATCGCATCTGCCCGATGCGAGATATTCGCAAAACATAGTTACAGGAACAAGCTCTCGGTATTTGGGGTAAACTACGTTGTAGGCGTATACGTGCGATAATGCAAGACTTATGTCATTTCTTGTTTTTTGGATCTCTTGGATTGAGGTTCTTATATTAGCACTTTGCTTCTCATAATGACCACTATTAACGAATGCACGTATTTCTTGTATCTCTTGTTCAAAGTCTTCAAGTTTTCTTTTATATTCATTTTCTGCCTTAATACATTCTTCTTTATATTTTTTTAATTCTAGTCTATATGGTTCACACGTAACTTTTGTATATTTTCGTCTTTGAATAACATATGGTAGAATTAACGATACACCAACTATAATAAAACTGATGACAATTTGAAATCCTTCTCCAAAATAACCTGAATAAAATATAAACATAAGTATCGGACTTAAACACAAACCTATTAGTGTAAAAAAAGCAAACGCCTTCAAAAAATAATAAAAATCAAAATATATTTCCCACTCCGGCTTGTCTGGCATTTGTATATATTTTCTTGAAGGCGGTTTAGCATAATACTCAACATAATTAATCTTACCTTCCTTTTCCCTTTCCAGCCCGAAATCTTATTCTCCAAATTATTTACAGTAACGTCGCACAGATAAATATCGTTTTCAAGTTTTCGTGCGTGTTCGAGATATTCGATAAGTCTCATAATTTTTCGCTCCTTTATCTAAACTAATTATATTATAATTCCGTTACGGAATTTTGTCAATACTTTTTAATGATAAAATTCTAAAAAAGAATTATAACAAGGGAGCGAAAAATGAAGATACGAAAAAAGCAATATGGCGATGTGAATATGGTGGGCAGAAGAATCGAGGCTATTCGTAAAGAAAAAGGAATAAAACAAAAGGATTTTATTGCTCGTTTACAGACATACGGACTTGATATAAATCCCACAAGCTATTCAAAGCTCGAAGGTCAAATCCGAATAGCAACGGATAAAGAACTCTATTGTATTGCTAAAATTCTGAACGTTGAAATAAAAGATTTATTTGAGGAATAAGCAGTTTTTCTGCAAAATTCCCGCTAAATCTTGACATTAATTCGCTTTTATGATACAATAATAAAAGCGTAATATGCTTCCATACTTTATGAAAGGAATTTAAAATACAATGAAAAGAGATTTCGTTCGTTCCATTTACGAAAACGCTTCCGCTTACGGAGGAAAGGAAGTCACCGTCGGCGGATGGGTTCGTAACCTTCGTGACAGTAAGGCATTCGGATTTATAGACCTTAACGATGGAAGCTGCTTTAAAAGCGTTCAAGTAGTTTTCGAGCGTGAAAAGATCTCAAACTACGACGAAATTGCGCGCCAGAATATCGGCGCGTCTTTTATAGTTCGCGGCGTGGTCGAGCTTACCCCCGCTATGAAGCAGCCCTTCGAGATCAAGGCTACAGAGATAAAGGTTGAAGGAATGTCGACTCCCGAATATCCTCTCCAGCCAAAGCGTCACTCCGTTGAGTTCCTCCGCGAGCAGGCTTATCTCCGCCCCAGAACCAATCTGTTCTCCGCGGCGTTCAGAGTAAGAAGTGAGGCGGCGTTCGCGATCCATAACTTCTTCCACGAAAGAGGCTTCGTTTACGTTCATACTCCTATAGTTACCGCATCCGACTGCGAGGGCGCGGGCGAGATGTTCCGCGTTACCACACTTGATATGGACAATCCCCCTCGCACCGAGGACGGAAAGATAGATTATTCTCAGGACTTCTTCGGCAAATCCGCAAACCTCACCGTTTCCGGTCAGCTTGAGGGCGAGACCTACGCTCTTGCTTACGGCAAGATCTACACCTTCGGTCCTACCTTCAGAGCCGAGAACTCCAACACCGCCCGTCATGCGGCTGAGTTCTGGATGATCGAGCCCGAGATCGCATTTGCTGACCTTGTCGACGATATGCAGCTGGCTTGGGATATGATCAAGTATATCATAAATCACGTTCTTAAAAACTGCTCTCAGGAGATAGATTTCTTCAACAGCTTCGTTGAAAAGGGACTTAAAGACCGCCTTACAGCTTTAGTAAACAGCGAGTACAAAAGAGTCACCTACACAGAAGCAGTTGAAATACTTCAGAAGAGCGGCGCGGACTTCAAATATCCCGTAGAATGGGGTATCGACCTGCAGACCGAGCACGAGCGTTACCTCACCGAGCAGGTATTCAAGTGTCCCGTTTTCGTTACGGACTATCCCAAGGAGATCAAGGCATTCTATATGCGTCTCAACGACGGCGGCAAGACCGTCGCTGCTATGGACCTTCTCGTTCCCGGAGTAGGCGAGATCATCGGCGGCTCACAGCGTGAAGAGCGAATCGACGTACTCACCGCAAGAATGGCAGAGTGCGGACTCAGCGAGGAAGACTACTGGTGGTATCTCAATCTCCGTAAGTACGGCGGAACTAAGCACGCCGGTTACGGTCTCGGATTTGAGAGAATTATAATGTATCTCACAGGTATCTCCAATATCAGAGACGTTATCCCTTACCCCAGAACAGTCGGAAACGCGGAGTATTGATCAGGACAGGCACGCGCCTGCAGGCGGATAATTTAATTTGGTGAATATTTGGTGAATATTTAATAGTTTTTCATAGGGGCGAAATTTATTCGCCCTTTAAATTTTGCCACGGTAATAAATAACGATTTTATTTTCTCAAATTCTCTTGAAATTTCTTAAAAAATATGATATAATAATTAAAATACATTTATTTTTGGGAATTTTGCGTGAAAGTATAATTTGAGCGCATCAAAATTTACCTATTTCACGCCTGAATTTACTTAAAAGGCAGTCGCCTTTTGTTTTGCGTTGCAAAACACGGTAAATTCGTCCATTATTTGTGCAGCTGTCAGAAGGACAGCGGAATGGAGTTTTATGAAGATCAAGATCAGAGAAATGCCCTACGACGCCGTTATGGCTCTCGAGCCCCCGAAAAAGTTCAAGCCCAAAAAGCCGAATATCCTTTTCCGCACGCTTCTCAAGACGGTATCATTTCCCGACCTTTTCGCCACCCGTTTCAAATGCAAAAAGATAGGTATGGAGCGTCTTGGCAAAAACGAGCCATGTCTGTTCCTTATGAACCACTCCAGCTTCATCGATCTGAAGATCGCGTCCTCAATACTCTACCCCCGCCCCTTCAATATCGTCTGCACAACGGACGGATTTGTGGGTAAAAACTGGCTTATGCGTCAGCTGGGGTGCATTCCAACGAAGAAATTCGTGCTGGATATGTCCCTGCTCAGAAATATGTCATTCACCGTCAAAAAGCTGAACAGCTCCATTCTGATGTACCCCGAAGCGGGCTACTCCCTTGACGGAACTGCGACGCTTCTTCCCGAAAGTCTCGGCAAATGTCTGAAAATGCTGAACGTTCCCGTGGTCATGATCCGCACCTACGGCGCATTCTCGCGCGATCCGCTGTATAATAATCTCAGGCTCAGAAATGTCAAGGTCTCCGCCGACATGACCTATCTCCTCTCTCCTCAGGATATCGCCGAAAAATCAACTGACGAGCTCAATCAGATCCTGCGCGACGTTTTTACCTTCGACAATTTCCGCTGGCAGCAGGAAAATCAGATCAGAATCTCCGAGCCCTTCCGCGCCGAAGGACTTAACCGCGTGCTCTATAAGTGTCCGCACTGCGGCGCCGAAGGCGCGATGACCTCAAAAGATCACATCGTAACCTGTACCGCCTGCAATAAGAGCTACGAGTTGACCGATCTCGGCTATCTCCGCGCCCTTGAGGGTGAGACCAAGTTCGATAACGTTCCCGACTGGTACGCCTGGGAAAGAGAATGTGTAAAGCAGGAGATACTTGACGGGAAGTACGGTCTGGACGTTCCCGTTGACATCTACATAATCAAGGACACTCGCTGTCTTTACAAGGTGGGCGAGGGTCAGTTAAAGCACTCCCGTGAAGGTTTCTCCCTTTCGGGGTGCGATGGAAAGATAGATTTCTACCAAAAGCCCGCCGCTTCCTACACCCTTAATTCCGATTTCTTCTGGTACGAGATCGGCGACGTTATCAGCATCGGTAACATGGACGTGCTTTACTATTGCTTCCCGAAAACTAAAGGCGATTTCGTTGCGAAAACTCGTCTTGCCACCGAGGAGCTATACAAGATAGTTATGGAAGAAAAGCACAGTAAGAAAACAGAAGTATAAAAAATCACACCGTGATATCCTGTGGTAAAACACAAAACATCACGGTGTTTTTTTAGTTATAAGTTAACCTAAAACTACAGAAACTTTGCCATCAGCATATTCTCCAGTATATCTATCCCAAAACATATCGCAACACACAGCGCGCAGTACACTATCAAGAACCAAGGTATCCCATTCGTTTTTATGTCCTTTCGAAAAATGAATTTAATCAGATAATATGTTCCGAAGCACACGGCGACCACCACAAATTTCCCGATAATTCTATTGTCAAACCCATCATCCATATATACAAAAAGCAAGCCTGCAGCATAAATCAAGAAATACAGTATTATCTTTGCAAAATCAGTCGACAAAAAAAGTCTTGTTGCGCGTTCCGCCTTCACCATTCCGATAAAAACAACCGCTATACAAACGTTCACTGCAGCATAAACAAAATTCAGCCACCAATATTCACATATTTCTGACGCTCCCAAATCTCCGAATAACATAAATTCTAACACTTCGATATCAATGGGAATAAAATTATATAACGGCCAAGTCGCAAGCAGGATTGTTATCGGCAAAAGCATGTATTTTGTAAAAACAGTGGTCACTATTGCGGCGCTGACATACGGCGTAATTATCGAACCGACCACTCCGCAGGTAAAGCTGTAAAAAAACACCGGCACGATCATCAATCCCACCCACAGATTGAATATCTTATCAAACTGTTGGGGTTCGTATATATAACGCCATTGGAATTCATCAAGCGATATAAGATGCTTATAACATTCATTTAAAAAATCTGTCTCGTAATTATAATAATCCCAATTATCTATAGCTAAAAAACCGATCAAAATACCGATCAGAATCGCCACAAATGCAAGGACTGCCGAAACGGTAAGCTTGCGCGCAAAGATTCTTCGCATACTGCATGGCAGGGACATGTACATATCAAGGCTTTTTTTGTCTCTGAGATATCCCATAGTTTCAATACCAACGTAATATCCCAAATAATTAAGAATTATTATAAAGACACTATACTTACCGGTTTGCGCCATAATATATAAGCCGAGAAACGTAAGAAAACAGCATATTAAAAAATTATACCGCCAGCGCCATATTTCTTGTAGTATTGGGCTTCGTTCTGCCTTTTCTTTCAGAACCATAACCTTCGGCATTATGTGTCCTCCTTTCCATTATTTCACGAATGCAGCTATCAACAGCTCAAATGCGGCTAAAAGTGCGAAAATAATAACGTAATCATAAAAATATATCAGTTTCTTTTTCCCTACCAACGGATATGAAGCTAACAGAAATACTCCCATCAAAATGAATACAAGCGCTGTATTAAAATCCTTGCTGAAATATTGAAAAAATACATAATCTTCAGCCAATATTAAATCTGAATTTATCTTTGTGGTTAATCTAACCCAAAATCCTCCCGAAACCTTTAGCGCCATCACCAAATATATATCCAACACGGCTATGAATCTAAATATCCTCGCCGCAGGTAAAAAGGCTATGGAGCTATCGGTGTTTTCCACTTTACGAAGTCCTGAAATATACACGGAAGCCGTTATCAAAACAATAAACGTTATTGCAGCGTATGAAGTATGCCGTTCCGCAAACGCAAACTGATATGAACGCTCGAAGTATTCAAAAAGTCTGAACCCAGGGGCAAATGCTCCGGTAAAACCTAAAAGCTCTTCGAATTCGTCATATCTGTTTGTAACCACCGAAGGTATCATATACGCCATAAAAGCTATCAGAAAATATACCAAAACAAAGCTCAGCGCTTTTGTATATAACCCGCCGCAAAGCGTCCCAACCCAAACTCCTATAGAATAGTACATAAGGAAATATGGAATATACAGTTTTGCAAGCGCTATCACCGCTTCAAGATTTCCCCTCGCAGTCAATCTACTCGGCAAAATAAGCACCAAACCGTATAGTATTGTGAGAGAAACAACTATTGTACAAAGACACACAAGAGTGTCTCGTACTATTTTTATCGCAAACACTTTTCTGCGACCTATGGGGAATTTATCGTAAAATTCAGCTGATTCGGAATTTGATAGGTAATTTGTTGATATTATTCCGGCAGCAAATGCAAAAACAATGCATATCAAAGAGCATATCTCGGTGCAACCGCCTAATTCGTCATAAAGTCCGATGATCTCACGGAACCCACCGTATTCATCGGATATGTACTTCGTTCCAATACCCAGCAGAAGAAACATCACGGCAAATATTATAAGCGATAACCTATCCGCCCAAAGAATCATTTTTAAGTTTGAAAATATTCCGCTTTTATCCTTCCGCGCAGAACAGGGTGCGTTCATACCCCCTCACCTCCATTTCGCTTATGAATATCTCCTCAAGCGTCATCGGGAGTATCTTGAAATAATCCGGATCTGTAGCGGCGATGCGCGCTTTTACTTCCTCAACGCTTCCTCGCAGGACTATTCTTCCCGCTCCGTGTTCAAGATGCGAGGTCACTGCGGAAAGCTTCGCCAGCTGTGCCTCGGCTTCGTCCTCGGGGTACGCCACGATGGCGGCGCAGGAGTTGCCTTTAATACAGTCGATGTCACCCACAAGCTCGGTTTTGCCCTTATGGAGCAGTCCGAGATTGTCGCACATTCCCTCTATCTCACTAAGATTGTGCGACGCGATAAGCATACTCATCCCCTCTTGCTCCACTCTTTCAAGGAACAGTGATTTCACCGCGCGGCGTACAACGGGATCAAGACCGTCGAAGGTCTCATCGCAAAGTATGACTTTGGGGTGCGATGCAAGAGCGTTGAATATCATTATCTGCTTTCTGATACCCTTGGAAAGCTCGGAGAGCTTGCTCTTTCTGTCGATCTCAAAAAGCTCGCAATATTTTACAAATGCTTCCTTTTCATAGTTCTTGTAAAAGCAACGGAAAAAGCGTGACATCTCCTCAACGCTTGAACCGGGAAAGAAATACTGATCTTCTGCGATATGGAAAACTTTTTCTTTCAGCTTCGTCTTTTTTGCAATATCCTCTCCGTCGTACAGCACCCTTCCGCTGTCTGCCTTATAAATATCCATCATTATTCTAAGAAGCGTTGATTTTCCCGATCCGTTCGAACCCACAAGTCCGAAAACAGACTTTTCCCCAACGGTGAGCGTCACTCCGCCCAGCGCTTTGACAGTTCCGAAATTCTTTGATACGTCGATGATCTCTACCATTTCACTTATCTCCCTTCGAATTGATTTCTTCGTTATAGATAGAAGCTTTAAGCTCTTCTATCTCATCTTGTCTTATTCCTGCTTCCTTTGCCGCAGATATAAGCTCTATCAGCTTTGCCCGTATTTCTTCTCTTGTTTTCAGCTTTTTCTCGTCGGGTTCCGAGACGAAACAACCTCGTCCCGCTTCATTTTTCAGCTTTCCGCGATGCTCAAGTTCCGTGTAAGCCTTTTGTATTGTGTTCGGATTTATCGCCAGCTTCAATGCAAGTGAGCGCACAGACGGCATCTTTTCGCCCGATTTGAGCATACCGCGCTCTATCAGTTCTGTGACGCTTTTTGCAAGCTGTAAATATATCGGCGTTGGATCCTTCGGATCAACGCTTATCAGCATCTCTGCCGTCATTTTCTGTACTGCCCCCTTCCATAAACTGTATTAGTACAGTTTCATATTACCATAGGTCCAAGCCTTTTGTCAATATGGCAACCTGAACAAAAATGTTTGTGCATATCCTACAACAAAGCAAAACGATCGCGCCCCGAAACGAGATTTCTCGCTTCGGGGCGCGTATTTGTTTACATATCGATTATTAAATTACGCCTCATCCGTCGCCTATGGCGCCACCTTCTCCCACCGGAGAAGGCTTTACTCAACTATAAACGTATAGCTTCCGCTCTCCATCTTCTTTCTGAAGTGGATACGCCACATTACCTCGCTCTGCCAGTTTCTCTGGATTCCGCCGTCGTTCGCGGGGAATTCCTCGACCTCGGCTTCAAGATCGGTGTCGTAGGTCATCACTCTTCCCTCGGGAAGCGCGATCTTACCAGCTTCCGTGATCTCGGGCTTCTTAGCTGACATAAAGTGGAAGTCAACGTCTCTCTCACCATCAAGGGACATAGTGTCGGTGATATAGACCTTTCCGTTCTTCATAACGGTCTCACGGGTGTAGGACTTAACTCCCGCTTCGTCGCGGTATGCACCGCCGATCTCCATCTTGACTCCGCCTGTTTCCGCGTCATATACCTCATCCGTTGATGCAAATTTTCTTCCCTGCATCTGAGCAACACCCGAAATATCGGGCAGGTTATGGTAAGAGGACTGCATGAACCACAGCTCATAGCGGCGGTTGGAGAATGTCTGCTTCGTATAAGTTCCGACGCCCGTATCTATGATAACGGGATTTCCGTTGTAGTAGATAACCACGTTTCCGACGTCGTTATGGTTGTGCTGCTCGCCGTTGTGTCCGCCCTTCATAGCGACGAACATACCCTTGGACGAATCGCTGCACTCTCTTGCGGTCATGACCTTCAGATCGGGGAACCAGACCTTGGTTTCCGCATTACTCTTCGCGCTTTCGGGAGTAGGTACGATCAGGTTGCGCAGACCTCTGTAAACGTGAGACCAGCTGACTCCGCCGTCCGCAAGAACAGCCATTGTGTCGCCGAATGCCGCCAGCGAGTCGGATCCGCACTTTTCGCCCATACGTCTGATCATGATACCGTCGTGGTGGCAGGAAGGTCCGCAGTCCGCGAAGTTGATGAATCTTCTGCCGTTGATGTTGAATTTGACTATGTACTCGAATATCGCTTTGACCAGCGGATGACCGTAAACGTTGATCTTTCCACCGCTGAGATCGTAGAGCAGCTCAAGACAGTCGAAATATGACGCTCCTGCCGCGCCCCAGTAGCTCGGACCTTCGTCGCAGCCGCCGTCGGGGGCGTACAGCGCGGTCCAGTTATCAAGGCTGTCAAGACATTTCTGAACCACCAGCTTTCTGGTATACATATCAACGTTCACGACGCTGAGAGTGTGCAGAATGTTGGAAATGATCCAGGGATCCCAGTTGTTTACAGAGTTGCCTCTTTCGCCCGTCCACCAGAATACGCAGTTGATAAAGGGCTTTATGGTACGGTCGATGAGCATATATTCCATCTTTTCGCAGATCAGTGGTGTGATAGCGTCAAGCGTATCTTTACAGAGCATATATACCGTTGAAAGCGTTCCCGAGGTGGATGCTGAGAACAGATCTATTCCGTGAAGTCTGTCCGAGTTATAAACGGGACCAAGCCCGTAATGAGCGTGGCTGGGGCTATTATACAGATGCGCGGGAATGATCCATGTGGACTCCTCCATTATCGCCCAGACCACGTCCATAAGCTTATCTGCGAATCTTCCCTGCTTTTCGCAATACTCTGCGATAGCTAGGTCGAGAGCCATACTTCTGCGGGCGAAATGAATGGACTCGTATCTGCTTCTGTTACCGTTTCTGGGGTAATCAAGGTAAACGGATGCGGGGAGTATCGGGATCTCCTTGGTAAGGTGCGCCTCTGCGCGCTTTATGATAGGAGCTGTTTTGGCGGGCACGAAATCTTTGCTGCTTGCGTCAACGTATCTGACGTAGTCAGCGGCGCTGAGCACCGTCGAGGAATTAAATCCCATTTCTTTAAATATTCTCGGCATAATTATATTTCCTTTCGTTGTCACTTTTTTAAGTCACTTTGACCTTGGATATATTTTATATTATTATTTATTCTTTTGTCAATACGGTTTTTCAACCTTTAGTTATTTTGACGGTTTTTTTCGGACAATTTTAACAAAAGCGGGTAAGCACCCGCCGGCAGATAATTTATTTGTGTAAGACGAATGTTTTGTTGAATGTCAGGTTTCTTCATTTTTTTATTTTTAGGTGCGCTGCGAGTTTAGTGCGAACATCTACGGGCGCACATAAACGCTGATACAAGGTTGCTTTTGCAAAAAAGCCCATAAACTCAAGTCTTTTTTACAAAAGCTCCATTTAATTCAGCGTTTTGCTCGAAGCTTTCTCGCTGACGGCGGTCAGCGCTTTTTTCTCCACTTTGCTCCGAAAAAAGACCGAAATCTTCGCAGAAATTTGGTGTAGGATTATGTTCCTAATGTGCACAAATAATTTATTCGCCTGCAGGCGCGTGCCTGCTTCGCCGCGAGGCGTTCCCCGCTAAACTCACAATTCATTTAATAAATAATTTTATATATAAAATAATGCTTTTAACTTGACTTTTTTAAGTTATTGTATTAAAATACAATTAAAGGAACTACGCGAAAGGTAATTATTTTTTTCTGATGTTTAAAATCAAAGAGATCAACAGCACGGAAGGACCCCTTGTCCCCTCTATAATCAAATACGCCATTCCCATCGCTATCGGCGCGCTGGTGCAGGTGCTTTTCAACTCCGCCGACATAATGGTGCTCGGAAACTTTGCAAACTCCGTAGCGGTAGCCGCCGTCGGAGCCACGACGCCTATCGTCGGCCTCGTGGTCAACTCCTTCGTCGGTCTTGCGGGCGGAACGAATGTCATTCTCGCCCATTCCGTCGGCGCGAAGGATAACGACAGGATCAAACGCACCGTCGGCACATCGCTTATTCTTTCCGTCGCGATCGGTATGATCCTGGCGGTCGTGGGACTGTTCTTTGCAGATTGGTTTCTCGAAGTCTCCGCCTGTCCCGATGAATGTATAGAAGGCGCGTCGCTTTACCTGAAAATATACTTTGCTTCCGCTCCGTTTCTTATGCTGTATAACTTCGGCGCGGCGATATTGCGGGTTACGGGCGACACTCAGCGTCCGCTCTATTACCTCATCGCCTGCGGTCTGCTGAACGTAGTGCTCAACTTCATTCTCTGCGTCATACTTTCCCAAAAAGTCGCCGCAGTCGCTATCGCTACCTTTGCTTCGCAGGTTCTGGGCGCGCTCCTCGTAATGATACGTCTGATCAAAATGGACGGTCCCTGCAAGACGGATCTGCGTCACCTTATATTCTGCCCCAAGACCTTCGGCAGAATCATGGCTCTCGGTCTCCCCGGAGCGCTTAACGCTTCCCTTTACAACATCGCCAACATTCAGATACAGTCCGCTATCAACTCCTACGGCACCGCCGCTATGGCTGGAAACACCGCTGCTATCAGTATCGAAAGCTGGGTTGCCAGCTTCACGAACTCCGTCGCCGCAACGGCAATGGCTTTCGTCGGACAAAACCTGGGCGCTAAAAAGCCCGAAAGAGTGAAAAAGACTATCCTCTACTGTATGGTCATCGGCGTAGCGTTAGGCATCCTACTCGGAGACGGCTTCTTCCTCTTCGGAAAGCAGTTTTTGGGAGTGTATCTGCCGGGCGAAACGGAAGCGATCGAATATGGATACGTCCGAATGCACTACATTCTCGCCCTATACTTCATCGCGGCTATCAGCGGCGTACTCGGTAACGCAATCGCCGCCTTCGGTTACTCCATACTCTCAATGTTCAATTCCGTATTCAGCGTTCTGATACTGCGCTTTGTCTGGATGTTCTTCGTATATCCACATTTTCAGACGATACATAACCTGTACCTTTGCTTTACGGTATCCTGGATACTTGCGCTGATAGTAAACATAATAATGTTCTCTGTCATATACAGAAATTTCAAAAAAGGCAAAATAATGAAAATATAAAGGACGGTAAAAAGCTATGTCAACTACTTTAAAAGTCTGCTCCTTCAATATGCGTTGCAGAACCACACACGACGGAGATAATATTTTCGATAACAGAACAGGCAGAATATCCGATTTTATCAACGAGTGCTCTCCCGACGTCATCGGGTTTCAGGAAATCACCGATTTTATGCGCGACTGGCTGAAAGCCAATCTAAAGGATTACACCGTTCTCGGTTGCGGACGAGGAAACGATTATACGGGCGAATCCACGGTCATCGCTTATAAGACCTCGGAATTTGACCTTATCTCCTTTGAAAACTTTTGGCTTTCTCTCACTCCGAACGTTCCGGGTTCAACTTACGGTATGGATCAATCCACCTGCCCGCGTATAGCATCCGTTGCCATGCTCAAAAAGCGCGGAACGTCCAAGCCCTTCTATTTCTACAACACCCATCTCGATCACAAGGGCGCTACGGCGCGTCTGCTCGGATCCGCTCAGATAATGCAGAAGATCTCCGAAACGGGTGGTGATTTCATAATTACGGGTGACTTCAACGCCACTCCTTCCGCTCCCGAGATCAAGATATTTACCGATGCGGGAATAAAAGACTGCACCTCGCTTATCGACCACACCTTCCACGATTACGGAAGACTGCAGAAAAAATGCAAGATCGACTACGTTTTCACCAATATGAAGTGCGACGCGACCTTGTCCTACGCTGAGGCTGATAACGGCGTGAACGGTATTTTCATCTCCGACCACTATCCTGTAGTTGCGTTCGTTGAGATAGATTAAGAGCAGAAAAAGCATTGACATTACACCTCAAATATGATAAAATAAATACATAAAGTATATAATCAATTTAGGAAAGGAATATATCTGAAAATGCAAACATACGGAGAAATCGGCATAAAAAATCTGAGAATGTCCTCTGCCGCCCACCGCGAAGGATATATCCATCAGGCAAAAAAGCCTGCAACCTTTGACACACTTGTTTATATCAAAAACGGTACTATCCGCTTTGAGCTCTCGGACGGAACCTCCGTCTGCGCCTTCGAGGGGGAGACCGTCTTCGTTCCAAAGGGCTCTGCCTGCGATATCTACTATATGGGCGAAAAGAACCACTCCTTCAGCTTCTTTTTTGAGACCACAAGCGGCTGTATCGCAAAAAAAATAACCGCTTACACCAATAACCCGCGTATAACTGAGCTTATCGAGGAAGCGGAAACCGAATATTCGGAAAGAACCATAATCAACGTAAATTACTATATCTCCTATTTCTACAAGCTTGTCTATCTGCTCCAGGAGAGCAGCGAGGCGGCTAAGGATATCCTCAATATCGTCCCCGTCATAAGATACATAGACAAAAATTACAGCAACAGTCTGAAGGTATCGGAGCTGGCGAAGATGGCGGGTATGAGCGAGAGCGCGTTCCGTAAGGCGTTCAATATCTACACGGGTATGAGCCCCATCGAATACAGAAACTCCCTCAGAATACGCCACGCAGAGGAGCTTATGCTCAGCGGCGTAAGCATGAGCGAAGCCGCAAGAACCGTTGGCTTCAACAATATCACCTTCTTCAACAGAAAAGCAAAATCTCTGCAGGACGAAGAGGAATAGATAACTATACCCGAAAGGATTTCGATTAAAAAATGAGACTCCAGGCGCACCGCGGCGTCAGCACGGAATTCCCTGAAAATACCATGGCGGCTTTTAAAGCCGCCGCTTTTCAAGGTTACGATATCATCGAGCTTGACCCCGCTTTCACATCAGACGGAAAATGCGTCGTGCTTCACGACAAGACGTTAAACAGGACCTGCCGCCGAAACGACGGCGAAAAGCTTCCCTACGACATAAAAATAGGCGACATCACCTACGCCCAGGCGTTGAAATTCGACGCGGGAATTTGGAAGTCGCTGAAATTCAAGGGTGAGAGGATCCCACTGCTTTCGGACGCTCTCGCTTTGGCTAAGAAATACGGCATCACCGTCAAGATTGATAACAAAATCCAAAACTTCGACTCCGCTCTGCAGGAGATGCTTTTCGACGTCGCGCAAGCATCGGGCGCTTCTTTGGCGTTCACCTGCAAGACCGAGGAGTTCATTCAGAAGGTCGTCGCCCGTTTCCCAGACGCCGAGATACATTACGACGGCTACGTTGACGCCGAAACGGTCAAGAGAATAAAGACTTATCTGAAAAATAATCATTTGACCGTATGGCTGGCGCTTCCAACGAAGATGACGGAGTGGGTAAAGGTCCCCCGCGCAAGCAAGGAGCTTTGCGCAGAAGTCAAGGCGCTGTGCGACCTCGGAATTTGGATATGCGCCACGGAAGAGGAATACGAGCTGGCAAAGGCTCTCGGCGCGGACGTTGTCGAGACCACGGGAAGGATCAAGAACCCCAAAAAGACCGGCGGATTTTTCGATTGCCATACTCATACCTCCTTCTCCCACGACGCAAAGAGCGATCCCCTCGAGCTCTGCAAAACAGAGATGGAAAAGGGCGGATGCGGAGTAGCGTTTACAGACCATTACGACAACTTTCTGTGCCGTGTCTCCGACCAAAAGACCTCTGTTATCGAGTCGGTCAAGAAAGCCAAGGAGCTGGACAAAGAGTTCGGCGGAAAATTCAGAGTTTTTTCGGGAATCGAGATCGGCGAGGAGATATGCGACCGCGAAACCGGCGCGGAGGCTCACGAAATGACGACGTACGACGTCATTCTCGGTTCGCTTCATTATTTTCTGTACCGCGATATAGATGTCGCCTACTCGGCTTACGATTTCACAAACGCGGACGACGAATATCTTCACGGATTTATGACCGAATACTTTGATCAGCTGATAACCACGGTAGCGACCACGGATTTCGATATCCTCACCCACATCACCTGCCCACTTCGTTACATAGTCGGTAAATACGGCAAGCAGATCGATCTCGCCCGTTACGACGAACAGATAGATAAGATACTTGATCTGGCAGTCAAAAAGCATCTGGCGCTGGAGATCAACACCTCGGGGATAAATACCTCGTACGGCAGATACTTTCCGGATCTTGAATACGTTCAGCGTTTCATCGCCAAGGGCGGGTATATGATAACCCTGGGATCAGACGCTCACATCTCACAAAACGCGGCGCAGGGGTTCGATGAATTGATACCAAAGCTGCTTGAAATGGGTATAAAGCAGGCGTATTATTTTGAGGAACGTATTCCCGTTCCCTATTCACTTGAATTTTGATCTGAAAGGAAACAATTTATATGAAAATAACGTTTTTGGGAACGTCTCACGGTGTTCCCGCCGCTGACAGATACTGCTCCAGCATAATGCTCGAAGCCGGAGACGCTATTTACTTCATCGACGCAGGCGCACCTGTTATGGACGAGATCCTGCGCAAAGGCAGGGATATAAATAAGGTACGTGCTGTTTTCAACACACATTCACACGGAGACCATATAAACGGAGTTCTGCCTCTCGCAGATCTTGTGAACTGGTACTACAAAAAGGCGGCGATCGATTTCTATTTCACAGAACAGCACGTAGCGGACGCCTTTGAAAAGGTGATAGAAGCCGTTGACTGTCCGCTTGATACCGAAAGAGTTCGTTTCCACACGGTAACGTCGGATTTCATCTACAAGGACGAGAACATACGGGTTTCTCTCATACCGACAAAGCATATGGCTAACGTAAGCCGTCCGTCTTACGCCATTTTGGTCGAATCAGAGGGCAAAAAGGCTCTGTTTTCGGGCGACCTCTCCTATATGCTGAGAGAAAAGGACGTACCTGAGATCGTATCAAAGGAAGAAATCGACGTTTTCGTCTGTGAGATGGCACATTTCGGAGTAGAACAGCTCATGCCCTATCTCAAGACTTGTAAGGCGAAAAGCGTTTATTTCACTCATATTTTCCCATATTCCCGTTTCGATGAGATAAGAGCCGTACAGAACGATTTTGATTACCCCATCACCATAGTCGATGACGGAAGCGAGATAGTATTGTAATATAAAACAAAAATCGAAAAACGCCTGACGGAGCAAATCCTTCAGGCGCTTTTAAATTTTGATTTATAGGCGAGATGTTCTGTTACAAGAAACCTTCTCCAGTGGGAGAAGGTGTCGCGAGCAAAGCGAGTGACGGATGAGGTGTTTTGTAGAATTTGAACTGTCTTTTGACACCTCATCCACCATCTGCGATGGTCCCCCTTCTCCCACTGGAGAAGGCTCTGATTCGTGCATTCATCTCACCCACAATTTAAATTTTGAAATTATCAACCCAAAATGTAACAGAAGTTCTTTTGCCTACTTTTCTTTCAAGAAAAGTACGGTCTTTTGCCTACTTTTCTTCCAAGAAAAGTAGGTTAACCAATAAACTGCAAAAAGAAGGAAAACAGGAGCGGAATTGTTATTACCGAAAGAGTGTGGGATACGAGCGCCATACCCGCCGCCTCGGACGTATCCTTACCGTACGCCCCCGGCACCACCACGGTATTAAGACCGAGAGGCATAGCAAGAGAACACATAAGGCAGATGAGGACCGTTTTTGAAAAGGGTATCTTCAGAAGCAGAATAAGTCCCATAAAAACAACGGGGAACACGATAAGCCTCAATGCGGACGCAATATAAAGTCCCTTTTTCTTCAAGGTCTGCACAAGATCGATCTTGGAAACGGTAATTCCAGTCAAAAGCATAGCTACGGGCGACATACAGTCTCCCGAGACTTTGATAACGGAATCCACGCTGCTCGGAAGCGTCAGTCCCGAAAGACCTATAAGCATACCGATGATCATACTGATAAACATAGGGTTGAGAAGGGGTTTAAGCCTTGCAAAGCCCTTGGGGGCGCTCCCCGCCTCCTTCGGAATTAGCAGAGACGGAACTCCCCAGACGTACAGAACCACCCACAGTCCGATAACGAAAACAAGATATTCCATAAATATGTCGGGGAATACTGCGGCGACCACTGCGTTACCCATAAATCCGAAATTTGAAAAGCAGAGCCCGTATGTATAGATACCGCGCTGATATTTGTCCTTGGCGCACAGCTTGGCGCAGAGGATAGCCGTTGGAAGCACGAACGCCTCTACCGCAAGGCATATCAGGATCAGCGTTCCCGCCTCGCTGAGCTTCGACACCGTAAAATTCGATATGAACGAGCCCATGACCAGAGCAGGTATAAACAGGTAGTTCTCCAGCTTTGAAAGCACCTGAGCCGAATTATCGGGGATCAGCTTCAGCTTTCCCAGCAGGTATCCGATAAGTATAAATGCGAACAGAAACACCATTCTGTCCAGCGTTGGCATAAGAATATCCATCTGTATTTTGACCTTTCGTTAAATTCAGCCCGTAACGGCGTTTCTTTTCACGCCTTTTTGGAAGCAACGTATGTTTTCCTGCATCTCTTCGATACATCTTGTTCTCGCTTCATAGCTCGCCCAAGCCATGTGAGGAGTAAGCAGGACGTTTTCTCTGTCCTTTATACGATACATCGGATGATCCTTAGGAAAGGGCTCTATAGAATAAACGTCGCTTCCGAAAGCTCCGATAACGCCGTTTTCTATGGCTGACGCCACGGCTTCCTCGTCCGTCACCGCGCCGCGAGCAGCGTTATAGAGTATAGTGCCGGGCTTCATCAGCTCAAGCTCAGCCTTTCCGATCAGACCTCGGGTCTCTTTTGTAAGGGGAGTATGGATAGAGATGACGTCCGATCTTCTGCACAGCTCTTCAAGGCTCACGCACTCAAATTCGGGATCGAGGGTGCGTTTATTCGCGATCACCTTGCACCCGAACGCCTCTGCGACGGACGCCACCGCTTTACCGATATTGCCGAGTCCGACTATTCCCCACGTCTTGCCCGTAAGCTCGTAATACACGGGAACGACCTTGTTCGCCACGCCCGAATCCGTATATTTCCCGCTTGCAACGTAGCTGTTAAACTCTCTGATATGGGTGGCAAGCCCCAGCACGGTCGTAATAGTGACCTGAGCAACGGATCTGGTGGAATAACCGATCACGTTGCTGACCTGTATGCCCCTTTCCTTGCAGTAGGCGATATCTATATTGTCATATCCCGTCGCCGCAACGCAAATCAGCTTCAGCTTCTTCGCTCCGCTGAGGTTTTCTCTGTTGAGCTTGACTTTATTTATAACTACAACGTCAGAATCCTTTATTCTCTCCGCGATCTGCGCCGGAGCGGTATTTCCGTACGCGTCCGTATGTCCGAGATTCAAAAAACCGAACAGATTTACGTCATCGCCAAGAGTATCTGAATCCAAAATCGTGATATTCATTGATCTTTATTTCCTTCCACGGTTGATTTTTCACTTGGCTATGTCACTTTTAATGGTTGATTTTTTGAACTTTTCAAATTTTGATTTATCGGGCAGGCAAACAATTTATTTGGTGAAAATTTCATTATTTGTCGTAGGGGAGGGCCTTGGTCCTCCCGGCAGGCGTCTGCTGCAGAGGATCAATTAGTTTGCGTAAGCAGAGTGTTTTATGGAGATTTTTCGGGAGGAGCAAGCCCCTCCCCTACGAATTGCTAAAGCAATCCTTTATACTCACCGAAAAACACAATTTATCAGTTACATAATGTGACATATCCTTTCACTTTTATATTGTAGCACAATAATCAATAAGCTACAATAACAAGCTTTAAGTGTTTACAATTCGTTTACAGTTTTTATTCCGCCAAGATATATTAGTATTGTATAATATTGATTGTTAGAATTAAAACTAAAGGCTTGGTAAAATTCAAATGCTTAAAATACTGATTTGCAACTGTATTGAGACTAACTGCGCTCAACTTGCTGAAGAAATAAATGATGATTATTTGGTCCGCACCGTTTACACCCCCGACGAATGTGAAAACGCACTTCTTTCCTTCGCTCCCGATGTTATATTATGCGGACGGGAGTTCGGAACGCTGTACGTTCTGGACTTCGTGCGCGTTATCAGATGCCTTACTAAAGCTCCGATAATCCTCATACGCTCCGGTGAGTCCCTTACTCCTCTGCCCATTAAGTCCTTCGGGCTTGCCGATTTTATCTGCGCGCCCATAAACGTTAAGGAGCTTAGCGCGAGGATCTCTCTCGCCCTCTCCGAAACACCGAGCGTTAATGAACGCGAAAGCGAATCCGTCTTCAAAAACGGCGCTCTCTCCATCGACTACGCCACCTGCCGCGTCTTCATCGGCGAAAAGCAGGTTCATCTTACTCTTCTTGAATACAAGCTCCTTTGCCTGCTTTCCAAAAACTGCGGAAACGTAGTACGCTACAAGGTGATACTCGAAGAGCTTTGGGCAAATCCTATCGGAAATGAAATACTTTCACTCCGAGTTTTCGTCGCGGCTCTGCGCAAAAAGCTTCAGGCTGTCTCTACGGACGAGGTCTATCTTCAGACTCATATGGGAGAAGGGTACTGTATGCCGCGGGTTGACAACGCAAAGGAATAATAATTTGATTCGAAATAGTAAGATTTATCCTATAAATTGGTGTTTAGCGGTGCGTAGCACCGCAGGTTTTAATTTACAAATTTTGTTTAAGACGGATATTTTGGGTATAATTTTAAATTCTTTTTTATATGTTCATTTCTTTCCTCTTTCTTTCCGAAGAAAGAAGAAAGAAACGAACCAAAGAAAGAAGAAAGAAAGGGTGCGATCATCTACAGAAAATTCGCTCAAAAGCAGGAGCGAATTTTGGGTTGTAAAAAAGGATGCTACTGCTATCATTTCGACAAAAATGCTCGCCCACGCTTCGCATTTTCGGGATGCTTTATCCGTTTTTTTACTTGATTTAAGCTTTTAGGGTAGTTGCGGTAGCAACTCGGCAGTATTTCATGTACCCAAAATCCGAGCACACGGAGTGTGTTACGCGAGGATTTTCTGTGTGCCGCTTAAAATCTACCACGGTCTTTCTTTCTTCTTTTTGTTTCGTTTTTCTTCTTTCTTTTGCGAAAGAAGGAAGAAAA
>SVSQ01000038.1 GCA_015064245.1 Oscillospiraceae bacterium | reverse complement strand
GTATTTCATGTACCCAAAATCCGAGCACACGGAGTGTGTTACGCGAGGATTTTTAGGTGACACTGTTTTATTTGTGCGAACATAGGTGTGTGTCACCCCGAATATCCTGCTTACGCAGAATATTCCCTTATTTGCCTGCAGGCGCTCGCCTGCCCACGGGCTTTCTTTCTTCTTTCTGGAGCGTCTTTCTTCTTTCTTTCCCGAAAGAAAGGAAGAAAGATGCGGAAAAATACATTAAAATATAAGCAAAATAACCGTCTTAATCAAATATAAAATCAAAACTTAACGCACCTATAAATCTAAATTTGAAAGGATAACATATTATGTTAGAAATTGGAACAAAAGCGCCGGATTTTACTTTAAAGGACAAGGACCGAAAGGAAGTTTCCCTTTCCGATTTTCTCGGCAAAAAGGTAGTCCTTTATTTCTACCCAAAGGATAACACTCCCGGATGCACGCGTCAGGCTTGCGCCTTCGCAGAGACTTACGAGGAGTTTAAAAGTAAGAATTTTGAAGTTATCGGAATAAGCAAGGACAGCGTAGCATCCCACGTCAAATTTGCGGAGAAATACGCTCTTCCCTTCGTTCTGCTCTCCGATCCGGAGCGTAAGGCTATCGAGGCTTACGGAGTATGGCAGGAGAAAAAGATGTGCGGAAAGGTCAGTATGGGAGTGGTCCGAACCACATTCATCATCGACGAGAGCGGTAACATTTCGGAGATAATGCCCAAGGTCAAGCCCGACACCAATGCGCAAGAGATACTTGACAAAATAAAAATGTGAATTTTAGATTAAATTTATACAAAGTTATTGACATGTATTTAATTGTATGTTATAATAAACTGTAATAATTATTCAGTATATCGGCTATGATGAAGACAGTATTACAAGGTAGCTTATTATCAGAGAGCCGCGGCAGGTGAGAGCGCGGCAGTAAGTCTTGTAAGAAGAACACTTCGGAGCCGCGCGGAAGAAAGCCGAACACAAGCTTGGTGATTAGAACCGCGCGTTCATCGCGTAAAGATGATTATGAGAGGATCGCTTATTTTGGGCGGTCAATTTGGGTGGTATCGCGGAAGACAGCCTTTCGTCCCATATTTGCGGACGAAGGGCTTTTTTTATCCTTCTTCGCAAGCCATGTTCTCAAAATTAACACCCACATTGTACGGAGGATCAAACTTATGCTCAGAACACACACTTGCAACCAGCTCGGAACAGAGCACATCGGACAAAAGGTGACCCTTACGGGTTGGATAGACACAGTCCGCGACCACGGCGGAGTTCTCTTCGTCGATCTGCGCGACCATTACGGAATAACTCAGATAGTTCTTTCCGACGACAGCATGATCGCGGGAATGTCCAAGGAGACCGTCATACTCGTCGAAGGAAACGTAACGAAAAGAGACGAGGAAACTGTAAACCCCAAGATCGCCACGGGACTTATCGAAGTAAGAGCGGAAAAGATCGAGGTTCTCGGTCCCTGTCTGCAGGGACTTCCCTTCGAGATCGACGCTTCCACACAGACCAGAGAGGACGTCCGTCTCAAATACAGATATCTTGACCTCCGAAACCGAAAGATCCACGACAATATCGTTCTCAGATCTAAGATACTCAGCTATCTTCGTTCACAGATGGAGGAGCTCGGTTTCATGGAGATCCAGACTCCCATCCTCACCGCTTCCTCTCCCGAGGGCGCAAGAGACTATCTCGTTCCCAGCCGTAAGCACAAGGGCAAGTTCTATGCGCTTCCCCAGGCTCCTCAGCAGTTCAAGCAGCTCCTGATGGCTTCGGGATTTGACCGCTACTTCCAGATCGCGCCCTGCTTCCGTGACGAGGACGCCCGTCAGGACCGTTCTCCGGGAGAATTCTATCAGCTGGACTTTGAGATGTCCTTTGCAACGCAGGAAGACGTTTTCGAGGTAGCTGAAACCGTAGTTTACAACACCTTCACCAAGTTTTCCGATAAAAAGGTATCAAAGCCCCCCTTCCGCCGCATCAAGTTCGAAGAATCCATGCTGAAGTACGGTACCGATAAGCCCGACCTTCGCAACCCGCTGATCATTCAGGATCTGACGGACTTCTTCGCAAAGAACGAGTTCCTTACGGTAAACGGCAGAAATATCCCCTTCAAGAACAAGCTGGTCCGCGGTATAGTCGCAAATTATCTCGTCAAGAAGGACGGGGACGGCGACGGAAAGAAAGCCTTTGAAAAGGCTATCGACGAATATTCCAGAAGCATCGGAATGAAGTTCGGTATCGGATACATCAACCTCGAGAACGGCGAGTTCAAGGGTCCTATCGCAAAATTCCTCACCGATGAGCAGAAGGCTGAGCTTGCGGCTCTCGTTGGAATCAAGGAAGGCGAGTCCCTCTTCTTCATCAGCGACAGCGCTTCCGTGATCAACCGTCTGGCAGGCGAGATGAGAACATGGATCGGAAAAGAGCTCGGTCTCATCAAGGACGATTCCTTTGAATTCTGCTTCATCGTTGACTTCCCTATGTACGAGCTCAATCCCGAGACAAACAAGATCGACTTCACCCACAATCCCTTCTCAATGCCTCAGGGAGGTATGGACGCGCTCCTGAACAAGGATCCCCTTGATATATATGCTTATCAGTACGACATCGTTTGCAACGGCGTAGAGCTTTCATCCGGCGCGGTAAGAAACCACAACCCCGAGATAATGAAGAAGGCGTTCGAGATCGCAGGCTACGGCGAAGAGACCGTCAAAGCTAAGTTCGGCGCTCTTTACAACGCGTTCTCTTACGGCGCTCCGCCTCACGCAGGTATGGCTCCCGGCGTTGACAGAATGATAATGCTCATCGCAGGCGAGGAGACCATCCGTGACGTTATCGCGTTCCCTCTCAACGGAAACGCTCAGGACGTTATGATGGGCGCGCCCGGCGAGGTCACCGAGCAGCAGCTCCGCGAGGTTCACATTAAGGTAAGAGACTAAGCGGCAACAGGCAGCAGGCAAGCGCCTGCAGGCATATAGTATATTTATGTAAGACGGTTGTTTTGTGTGGATTTGCGGCGTTCGTAAGCTGCCATATACACGATCAAAATTTCCGACTTTGCCATCCCCATATAAAAGGAGTTTTATCCAAAATGGAAAGAGATACACTGAGAAGACTTGAGCTGCTGAACCAGCTCAAGCTTACGGAACAGCAAAAAGAAGACTTCCTCTGCTTTTTTGATAAGAGAATGGAAGATTTTTCCGCAATCGACCGTATATTCGATACGTCTGACGTAGAAAGAATGGTTCACGTAATGCCAATTATGACGGTAGTGCGCGAGGATGAGGTCGTAAAGAAATTTGACAGAGAGGCGCTTCAGCAGGGAGCGCCCGAGACCGACGAGGGCTACTGGTGCGTGCCCCGCGTAGTAGAATAACAGGAGGGGACGATATGAAGATCATAACAGCTAAGATCGACTGCTCAGCGGATAAGCGCATCGCGGCAGACGATATGATACTCACCTCTGATATGCCTACGGCGGCAGGCTCCCGTATGCTCGACGGCTATATGAGCCTTTTCAGCGCCGAGGCGGTAACACGTCTTGCAGACGCAGGCTACAACGTAGCTATGAAGGCTGATGTTGGTGAATTTTCGGTCGACCTTATAGGCGAGACCTCTTATAACGGAACGCCCGCGGTAAACGGCGTTCTCGTAAATCCCGCTTGCGAGGCGGTAAAAAGCGGAGATGCGGTCGCAGCGATCTCCCTTGACGTAAACGGCGCGATAAGACGCGGCGCGGCTCACGCAGGACTTGTCTGCATAAAGCCCACGTACGGTACCGTTTCGAGATACGGCACTATCCCCGCGGCTTGCTCAGGCGAATGTGTGAGCGTTACCGCAGGAAGCGCGGAGACCGTTTCCGAGGTGCTTTCCGTTATCGCAGGACACGACGACAAAGACGGAACCAGCCTTCCCGCTGAAAAATGCGAAGCAGCCGCAAAGATAAACGCTCCCGTAAAGCGCATCGGTATTGTAAAGGCTCTGTGCGAGGGCGCGGATGAAGACGTACAGGCTAAGCTTGACGGATTTACCGCCAAGGCTAAGGCGGCAGGAATTGAAGTTATCGAGCTTGACGGCTCAGGTCTAGTTGCCGCAAGATCCGCCTGGAACGTGCTTATGAGCGCAGAGGTCTGCAACAACGTATCCCGTTACGACGGCGTAAAATACGGATACAGAGCTGAAAAGTTCACTAACCTTGACGAGCTTTACACCAACAGCAGAACAGAAGCGTTCGGAGAGGTCATTAAGAGCGTTATCCTCTACGGAAGCGAAACACTTTCCACCGATAACTATATGAAAGTATATGACAAGTCTCTCAGAGTACGCCGAATCATCTGTGAGATATTTGAGAGCTTCTTCGAAGACATTGACGCGCTCCTCATTCCCGCTGTCAGCAAGATGGCTTATACAGAGGAAGATGTCCGCGCCGACAAGTATATGGCGTTCACAGAGAATATTTACACCGCTCCCGCTTCCATCACGGGACTTCCCGCTGTGGTTGCAGGCGGCGTTCAGCTGGTAGGACCCGCGCTTTCGGACGCGGCGCTCCTTGACGCTGTAAAGAGAATTGGTTGAGGGAGGAGACGTTTGAAATAAATTTTCAAACACGCCTTTTGTAGCTTCAGAGCCGTACACCGAGGCTCTGATATGCCTTCCGGCATACCGCCCCAAAACGCTACTTCGGTGTAAGAAAGGTATGATCATAAATATGAAATACGAAACCGTCATCGGACTTGAAGTCCACGTTGAGCTTGCGACAAAGTCCAAGATCTTCTGCTCCTGCTCCGCCCATTCCTTCGGCACAGAGCCCAATATGCACGTCTGCCCCGCTTGCTGCGGTATGCCCGGTATGCTTCCCGTAGTAAACAAGAGAGTGGTGGACTTTGGTATGAAAGCGGGTATGATGCTGAACTGTCACATCAACCGCGTCACTACATTTGATAAAAAGAGCTACTACTATCCCGACCTTCCCGCCGCTTATCAGACTACACAGTGGTTCGCCCCTGTTGCGGTAAACGGTCTGGTGGAGATCGAAACGTCTAAAGGTAAGAAGAACGTACGCATCAAGCAGATCCACATGGAAGAGGATGCGGGTAAGCTGGTCCACGATATCCGCGAGGATACCACACACGTTGACTTCAACCGTACCAGCGTTCCGCTGATCGAGATAGTCAGCCAGCCCGATCTTTCCAGCGCAGAGGACGTTGAGGTCTATCTTGAAAGACTTAAGATGCTTCTCCGTTACGCAAAGGTCGCCGAATGTGAGATGTCGCACGGTACTATGCGTTGCGACGTAAACCTTTCCGTCCGTCCCGAGGGCAGCGACAAGCTTGGCGTTCGTACCGAGATGAAGAATATGAACTCCATCGAGGCTATCAAGCGCGCCATCGAATACGAGACCGCAAGACATATCGACGCTATCGAAAACGGCACAGAGGTTCTCGTCCAGGAGACAAGACGTTGGGACGACATCAAGGGCAAGAGCTACGCTATGAGATCAAAGGAAACTGCGGGCGATTACCGCTACTTCCCCGATCCTAACGTAATGCCCGTGGTCATCGACGATCAGTGGTATGAGACCGTTCAGGAGTCTCTTCCCGAGTTCCCCGAGGTCAAGAAGGAAAAGTACGTCGGTTACGGACTCAGCGACTACGATGCCGAGCAGATAACCAAGAGTATCGCTCTTTGCGAGTGCTTTGAAGCCGCTTACGCAGTCTGCGGTAACGCCAAGGACGCGGCTAACTGGATGATCTCCGAGATCATGAGCATACTCAACGCAAGGAAGATGACCTACGATATGCTGGATATCAACGGTAAGGCTCTGGGAGAGCTGATCCTTCTGGTATCGAGCGGCAAGGTAGGACGCGCAAACGGTAAAAAGATACTTGCCGAGATGTTCGAGGACTCCTCTATCGAGCCCGAGGCTTACGCAAAGGCGAACGGTCTTATCGTATCCAACGACACATCTCTCATCGAGCAGAAGGTAGCCGAGGCTATCGCGGCTGATCCGAGAGCTGTAAACGACTACAAGAACGGCAAAGAAAAGGCTATTATGTCCATCTTCGGAAGATGCATGAAGGAGCTGAAGGGCAACTGCGATCCCCAGGTTCTGAAGACCATTCTTATTGAAAAGATAAACAGTTTATAAGAACATTAGGCGGGCGCAAAACAACGCGCTCGCCTTAATCTATTTCAAAAACACATACCAAACGAAAGGAACCGATGCATAATGACACTTTCATTTTCAAGACCTGCCGGAGCCACCGAGCCCGTTCCCTGCTCTCGGACATCCGACGTCTGCCGAGTTTTTGATGCCACAGAAAAGGATCTGAATGAATACCACGCGTCTCTTACGGACGCGGGATTTTCCCTTACCGCGGATCACTGCCTTCAGTCGGGCGTCTTCCGCGAGTATATAAAAGGCGAAGTAAAGCTTAGCGTTTCCCTTCTGAAGACGAGAAATGAGCTGAGAATCTTCTCCTCGTTTTACCGTCCGACGCCGCAGTTTTCCGCTATGGGTGAGAAAAAGCACAGCTCAGTTACGCTGACGCAGTTCTCTACCGCTTCCTCTCAATCGGTAGACTCCAAAAGCTGCAGCGGTATGGGCTACATACTCCGTCTGAGAGACGGGCGTCTCATTATGATCGACGGAGGCTTCCATTCGGAGCCTTTTGATGACGACTATCCAGAGCTCGTTCGCGTAATGCGTCAGCTTTCCGACGGGCGTAAACCTCACGTTGCCGCCTGGATAATCACTCACAGCCATTTGGACCACTACGGTTCTCTTACTAAATTCACCGACGAGGACGCTGATATCGACGCCTATATCTCCCTTCTTTCCAAGGAAGGCGTAGCGGATGACGCTTGCCTTGATATGATGTCCGGGATTCCTCATTACGCCGAAAAGAACTACGCTCCTCACGCGGGAGAGCGTATCGACTTCGGCGACGCGGTGATGGACGTTCACTACACCTACGAAGAGGGTGAGCTTTACAGTCCCGAACGAGTCCGGTGCGACGTGAATAACCATTCTCTGATCTTCTCATTTACCGTTGACGGTCAAAAGCTCCTTTTTGTAGGAGACGCGTACTATCACGCCGCTATTCTCGCCGCAGAGATCGCGGGCGATGATATAAAGGCTGATATATGCCAGATAGGACACCACGGACGCACAACGTCAAAGGACGATCTGTTCTATCAAAAGGTCGCTCCCAAGGTGGCTCTCTGGCCGGGATGCTACGAGCATATCGATCTTTTCCGTTTGATACGCGGTACGAACCGCTGGATATTCGGAGAGGAGTCAACCATCACGGATCATTTCGTCGCCACCGACGGTCATCAGACTCTAACGCTTCCCTACGTTCCCGTAGGACTTCCCTACTGCTCAGATGGGCGCTATCCACCGGAAAATCTGACGAAATAAATATTTAGGGAGGCGAATAGCCTCCCTAAAAAACTACATTAAATATATTTTTTCCAAAAAACGTGACTATATCACAGAAATCTCCGAATATATATGTTATAATAAAGCCACAATAAAGAAAAACTTAAAACAAAGAAAGGAAATAAATAATATGTCAGCAATTAAAATAAACAAGGATAATTTTGAAAGCGTAAAGAGCAGCGATAAGCCCGTACTGCTTGATTTCTACGCAGATTGGTGCGGTCCCTGCCGTATGGTCTCCCCTCTCGTCGATCAGATAGCCGACGAAAAGCCCGACGTTATCGTTGGAAAGATCAACGTTGATAACGAGCCTGAGCTTGCTCAGATGTTCGGAGTTTTCAGTATTCCCACTCTCGTGGTCTTGAAGGACGGCAAGGTGGTGAACAAATCCGCAGGCGCACGTCCTAAGGCTCAGATACTTGAGATGCTGAACGTGTAGGTCAGTACGCCATTGCGCGAAGACGCTTTTTGTCCAGTATCTTGATCCCTTTTCGTGATACCTCCACGATCCCCTCGCTTGAAAAATACTTGAGCATTCTTGATACCACCTCGCGGGCGGAGCCCATGTACTTTGCGATCTGCTCGTGGGTTAGGTTAACGGTATCGCCTCCGCTTTTGGATATTTCATCGGAAAGGAATATGGAAAGACGCTTGTCCATACTCATAAACATTATCTGTTGCATTACCCACATAACGTCGGAAAAACGGCTTACCGCCGCTTCAAGGGCAAATATCTTCACCTGCGGTACTCTTTCCGCGATCTCCGCGTAAGCGCAGCCGCCCACCACAACACATTCGCTCTTCTCTTCCGAATCAACGAATACGTCGAAGGTTATACTGTTCAGCACGCAGGAAGCGGAAAGCATACACATCTCCCCGGGGAAGAGACGGTAAAGGGTTATCTCCTTTCCCTCTTCCGAGATGACGTATATACGCAGACTTCCCGTCTTCACCAGTATGACGCCGGTACACTCGTTTCCGTTATGAACGTTAGTTCCTTTTTCAAATCGGGCGTAATGGGAGCTGCGGCAAAAGGTCTCTTTATCGATCTCACTCAGTTCGTTCCAGAAGGGAAACGATGAGCTGAATAATTTTACAAGTTCGTTTTCACTCATTTTTATAGCCGTTCTTTCCTAAAGATTTCTTGGATATAAAAATTATACCACTATTTTTAAATTAAGTCAATAATTATTTTAATATAGTAAAAAATGTGACTAAGTTACAGATAAAAACAAAAAACTATGATATAATATATACGTAAACAAAAACAAATACTAAATAACGAAAGGTAAGGTAATATAAAATGAAAAAATACGTATGTGAGGTTTGCGGCTGGGAATACGACGAGGCTAAGGGAGATCCCGAACACGGAATCGCTCCCGGAACGAAATTCGAGGATCTGCCCGAGGATTTCGAGTGCCCCCTCTGCGGAGTAGGCAAAGAAGAATTCAGCGAAGCCGAGTAATTGCACAATAATATTAGACGAACGGTTCTCTAAAGGGGACAGTTTTTCAAGAATACGGTATAACTCGAAAGAGATATACCGTATTCTTGTATTTGTATTCACAAATATAGTACAATGATAAAGAACGTGGCGGTTAAAAAGGCTCCCTTGTGTAAAGGGAGGCTTTGGCATCAACCGATTACTTATCGTTTTGTTTTAATAATATGCAATTCAATTCATACAGAGCTGTTTTATTTGAATCCCATTGAAGTTTTTTTCTTGCCTCTTTGTATGGAAGCCAAACAAGTTCTGTGTGCTCGTGCGATAAAGCAAGCTCTCCAGTGCACTCAAACCCAAAGGAATATTCTGGAATTACATACATGTCATCAGACCAATTATAAAGGTGTCTACGAGGGAATATTTCAACGGGAATGTGGCACATTGATTTTAATAAAATAATATTATCCACGGATATACCACCTTCTTCCCTTATTTCTCTTTTTGCCGCATCTTCGGGAGTCTCTTTATCTTCACCGCCACCGGCAATAAATTGCCATTGATCATAATCTGAGCGATGTAAGACACAGTATAAAAGTGTATCGTTCTGATATTTGTATGGTATAGCGAGTATTTGAAACGGTGCTCTCATAACGTTCTCCTTTTTTGCAAATCTGAGAAAACTGTTCCTAAGAATACATATCTTTTATTTATAGCTTTATCTTATCTCGTAACCGTCTTTCCCCGCCTTCAGCGATTTCGAATAGAACGCAGTAAGCGCGGTGACCAGATACTGCGTATCCTTTGCGCCTGCTGTTTCAAATGAAGAATGCATCGCAAGCTGAGGAAGTCCTATATCAACGGTATTGAGCGACACCTGAGTATTTGCGATGTTTCCGAGAGTTGAGCCGCCGGGCATATCGGCGCGGTTCGCGTAATACTGAGTGGGGACTCCAGCCTCTTCGCAGATCAGCTTGAATAGGGCGCAGGAAACGGCGTCCGTGGTGTATTTCTGATTCGCGTTATACTTGATAACTATACCGCCGTTCATATAAACGGTATGGTTCTTGTCGGCATACTCCGGATGGTTTGGATGGCAGGCGTGAGCGTTATCGCAGGAAACGAGGAAGCTGCTCGAGATCAGCCTTTTGTATCCGTCCGCAGTCTTCCCTTTCGCCGACGCGATTCTTTCAAGAGTATCAAAGAGGAAGGTTGACGCCGCGCCCTGCTTGGTCTGGCTTCCCACCTCTTCGTTATCGAACAGCGCGTAAACGGGCATAGCGCCGTTCTCCTTCGACTCCGTAAAGCCCTTCAACGCTCCGAAAGCGCACTGAAGGTCGTCAAGTCTCGGAGCAGAAACGAAGCCTCCCCATTCGTAACCCTTCTGACAGTTATAGACGAACAGATCCGTGGTAACGATGTCCTCTTCCTTCACTTCCGCAAGCTCTGCTATTCTTGCTTTAAGCGGCTTTTTCACTTCCGAGTCGGAGTAAAGCGGCAGAAGATCAACGGCGGCGTTATAATTCATTCCGCTGTTTACTGTCCTGTTCATGTGGATAGCGACGTTGGGAATAAGAGCGACGGGCTCCTTGGTATCGACAAGCTTTACCGCGATCCCTTTTTTGGTCTTGACCGTGATCCTTCCCGCTACGGCGAGAGGACGGTCGAACCAGCTGGAGTATATCATTCCGCCGTAGGTCTCCGTGGAGAACTTGACGTAATGTCCCGCCTCTATCTCGGGGTTCTCCTTGATCTTAAGACAAGGGCTGTCACAATGGGATGCAGTCATCATAAAACCGTTATACGCCTTTTCGGGAACTCTGAATGCGATAAGAGCTGATCCGTTACGCTTCACGAAATAACCTTTTCCTTTTTCAAGCGTCCAAGTATCCGATTCAAAAAGCTCGGTATATCCCGCTTTTTCAAGCATCTTTCCCGTCACCGCGCAAGCGTGGTACGCCGTGGGAGATGCGGAAATATAATCAAACAGTTCTTTATTCATTATTGATCCTTTCTTACGCCAAACAGCGTATTAAGAGGTATGCTCAAGGGCATGTCGGATCCGAATCGTACGCATCCGAAGCCGCAAAAGTCGTTTCTCAAATTATCATATTTTTTATATTATAACACAAATTTTCGGATATTTCAAGAGAATTTTTGCACCTCTCCGATCATCTTTATTTTACCGTCGCTGACGATCAGCGCGCCCTTTCTGAATCTCGTGGCGTAAACGGGAAGCGCTCGCTCTTCGACCACTCTGTTTATCGCGGAGACCTGAGCTTCGCCGTCGCTGAAATGCACCTCAAGGAAAAATCCGCTGAGATACGGCAAGCCCTCCGCGTATTTGAACTCGGGGTAATCCTCGTCGGGAGACAGATGATACTCCTTCATCTGAACGAGAGCTCCCGCGCTGTATCCCATCACGATACCGTCAAATGACGTAAGTGTATCGTATATTCCGAACTCCTTTATCCGCTCAGTCATTCTGTCCGGAAGTCCGCCGGTGAAAAAGACGATATCTGCGTTTTTAATTTTTTCCTCAGCTGCCAAAGCCGTATCGGTGAAATAATTTATGACCGAAATGCTATCCTCTGATATACCGTACGCCTCAAAGGCGCGAGCTATTCCAAAATATATCTTGCCCCTCCCTTTTCCGTAGAGCGCACGCCAGCTTTCTTCGTCGTTTACGCACTCGTCGCGAAAGGAAAAGGGGATCAGCGCTACCTTCATTTCCGGGGAAATGATGCTTTTCAGTTCCGAATATATCCACGGCTCGTCTATTGTATAATAATCAAGCAATACGTTTATCATCTTACGTTCTCACTCCGTAATTGTCATTTTACGACTTATATTATATCATTTTCAACAAACTCCGTGATATCGGATTTAGTCTGCTCATAAGTTTCGTCGTTCAGTATCTCGTGTCTGGCGCCGCTGTAAAGCTTCACCGAAACGGGAACTCCGCGCTCCTTGAGCTTGCCGTAAACCTCTTTTACGCCCTTACCGTAATTACCGACGGGGTCCTCTTCTCCCGAAACGAGAAGCATTGGTATCTTCGGAACGGAATCGTACCATTTTCTATCGTTTGTGAGCTTTATCAACGTGATAAGATCGCCCATGGCGCTGACGGTAAATTTAAACGTGCAGTATTTATCCGCGTAATACTTTTTTCTTACCTCAACGTCACGGCTCAGCCAGGGGCTGGGATCCTCCTTGCTTCCGCCGCCGAAGCGTTTGTTATAACTTCCGAAGGCGATCTTGTAAACAAGCCTTGAAACGTGACGCTCTCCCTTCGCGGCTTTTATCAGAGAGATCAGCTTCAGTCCCATTCCCGCCGCAGGATTCGCTCCGCCCGTTCCCATTATTATCAGCTTATCGGGCTTTGCGTACCCTTCCGAGGCAAGACGAACGACGAAAGAGCCCATGCTGTGTCCCATAAGGATATACGGCAATTTGTTTTCTGCATCGAACTCGCGTTTTACGGCGTCCGAAAAAACTCCGACGTCCTTTGCAAGAAGCTGCCAGCCGTCTTTTGACGCGATGAAACCGAGCTCGTCATCGCTTTTCACGGTCTTTCCGTGACCGAGATGATCGTAACCGAAGCAGACGTATCCGTTTTCCGCCATATCGATCATGAATCTGTCGTAGCGTTCAATGTGCTCTGTCATTCCGTGAACGACGTGGAACAATCCCTTTTTCTCCCCCTCAGGCAGATATACTGCTCCAGAAAGAGTGTGAATCCCGTCGCTTGACGGAGCGAAAAATTCTTTTTTAATAATAGGCATTTTGCTTTCCTCCTTCACTTGCAGAATGCTTGACAAGCGCGAACGGCGCGATGCCAGCCGTCAAGCTTTTCCTGTCTTTCCTGCTCGCTCATCGACGGACCGAATATCTTTCCCACTCCTATCTTGCGCTTTATTTCTGCGCGACTCTTATAAAATCCGACCGCAAGTCCCGCAAGATACGCCGCTCCCGCCGCCGTCGCTTCCGCGTTTGCGGAACGGACTACGTTGATTCTCGATATATCGCTCTGCGTCTGCATAAGCAGCTCGTTCGCCGACGCTCCGCCATCGACCTTTAGATAACAAATGTTGTTTACAACACCGTTTTCATCGATTATTGCTTTAATATCCTCTCTCATCGCCGCTATCACGTCTTCGGTCTGATACGCGATCGACTCAAGCGTTGCTCTGATGATATGGTTTTTACCCGTTCCCGCAGTCATTCCGACTATGGTTCCGCGGGCTT
The DNA here is from genome assembly GCA_015064245.1 of Oscillospiraceae bacterium. Lineage (GTDB taxonomy): Bacteria > Bacillota > Clostridia > Oscillospirales > CAG-272 > SIG673. The sequence goes on along the minus strand of SVSQ01000038.1, from coordinate 8,824 downwards.
CCATATCCCAGTACGGCGCTCCAAGTCCCGCGAAGGCAGGAACGAAATAAACCCCGCCGCTGTCCTTGACCTTGCGCGCAAAATACTCGCTGTCGCTCGACTCGTGTATCAGCTTCATCTCGTCTCTGAGCCAGCGGACCGCCGCTCCCGCGACGAAAACGCTTCCTTCCAAGGCGTACTCTATCGGTCTTCCCTTTTCGGTCGCCGCGATAGTGGTTATAAGTCCGTTTTTACTATTGATAGGCTCCTGCCCCGTATGCGTCAGAAGGAAGCAACCCGTTCCGTACGTGTTCTTCGCCTCTCCCGCCTCAAAGCAGCCCTGCCCGAAGAGCGCCGCCTGCTGGTCTCCGGCAATTCCGGAGATCGCGATATCCGAGCCCATACATTCAAAGCTACCGTATATCTCGCTGCTGCTCTTTATCTCTGGAAGCATAGCTCGCGGTATGCCGAATATCTCAAGCAGCTTACCGTCCCACTCACCCGTATGGATGTTGCAGAGCATCGTTCTGCTGGCGTTGGTCCTGTCGGTAACAAAGACCTTGCCGTCCGTCAGCTTCCAGATCAGCCAGGTATCCACAGTACCGACCAAAAGCTCCCCTGCGTCCGCTTTTTCACGGGCGCTCTCAACGTTGTCAAGTATCCATTTGATCTTCGTTCCGCTGAAATAGGGATCCAGCTTAAGTCCCGTGGTCTCGTGGATATATTCGGCATATCCTTGCTTTTCAAGCTCACAGCAGATTTCGGCGGTACGTCTGCACTGCCACACTATTGCGTTACAGATCGGTCTTCCGGTATTCTTTTCCCAGACTATGACCGTCTCGCGCTGGTTGGTTATACCTACCGCGGCGATCTCGTCGACCGAGACTCCGCTCTTTGCGATACATTCCGTAAGAGACGCGTACTGGCTGGCGTATATCTCCATAGGATCCTGCTCGACCCATCCCGGACGGGGATATATCTGCGGAAATTCGTGCTGCGCCATAGCGACTATATTTGAATCCTTATCAAAAAGTATAGCTCTTGCGCTGGTGGTTCCTTCATCAAGAGCGAGAACGTATTTTTTCATTTATATATACCGTCCTTTCCGAACGTTTTTAACTTATTTATCAAATTATACCATAAATTCTCATATATTTCAATAGGCAACGCAGGATAGGATAAATTTTCTATTGACATATTTTCAGTTTTATGATAAAATGACCATATCAACCACCAAAGGAGGAATAACACTATGAATCAAAGACCACAGCTCTCCCCCACACTCGGCAAGTACAACAATATGCGTTCGTCACTTCTGATGATCGTGATCCTGTCCGTAATCAACATCTTCGCCATAATGTTTACGGAAACCTATTTCGTCTTTTCCGCTTACATAACTCAGCTCATAGCCGCCACGGGATACTTTATGGCTGCAGAAGCCGGAGATAGCTTGTATCTCATCGTAGCCGCAGTTATCGGACTGATATCCGTCCTGCCTTATCTGCTCTGCTGGATATTCTCCAAAAAGCATTTCGGCTGGATGATCGGCGCGCTTATCTTCTTCGCAGTAGATTCGCTTTTGTTCTTCATTGATTTTATAGCGTTAGTCTCAGGCGGAGACGTAAGCATGATAATTGATCTCGTCTTCCGTATATACGCCATAGGAACTCTGGCGCTCGGTATCAAGTACGGTCTTGACCTCAAAAACGAGGAATATCACCCCGTAACTGCCGTTCCCTTCATGGGAGACCAAGCCCCCGCCGGAAACGCAGAAGCCCCCGCTGAAGCTCCTTCCGGAATAACGAGACAGATCACCGTCACACGCAAAAAATCCTTCGTCGGCTGCGCAGTCCCGATAATCTGCTACGTAAACGGCATCGAGGTCTGCCGACTCAAAAACGGCGCGACAGAAACCTTTACCGCTCCCGCAGAGCCCTTTGAGCTTGGAGCGTCGCTTACCAACGGTCTGAGCGCAAACGCTTTAATGGTAAATTACGGCGAAGCCCCCCTTTCCTTCAGACTTGAAATGAAGATGGGCGTTACGACCGCAAAGATAAATATTGTTTCCGAGTATTGATCCAACACAAGAGGCTGCTTCATTTAGCGCAAAGCATCTAAATGAAGCAGCCCCTTTTCATTTTACCTCTTGACACTTAAAACACTCCGTGATATAATAAATAATTGAAATAATTACCAAGAGAGTTTTTAAAATGGAAAGCAAAGCAAAGCCGCTCTTTTCCCGAAAGAGCCTGATAAAAATAATATTCCCGCTGATAATCCAGCAGCTGCTGGCGGTCACCATCGGTATGGCGGACTCCATGATGGTTGCAAGCGCGGGAGAGGAAGCCGTCTCGGGAGTTTCGCTCGTAACTACTCTGGACATTCTTTTGATATGCGCCTTCTCAGCCCTTGCAACAGGCGGAGCGATCGTTATATCGCAGTTCATAGGCAAAAAGGACTTCGACCTAGCCCGCTCCTCCGCAAAACAGCTCATATACGCCACGACGGGAGTTGCGGTGATCATCGCCGCATCCGTGCTTGTTTTCAGAGTTCCGCTGCTTAACGTGCTGTTCGGTGACGTCGAAGACGCGGTCATGTCGAACGCGCAGAGCTATTTCTTCTTCATAGCTCTCTCTTTCCCCTTCCTCGGTCTGTTCGACGCGGGCGCGGCGATATTCAGAGCTATGGGCAACTCCATGATCTCAATGACCTCGTCGATCCTTATGAACGTCATAAACCTCATCGGAAACGCTATCCTTATATACGTCTTCCATCTCGGCGCGGCAGGCGCGGCTATCGCGACGCTTATCTCCCGAATCATCGGAGCTGTCATAATCACGGTTCTGGTACATAACAAAAAGAACGCCGTCTACGTTGAAAGAATTTTCCATTACCGTCCGAATTTCAAGATCATCAAAAGTATTCTCAGAGTCGGAGTTCCGAACGGTATCGAAAACAGTATGTTCCAGTTCGGAAAGCTCCTGACTCAGAGCCTTATATCTTCTATGGGAACTGCGGCTATCGCCGCAAATGCAGTCGCTCATACTATAGCCACCTTCCAGTACATGCCCGGCGGCGCGATCGGTCTTGCCACCATAACCATCGTAGGACGCTGCGTCGGCGCGCAGGAAAAGGAGCAGGCAAAAAAATACGCACGACTGCTTCTCGGTATAACCTACGCTTGTCTGTGGTTTATCGTGATACTGACGTTTTTGCTTTACAGACCCGTTATAAACATCTACAATCTCTCCGCCGAGGCGTCCGCCATGGCTCACGACTTGATAATCTACCACGCCATCTGCGCGGCGGTTATCTGGCCTATCGCTTTCACTCTGCCAAACTCCTTCCGCGCGGCGAGCGACGTCAAATTCACGCTCATCATCTCAGCCTTCTCTATGTGGGCTTTCCGCGTAGGAACCTGCTACATTCTCGCCCTTGAAAGCATCAATCTCTTCGGAATCACAGTCCCGGGATTCGGGCTTGGAGTGCTGGGAGTATGGGTAGCGATGACGCTGGACTGGCTCTTCAGAGCGATACTGTTCGCATTCCGTTATCTTACGGGAAAATGGCTCACTAAATATAAACCGATTGAGAACAAAGAGAACAGAGAAACCGTATAATACTGACAAACTTAGGGGCGGATTTCAATCCGCCCCTAAGTTTTTTTGATTTGCTTCAACGCTTTTTCAGCTTCGTTGACTAAGCCTTCTTACAAATTCGGTTATCTCGTTTCCTACGGCGGTTATCTCGTCCTCGAACTCCTTTGCCGTCATTCGGAGTATTCCCGAATGTACTGCGGAATACTGAACAAGTCTGTCACCCGTAACCACGGTTATATTGTAATTCGGACCGAGGGCGCTCATCATCTTCTCGATGTAAGCGTCGGCGGTCTGATTTTCTTTTGTGAATATGACCTTGTATCCGTCCTTCAAGGTCTCGGAGCCTTCGCCGTATTTGACCAGATACGCGTCAAACACCAAAACCAGCTCCGTTTTCGTGAAAGCAACGTAATTGCTGAGGGTATCCATCAGTATCTCACGCGATTTTTCAAGATCCCGCTTTGCAACGTCACGAAGGGAATCCCAAGAATGGATAACGTTATATCCGTCAACAATATACATCTTTTTCTTTGGCAGTGACGGCTTGCGGACCTTAGGCTTTTCCGCTTTCGGCGCGGTCACGCGCTTAGGCTCGGTAAATCTTTTACGCTTCTCCGGACCGAAGGTCCTGAGCATTATCGCCTCGACCTCCTTGTCGCTGATCTGATATCTTCTCGCCAGTCCCGAGACCTTCGGAATAATGGTCTGCGCGGATTCGGAGACCTCAACGTCCGCTTCAAGATGCTTGTATTTATCCACCTCGTTCCACAGAACGACAAAGCCCGCACCGTGAGCGCAGAAAACGGAATGCGGTGTATTCTCAAGATCAGCCTCGGGATCGTAACCCACAGAGGCGACTATTTCCTCGCTGTTATGACATGGATCGTAGCCGTCCGAGGTGCAGAAAAGACGTCCTTGACCGCGGGTGTATGAGATCAACTCGCGGGTGTAATCGTGAAGCTCGGAAACGGGCGCCCGTCCGCTGATGACTGCAACGTCGCCGTCCGAATCCTCTATCTCAAACACGGCGGATCTATTCTGCAGATCCGTCATAGCCCTTCCAACGAAGGCGCTCGGGATCTCCATTCTGAACTTATAATATGGCTCGAGCAGGACGCATCCCGCTTTCATAAGACCTTGACGCACCGCGCGCAAGGTCGCCTCACGGAAATCTCCGCCCTCGGTGTGCTTTAAGTGAGCTTTTCCCGCAACGAGAGTTATCTTAGTATCCGTAAGCGCGGCGCCGATGAGCGTACCGCGGTGTGTTTTTTCGTAAAGATGGGAAAGGATAAGTCTTTGCCAGTTGATATCAAGAGTATTTTCGGGAAGATGGGTGTCGAAGATCAGTCCCGTTCCCTTGGGTTGCGGCTCCATAAGGAGCTGTACCTCAGCGTAATGCTGAAGTGGCTCGAAGTGACCCACACCGAGAGCTTTGCCCGCTATCTTCTCTTTATACAGTATTTTTCCCGTATCAAATTCGCACTCTATTGCAAAGCGCTCCGATATCATTCTTTTCAGCAGGTCTATCTGGATGTCGCCCATAAGCCGCGCTTCGATCTGACTCAGCTCCGCGTTCCAGTACAAGTGGAGCGAGGGCTCTTCCTCCTCCAGCTCCTTCAGCTTGGGAAAATAAAGGCTCAGATCACATTCCGGTGGCAGTATTATGCGGTATGAAAGAACCGGCTCAAGCACGGGCTTACAGGTATCGCTTTCAAATCCAAAGCCTTGTCCGACGTAGGTTGCGGACAGTCCGCTGACCGCGCAGATCTCACCCGCAAACGCAGTTTCTACCTGCTCGAACTTTTCTCCGGAATAAAGTCGGAGCTGTCCCGCCTTCTCGCAGAGCTTCTTTCCGTCCTCGGTAACATAGGTCAGCTCGTCTCTTGCAGAGAGCTTGCCGCCCGTTATCTTCATATAAGTAAGCCGGGTGTTTCCGGCTCTTGCTATCTTATACACCTTTGCGCCGAAGACTTGACCGTCATACTCCGGGGCAAGGGTGAAGCGGTCTATCACTGCCAGCAGGTGCTCTATTCCCTCGGTTTTAAGCGCTGAGCCGAAAACGCATGGAAAAAGACGGCGTCGGCTCACCATTTCCGCTATGTCCCCCTCCTCGATGATCTCACCCGCAAGGAAGGATTCCATAAAATCCTCGCTGACGTACGCAAGTCTTTCGTCTCTCTCCGCCTTTGTGTCGGACTCAAAAAACGCCACGCAGCTACGGGACAGTGTTTTTAATATATCGGCTTCGATGTCCTCTTTTGACTTGACAGCAATATCGTTTTTATTAACGAAGATGAAGGTCGGAACGTCGTAATACTCAAGCAGCTGCCAGAGTGTCCTGGTGTGGTTCTGTATTCCGTCGGGAGCGCTGATAAGCAGGACCGCGTAATCAAGGAGCGCAAGTGTCCTTTCCGTTTCGGCGGAAAAATCTACGTGTCCCGGGGTATCAAGGAGTATAAAATCGCAGTTTTCCGTGGAAAAACGGGCTTGCTTTGAAAATATGGTTATTCCCCGCTCCCTTTCGACCGCGTTTGTATCGAGGTAAGTATTTCTGTGGTCAACTCTGCCGAGAGTCCGTATCTTTCCCGAAATATACAGCAGGGCTTCAGAAAGCGTAGTCTTTCCCGCGTCAACATGGGCGAGTATTCCGATCGTGAGTTTCTTTTTCATAATTTCTCCGAATTATTATAGTAGCATTATTATAACATATTTTTTCGTGGATTTCAAGTATAATGAGTGGATTTGCTAAATTGGTGTTTAGGGGTGCGAGTTTAATTTTAAAATTGGGTTAATTTAGTGTAAGACGGATATTTTGCTTAAACTTTATTATTTCTTTTTCTACGTTCATTTTTCTTCCTTTTTTCGAGAAAGAAAGTAACGAAAAATATAAGTTTAAATTATACTCAAAATATCTTTTTTAATAAAATAAAATTTTGTCGAAATTTTAAACAAATCATTGACTTTTTGCCATAAGTGTGATACAATATATAAAAATATCGAAACGTAAGCAAAACGTTCCGATCATAAAAATTGGAGGTTTAACCATGGCAAAAAATCTTGTTTACGACATCCACGACAAACCGAAGTTCAGTCAGCTGATCGTTTTCGCGATCCAGCAGCTTCTGGCAATCATGGCGGCTACCATAACCGTACCGATGATCGTCGGAAACGGAATGTCCACTTCCGCGGCGCTTTTCGGCGCAGGTATCGGAACTCTCGTTTATCAGCTCTTCACTAAATTCCGCAGCCCCGTATTCCTCGGCTCCTCCTTCGCCTTCATCGGATCGATGGTAGCGGCTTTCGCGGGCGCGGTAGGTAACGTGTCGCTCGGTTATCTCGGTCTCATTATCGGAGCTGCATTTGCGGCTCTCGTTTACGTCATCATCGCTCTGATCGTTAAATTTGCAGGCACAAAATGGATCAACAAGATTATGCCCGCCGCCGTTATCGGTCCTACGGTCGCGCTCATCGGTCTTTCCCTCGCAGGCGCCGCTGTCAACGACGTTTTCTCTTACGGCGCAAAGGTCAGCTTCGGTACCTCAAGCTACTTTGAAATGACTCCCGCTATATGGGTATCCTTCATATGCGCGATCGTTACTTTCTTCGTAGTAGTTCTCTGTTCTGTCTACGGAAAGAATATGATCAAGCTCATCCCCTTCATAATCGGTATCCTCGCAGGATATGCGACAGGCCTCGTCTTCACTCTTATCGGCATCGCCACCTCTAACGAGGCTCTAATGATCATCGATTTCGCTCCCTTCAAGGCTCTGGTCGCCGACGGAGTTTCAATTAAGACTTTCCTCTCGATCCCCGAATTCACCTTCGTTGAGGCGTTCAAGGGACTTTCGGACTTCAGAGCAGATTATCTCGTAACTGTACTCATCGCGTACGTTCCCGTTGCATTCGTTGTATTCGCTGAGCATCTTGCAGACCACAAGAACCTTTCCACTATCATCGAAAAGGATCTTATCGAGGATCCCGGTCTCCACAGAACTCTCCTCGGAGACGGTGTCGGTTCTTTCGCAGGCGCTCTGTTCGGCGGTTGCCCCAACACTACATACGGCGAGTCCGTAGGATGCGTCGCTATCACCAGAAACGCATCTATCATCACTATTACAACAACTGCGTTCATCGCGATCCTTATCTCCTTTATCGCTCCCTTCGTTGCATTCCTTGATTCCATTCCCGGATGCGTAATGGGCGGCGTTTGCGTAACGCTTTACGGATTTATCGCAGTTTCCGGTCTCAAGATGATCCAGAAGGTCGACCTTGAGGATAACGCGAATCTCTTTACAGTTTCCGCTATACTTATCCCCGGTATCGGAGGCATGGCAATGGCGATCGGCGGTAAGGTTTTCATCACAAACATCGCTTGCGCTCTCATTCTCGGTATCATCACAAACATAATTCTCCATAAAAAGGACAAATCTGAACAATAAGAGGTATTTAAGTAATGAAGAATTACGATAACGTTGTAATTTTCGATCATCCGCTTATAAGACACAAGATCGCTATACTTCGTGACGAAAAGACGAGCATGAAGGAATTCCGCGAGCTTGTCGAAGAGATCACCACTCTTATGACCTATGAATCTCTGAAGGATGGCGTTCCAACCACGGAAAAGCAGGTAAAAACTCCTCTTGAGACCTGCACACAGCAGGTAGTAAAGGACAACGCGATCGTTATCGTTCCTATCCTGCGCGCAGGACTCGGAATGGTAAACGGAGTTCACGTTCTCTTCCCCTCAGCTAAGGTCGGTCATATCGGTATGTACCGTGACGAAGAGACTCTTGAGCCGCAGACCTACTACTGCAAGCTCCCCGACGGCATCGAGGACAAGCTGGTCCTGCTGGTAGACCCGATGCTCGCGACGGGCGGAAGCGCTTGCGACGCCATCGATCTTCTGAAGAACCAGGGCTGCAAGCACATCAAGTTCATGGCGATAATCGGAGCTCCCGAGGGCGTTACTAAGGTAGCCGAATCTCACCCCGACGTAAATATTTACGTTTCCACCCTCGACAGATGCCTCAACGAGCACGGATATATCCTTCCCGGACTTGGCGACGCGGGCGACAGACTTTTCGGTACAAAATAAAACAATAAAAAAAGCGAGCCTTACAGGGCGTGCAAAATTAGCGGTAAAATTATAACAACCGAATAAGCAGCCCTAACGGCAAAACACCACGGAAGAAAATCCGTGGTGTTTTGCTTTGCAGTCCGCAATGTGTCAAAGCTCAATATTTGCG
>SVSQ01000037.1 GCA_015064245.1 Oscillospiraceae bacterium | reverse complement strand
GGCAGATGCCGAACTTACGGAGATAACCGTGAGGTCTTCCGCAAATCTTGCATCGATTGTATTCTCTAGTAGTAAACTTCTGAGGTTTCTGCTGCTTTACTTTCATTGACATCTTAGCCATTGCACGTTACCTCCTTATTTTGCGAACGGAGCGCCGAGGAGTGTAAGAAGCTCTTTTGCTTCCTCATCGGTTGCTGCCGTTGTAACGAATGCGATATCCATTCCGCGTACGCGGTCAACTTTTTCGTACTCGATCTCGGGGAATATGAGCTGCTCCTTCAGACCGAGGGAGTAGTTTCCTCTACCGTCGAATGCGTTGGGGTTGATACCCTTGAAGTCACGAACTCTGGGGAGAGCGATGTTGAAGAGTCTGTCGATGAACTCGTACATGATATCGCCTCTGAGTGTGACCTTACCGCCGATTGCCATTCCTGCTCTCAGCTTGAAGTTAGCGACGGACTTCTTTGCCTTTACTACAACTGCCTTCTGTCCTGTGATCGCTGTGATATCTCCGCAGATTGCTTCCATAGCCTTTGCGTTGTCTCTTTCTTCTCCGCCGGTACCGACGTTAACAACGATCTTATCGAGCTTGGGGATCTGCATAGGGCTCTTATAATTAAACTTCTTCATAAGGGCGGGAGCAACTTCGTTCTTATACAATTCTTTGATTCTTGCCATTGTTTGCTACCTCCTTATATTTCTTTGCCGCACTTGCAGCATACTCTGACTTTTTTGCCGTCAACGACGTTAACTTTGCTTCTAACGCCCTTCTGGCAGTTATCGCAGTAAAGAGCGACCTTATCTGCGCGGATAGCACCTTCAACGGTCATGATGCCGCCTGCCTCACCCTGCTTACGGGGCTTAACGTGCTTCTTTACGAGATTAGCGCCTTTAACGATAACCTTCTTTTCCTCTACGGAAACCTCAAGGACCTCACCGATGGTGCCCTTAAGATTACGACTCTTGTCGCCGGAAATAACGATAACCTTATCACCTTTTTTAACATGAAGTGTATTCATTATCAGTTACCTCCTTACAGAACTTCGGGAGCGAGGGAAAGGATCTTTGTGAAGTCCTTCTCTCTGAGCTCTCTTGCCACAGGACCAAATATACGGGTTCCTCTGGGTGTCTTATCTTCCTTAATGATTACGGCTGCATTCTCATCGAACTTGATGTAGGAGCCGTCTGCGCGTCTTACGCCGCGAACAGATCTTACGATGACTGCCTTAACAACGTCACCCTTCTTTACTGTTCCGCCGGGAGCCGCTTTCTTAACACTGCAAACGATTATGTCGCCGATGTTGCCATAACGTCTGCCTGTACCGCCGAGTACACGGATGCACAAAAGTTCTTTTGCGCCTGTGTTATCGGCAACTTTCATTCTTGACTCTTGCTGTAACACTGTGCGGTTACCTCCTATTTATTGTACGCATTTTGACGTATCGTCCGCTTTTCAACGGTGGTCAATTATTTTGCTTTTTCGATTATTTCAACGAGGCGCCATCTCTTTGTCTTGGAAAGAGGTCTGGTCTCCATTACGAGCACCTTATCGCCTTCGCCTGCTATTTTCTCCTCGTCGTGAGCGTGGATCTTGAGTGTACGGTGCATAACCTTTCCGTACTTAGGATGCTTTACGCTGTCCTCGATCGCTACTACGATGGTCTTTTCCATCTTGGAGCTGATAACGCGTCCGACTCTGGTTTTTCTAAGATTTCTTTCTTCCATCTTCTGTTCCTCCTACGCCTTACGCATTCTTTGCCCCGTTGATCACTGTGAGTACACGAGCGATGTCGCGCTTTACTTCTGTGATCTTGTGGGGGTTATCGAGCTGGTTGATGGCAAGCTGGAAACGGAGGTGGAACAGCTCGTCTTTCAGCTCTGCAAGCTTCTTCTGAAGCTCTTCTGCTGACATTGCTCTGATTTCATTTGCTTTCATCGCTTATTCCTCCTCTGTTGTTTTGGGCTTTGCTATAAACTTACATTTGATAGGAAGCTTGTGCATAGCAAGACGCATAGCTTCTTTTGCTACCTCTTCAGCAACTCCGTTCATCTCGAACAGAACTCTGCCGGGCTTTACTACTGCTACCCAGTGGTCTACGGAACCCTTACCGGAACCCATTCGAGTTTCAGCGGGCTTCTCTGTGATAGGCTTATCGGGGAATATCTTGATCCAGACCTGACCGCCACGGCGGATGTATCTGGTCATTGCTATACGGGCTGCTTCTATCTGGTTGGATGTGATCCATGCGGGCTCCATCGCTACCAGACCGTAATCGCCGTAAGCGAGGGTGTTACCGCGCATTGCCTTACCCTTTAATCTTCCGCGGTGAACACGTCTGTATTTAGTTCTCTTAGGCATTAACATGGTGCTTAGCCCTCCTTCTTAGGTGTTGCGGGAGCTGCTGCTACAGGACGTCTGCCGTCTGTGCCGAAGCGGGGCTGCTTGTTATCGCGGTCGAACTTACGTCCGCCGTTTCTGTTGAATCCGCCCTCGCGGCGCTCGCCTCTGTTACCGCCGTCTCTGCGATCTCTGCGGTCGCCTCTGCGGTCATTTCTGCGATCCTTCTTCTCAGTATCTACTGTTCTCTTTGCGCCGTTACCAGCGGAAAGAACGTCTCCCTTGTAGATCCAAACCTTAACACCGATCTTACCGTAAGTGGTGTTAGCTTCCCAGAAACCGTATCCGATATCAGCTCTGATCGTCTGAAGCGGAATAGTTCCCTCGTGGTAATGCTCAACTCTTGCGATCTCAGCGCCTGCGAGACGGCCGGAGCAAGTTACCTTGATACCCTGAGCTCCGAGCTGGATTGCTCTGGAGATTGCCATCTTCATTGCGCGGCGGAATGCGATTCTGCCCTCGAGCTTTGCTGCGATATTCTCAGCAACGAGCTGCGCGTTGAGATCGGGTGTCTTCTCTTCCAATACGTTTACGAAGACTGCTTTGTCGCCGCCTACCATCTTTTCGATCTCAGCCTTGAGCTTTTCGATCTCTGCTCCGCCCTGACCGATTATGATACCGGGCTTTGCACAGTGTATGAACACTCTTACTCTTGCGCTGTCGCGCTCAATCTCGATCTTCGGTACGCCTGCTGCCTGAAGCTTGTTCTTCAGGTATTTTCTGATCTTGTAATCTGAAACCAGGGTGTCGCCGAAATTCTCGTCTTTTTCGAACCATCTCGAATCCCAGTCTTGTATGACGCCCACACGAAGGCCGTGGGGATTTACTTTCTGACCCATTCTTTTAGCCTCCTTAATTACTCAGCTACTGCGACGTCGCTTGCGCTTGCTCTTTCCTTAACGGCGATCGTCACATGGCTTGTTCTCTTTAATATACGATTTGCGCTGCCCTTTGCTCTCGGCATCATTCTCTTGAGTGTCGGACCGGGACAGACATAGCACTCGGATACGTAAAGCTTGCTTGCGTCCATCTCAAAGTTGTTTTCAGCGTTTGCTACAGCGCTCTTAAGCAGCTTTATAAGGTATTCCGATGCGGATTTAGGTGTATTCTTAAGAATTGCCATCGCAACGTCAGCGTCCTTGCCTCTGATGAGGTCGAGAACGATCTTAACCTTGCGAGGTGAAATTCTTGCGTATTTCAGTATCGCTTTTGCTTCTCTATTAGCTTCCATTTCAGGTGCCTCCTTCCGGGACGTTTCTAACGCTCCGTATTTTTACTTTATGCCAGATTTATCCTTTTCGGATTACTTACCGTTGTTGGATGTCTTGGAACCGGCGTGACCTTTAAAGGTACGGGTAGGTGCGAATTCTCCGAGCTTGTGTCCTACCATATCCTCTGTTACATATACCGGAACGTGCTTTCTTCCGTCATGTACCGCGATCGTATGACCGACAAACTCCGGGAAAATGGTGGAGGCTCTGGACCAGGTCTTGATAACCTTTTTGTCGTTTGCTTCGTTCATTGCAACTATACGGTTGTAAAGCTTAACTTCAACAAAAGGGCTTTTTTTGCAACTTCTGCTCATTCTATTGTCCTCCTATTAGTTTGCGTGACGGCTCTTCACGATGAATTTATTGGTTCTTGCCTTCTTGTTACGTGTCTTGTAACCGAGTGCGGGTTTACCCCAAGGTGTTACAGGAGAAGGACGTCCGACGGGGGATTTACCTTCACCACCACCGTGAGGGTGGTCGCACGGGTTCATTACGGAACCACGAACTGTAGGACGGATGCCGAGGTGGCGTGTCTTACCGGCTTTACCAAGCTTAACTGTGTCGTGCTCGATGTTGGAAACTGTTCCGATCGTTGCGTTGCAGTCAAGTCTTACGAGACGAACTTCACCGGAAGGAAGTCTTACCTGAGCCATTCCGTTTTCCTTAGCCATGAGCTGAGCTGCCGCACCTGCGGAACGAACGAGCTGCGCGCCCTTGCCGGGATAGAGTTCGATGTTATGAATGATTGTACCAACGGGGATTGCGGAGATAGGCATTGTGTTACCGATCTTGATATCGGAACCTGCGCCTGTGTAGACCACGTCTCCGTCCTTAAGACCCGTGGGAGCTACGATATAGCTCTTTACGCCGTTCTCATACTGGATGAGAGCGATGTATGCTGTTCTGTTAGGGTCGTACTCGACGCCGATAACAGTTGCGGGCATACCTACTGTAGCGCGGCGGAAGTCTATAATTCTGTACTTCTTCTTGTTGCCGCCGCCATGGTGACGTACTGTTATACGGCCATAGCTGTTACGTCCGGAGTTCTTCTTAAGAACTGTGAGAAGGGATTTCTCCGGAGAAAATTTTGTAACCTCGTCGAAGGAGGGAACAGCCATGTGTCTTCTCGCAGGCGACGTAGGACTAAATTTCTTTGTAGCCATTGTTTATTCCTCCTTTGATTATTTCATACCTTCAAAGAATTCGATGCTCTCGGAATCCTCTGTAAGCTGAACGATTGCCTTTTTCCATTCGGAGGTATATCCTTCGTGAACACCCATTCTCTTGGGCTTCTTCTTCATGGAAATTGTGTTAACGTATGCGACCTTGACCTTGAACATCTTCTCAACAGCCTCAGCGATCTCAGGCTTTGTTGCGCCGTTCAGTACCTCGAAAACGTATCTCTTGGAATCGGTCATTTCCATACTGGACTCAGTTATGATAGGTCTTCTGATGATGTCGTAAACTGTTTTCATTTGCCGTACACCTCCTCGATTTTTGCTGCCGCAGCGGATGTCATAACAAATGTGTTGCAATTAAGAACGTCGTACACATTGATCTGATCTGCCTGAACAGTCTTAACACCGGGAATGTTTGCGAAGCTCTTGATCACCTTGTCATCCATTGTATCAAGAACTACGAGAGATTTCTTACCTGCGCCTACAGCCGCGAGCATGTTTACCATTACCTTCGTGCTGTAGCTTTCTGTTACGATGCTGTCAACAACGATGATCTCGTTTGCAGCCATCTTAGAAGAGAGAGCGTTGTAGAGAGCTGCTCTCTTAACCTTGCGGTTCATTGTGATTCTGTACTCACGGGGCTTGGGAGCGAATACTACGCCGCCGTGTATCCACTGAGGAGCTCTTGTGGAACCCTGTCTTGCGCGACCTGTTCCCTTCTGTCTCCAAGGCTTCTTACCGCCTCCGGAAACCTCGGAACGGGTAAGAGTGGACTGTGTGCCCTGTCTCTGATTAAGGAGATACATTCTTACAGCTGCGTGGAGGACAGCACCATTGATTTCCTGTATGCCGTAGATCTTATCGGAGAGCTCGAGAGCACCGACTTCCTTACCGGCCATATCTACTACCTTGATGTTTGCCATTGTAATTTTCCTCCTTCCGCTTATGCTTTAACGCTATCGCGGATGAATACGATGCCGCCCTTTGCTCCGGGAACTGCGCCCTTGATAGCAATAAGGTTCTTTTCCGCATCAACCTTAACAACGTCGAGATTGAGAATTGTAACCTGCTCGTGACCGTAATGTCCTGCCATCTTCATGTTCTTGAAGACTCTCGCGGGGTCGATAGAACCCTGAGAACCTACCTGACGGTGGATAGGACCTGTACCGTGCGTCATACGAAGCACGCGGTGATTCCATCTCTTAACGACACCGGTGTAACCGTGTCCCTTTGTGATTCCGGTCACGTCGACCTTTTCGCCTGCTGCAAATACGTCAGCGGCAACGGTATCGCCTACATTAAGACCGGAGATGTCATCAAGACGGAACTCCTTGAGGTGACGCTTAACTGTGAGACCGTTCTTCTTGAAATGGCCTGCCTCAGGTTTGCTCACTCTCTTTTCCTTTGTATCCATAAAACCAAGCTGAACAGCGTCGTAGCCGTCAGTTTCAACAGTCTTCTTCTGAGCAACGACACAAGGTCCTGCTTCGATAACTGTTACGGGAATAACGTTTCCGTTTGCGTCGAAAATCTGTGTCATCCCGATTTTCTTTCCGATAATGCCTTTAACCATTTTTGTTTTCCTCCTGTTTTTGTTATTGGTTGACGGGCTCGGCCGCCAACTTGACATAAAACGCTATCGGGTATTAGCTTTTGTTTTCCGCTTTGAATTAGAGCTTAACGTCTATTTCAACACCTGCGGGAAGTTCAACATTCATAAGCGCGTCAGCAACTTTCTGACCGGGGTTAAGAATGTCGATGAGTCTCTTATGAGTCTTGAGCTCGAACTGCTCGCGGCTATCCTTGTACTTATGAACAGCGCGGAGGATCGTGATGATCTCCTTCTCTGTCGGAAGCGGGATAGGACCGGAAACAGCCGCGCCGTTTCTCTTTGCTACTTCAACGATCTTTGCCGCCGCAGTATCAACGAGAGTGTGGTCGTAACTCTTAAGTCTTACTCTGATCTTTTCGCTTGCCATGGGTATTTCCTCCTTATAATTATAATTCGGAGCCGTCATCTTTTCACACGGACTCGGGCGTTTCTCTCACTTTGCAGTAAAAAAATTAGTGTTATGCTTTTTACATAACACACCCGCTTCCGCAAAAGACCGTTCACTCCGGCCTTTCCTTGTCTTTTTCAAGACAGGTGTTTGCAATTTTTTGAAGTTACCCCATAAACAAGGAGCTTTATGGGCAATCTCCGCAAATCGCATTACTTCAAGCCTTATCATTATAGCACATTCTTTTCAAGATTGCAATACCTTTTTCAGATGTTTACAAAAAGTTCACAAAAGTATTTTGCACGAACTTTTCACCGCATTTTTGTGCATTTTTAATAGCGAAATATGCATATTTTCCCCTTATATATAACGCGCACACGCTATATATAATAAAAGGAAGAGTTTTTTTGTTTTTATCCTCTGTAAAATCAAATATATATTTCAAAAAAAGTTGATTTATTGATATTTTTGTGATATAATCTTTTTATGTTATTTTTTATGTTACTTCCCTCTTCGCAAACGTGCTCCGCACCGCTCGCGGCGATTGTTTTGTTGGACAATGTTTTGGCGGTCACAGTGTACGGCTGAATTTTTTCTGAAAAAACAATTCCACAATAAAATCCCCCACAGAAAGCTTTCTCATGAAAACAAATTATCAACTCATTTTAGAAAAAACTTTATCAGAGCTTTCCTCGAAAGCTCTCCGCCCCAAACTCCTTTTACACGCCTGCTGCGCCCCATGCTCCAGTTACGTCCTGGAGTACCTGACGCAGTTTTTCGATATCACTCTTCTCTACTACAATCCAAACATCTCCCCCGAAGAGGAGCACACCGCCCGCGCGGAAGAGCTCGTCCGGCTTTCAAAGGAGATGGAAGGACTTAAAAACGTAAGCGTAGAGATCACCGACTACACTCCGCAGGATTTCGACGCCATTTCAAAAGGTCTGGAAAACGAGCGTGAAGGCGGTCCGCGTTGCTTCAGATGCTACCGCCTGCGGCTCGAGTACATCGCGGCGTACGCCAAAGAGCGTGGATTCGATTACTTCACCACTACCCTCTCCATCAGCCCGCACAAAAACGCCGAGGTACTAAACACCATCGGCGGAGAGCTTTCGGAAAAGTACGGAGTGCCGTATCTTTTTTCCGACTTCAAAAAGAAAAACGGCTACCGCCGTTCCTGCGAGCTTTCTGAGCAATACGGGCTTTACCGTCAGGATTTCTGCGGATGCGAGTTTTCAAGACGGGAAAGCGAGAGCAGAAGGTGACGCGCCGCCCCTTGCAGATGTAAACATTGTATTAAAAACCTTGAAATGTTTACAAAATTATATTATACTGTAATAAGCGCGTGTTTACCGACACGAAAACGGCGCTTGAAACGGAAAGGAGCCCATATGGCTTATTTAAAAAGAATATTAGCGTTACTTCTGTGCGTATCGATGCTCTTCTGCCTCTTCTCCTGCGGAAAAGAGGACAAACCCGAGGAGCCGCAAGAGCCCGATAACGGTAACGATGCGGCAATGGAAAATTTCGATCCGTACCCTTACGCTGACCTCGGAGTGTTCATGGATCTGCCGGATTATAAGAATATCACGATCCCCAAGGCGACGCTCGATGCGATGATAGACGACACAGTCATGACGATGATAGACGAAAAAGGACTTTATATACAGACCTTTGACAGAGCGGTGATAAACGGCGATAAGGTCCGCATCGACTTCGTAGGTATGCTAGACGGTCAGGCCTTCAGCGGCGGAACGGCGTCCGATTACGAACTGATCATCGGAAGCAACAGCTTCATCGACGGCTTCGAGGACGGAGTTATCGGCATGGAGATAGGCGACGTAAAGGATCTGCCTCTCAGATTCCCCGACAGCTATCACGAGCCCACTCTGGCAGGCAAAGAGGTCGTATTCACCGTCACACTTGACGAGATATGGTACGCGCCCGAGCTGACCGACGAGATCTGCAAAGCAAATACACCCTATCAGACAGCAAAGGAATACCTTGACACTTTAAAGACCGACTGCGTATTCCAGTACGCCTACGAAAAACTGCTCCAGCAGTGCAAGATCAAGGCGTACCCCGACGAATACACGGAGTATTATCAGCAGTTCGTCGATTTCTTCACCGCCCAGGCAAGCGATTACAGCGTGACCCTCGAGGATTTCCTTCAGAACTACGGTAACTACTTCGTAAATTACGGTATTTACGGCGGTATGACCACAGCCGAGTTCTACCGCGTCGCGGAAAACTACGCAGAGAGCAATCTTGTAAACGACCTGCTCATGTACTCTCTTCTCAGAGCAGAGGGTATCGAGGTAGGCGGCGACGAATACAAGACTGCGACAGCCAGACTTGAAGCGGAATACGGAATGTCATACGACGAGCTTATAATGAAATATGAGGCCAATTCGGTCATCATAAGCATACTGAACATCGCCCTCGCAAACAGGCTGGTCGGATACGTACAGGTAAGTTAAGAAAACAGACGATACAAAAAAACACAAAAATAAAACAAAAAGGAACGGATAAGAAAATGGCAACGGTAAATCCCCCCAAGAAACACAAATACTCTGTTCAGCCCGTCAAAAATAAGACCGGCGCAGAGCTGTTTGTTCAGAAGCTCACAGAGTTTTTCACCCTTAACAAAAAACTGATCATAATAGTGACGGCGGCAGTCCTCGCGGCGGCTATGCTCATCACGGCGCTGATAGTAGGTCTTAATTACTACTTCATTGACACGCCTTACGACGGTGTACGCTTCAAGGATCATATAACCGTCCCCGATTATATGAACAGAGAGCTGAGCGCGGCAAAGGTCAAGGAAGAGTTTGAAGCGCAAAAGAAGGCTCTTCTGAAAACTCAGGCCACCTACGAGACACTTAAATCAGGTCTTATCGAGGAAGGTAACAACGTTACCATCTCCACCGAGGGCTTCATCGTCAACGAAGACGGAACCGAAACCAAGGTATCCAGAGGTACGCTCACGGATTACGAGATAACCGACATCGGAAACCACATAACGGAAAAGGGACTCTCCTTCTCCGACGAGATCCAGGACGCGCTGATCGGAACGTCCGTGGTCTCCGTAAAGAGAGTAACTGCGAACATTTCTTATCCCGAGGATTATTCAATGAGTGAGTTTGCGGGACAGACGGTCAAGTATTACATCACAGTAAGCAAGGTAACGAAGACCATTCTTCCCGAATACACCGACGCGACCGTCGCAAAGCTCGACAAGAGATTCTCGACGGTCAAGGAGTACGAGGATTACACATACAGACAGATCAAGCAGGATCTTCTCTGGACTCAGCTGGTAAATGACACCACTGCGACGAGCTATCCCGAAAGCAAGCTCAAGATCTATATGGACGAGTACGACGCGTACTACAACTCCTACATGGAGCAGAACAAGGTAACGTTTGAAAAGCTGCTTGCGGAGCTTGGCAGCACGGCTGAGGAATACGAAAAGCAGCGCAGGATCTTCGCCGAGAACACGGTCAAGGAAGAGATGATCCTCTATTACATCATCAAGACCGAGAAGGTAAGAGTTTCTGCTAAGGAATTCGATAGCGTTTGCGAGACTATCGCCAAGAACAGCGGTTATCAGACCGTTGATATGATGCTCCTCGATTACGGAGAAGAGCTGGTCGAAAGAACGGTCATCTGGGAAAAGGTCAAGGCTATGATCCTTGAAAACGCAACGGAAGTTGAGTAATATCAAAAAAAGGGAACGGAAGTGACGTTCCCTTTTCGTTTACCTTTCTATGACTACGATATCAGCAGAAATCCGAGTATCAGAGTCATGATATCCTCACAGCCCTCGTTTAGCAGGAGAAGAAGTATCGCCGCGAGAAAAATATCCTCGGGAGAAAAGTTTTTGATACCAAAGGGATTTGCTCCGAACCCGAAGGGCTTTTTATCAAAGCTCCTCTCCTGACGCCCGACGAAATGACGCCCCTGCGCTCCCTCAGTCCTCGGCATTTCAAACATCTCTTCCCTCTCCGTTACGGCAGGTTCTGCAATACTCTCACTCTCTCGCGTCTCCTTCTCGCGCTCCGCCTCTTCCGAGTTTTCACTCTCAACCGCCTCGGACTGAGATCCTGCGGACGAGCGCACCCGATAATGCCTCACGGCGCGCAGCTTGCGCGGAGCTGACGCCTTTTCTTCACTCTGCTCCTCTGAAAAAGCAGACTCCTCTGCCGCTTCGGGCTTCGAAGCGGTATCGGTAGTATCATCTCTCTTCTCGTCGATCGCCACAACGTCGGCAGATCCGTCACGCGCTCCCCCGAAAGTCTCGCCTTTTTCGTTTAACTCCGTAAACGTCTCTTCGCCGCGAGGCGGTTCGGCGCGCCGATCGCTGTGCTGTATTCTGTAATTTCTCGTATACAAATCTCTCCCCCCTTTCCTTACGGACGATTGAGCAACGCGCCAAGCTCACCAAGCTCCGTAAGCTTCAGAAATTTAATGACCATCTCAAGCCGTTCGCGGCGTTGCTCACTCAGATACGGTCTCAAGGCGTTCAGCAGTAAGATCCGATTCTTTATCTCCTCGCGTGTGCCGAAGATCCCGGTTATACGCTCCGAAAGACCGTTTTCACGCTTCGGCGGATCGTGAGGCCCGCGGTCGTTCCACTCCTTTTGACCGCGATCCGCCCCCGAGTCGTTCGGATTACGCGAGGCTCCGCCGTTCAGAAGCGAGCCGAGATTTCCAAGTATTCCCGACAGATCTCCGCCGTCCGCGCGAGGCGGCTCCTTGGGCGGCTGTTGGTTCAAGTTACCGAGCAGACTTCCAAGAGCCTGAACAGCAGAAGGGTTCTCGCTCAGACGGGATATTATACCGCCAAGATCCGATAATTGAATTCCATCCATAGCCAAAAATTCCTTTCAAGCTCAATTCCCGCCATCGCCAAGCTTCCGCAGTATCTCGGAGACCTCGCTGTTTCCGAGAGTAGCCAAAAGCGTGGCGATCCGACGGTCGCTCATAGCGCTGAGCATTCGTCTCAGCTTTGGAATGTCAGAGGTAAGCTCCGCGGTCTTCCCTTCTCTTACTCCCGCCGCGGCGCATACTGCAGTTATGATACTTTTAAGCTCCTCGTCACTGAGAGAGGAAAGCTGCTTGTTGAGCCCTTTTGCGTTTATGTTGTTCATAGGACGTTCCTTTCGTATGCTATAATATACACTGCCAATATATGCGTATTTCCCTTTTTTTGATACAAAAAACTCCCTCGCACGATGAATGCAAGGGAGTTTTCACAAACTATAACTAACAAATAAATCAGTTCAAAAATTCTTTTGCAGCTTGCCAAAGGCATGCAGATTTTCTTGATACAAAAAAAACTCCCTCGCACGATGAATGCAAGGGAGTTTTCGCAAAGTACAACAAATTAACTAATTCTGTTCAGAAATTCTTTTGCAGCTTGCCAAAGGCATGCAGCTTTTCTTGATACAAAAAAACTCCCTCGCACGATGAATGCAAGGGAGTTTTCGCAAACTATAACTAACAAATAAAACCTGTTCAGAAGTTCTTTTGCAGCTTGCCAAAGGCATGCAGCTTTTCTTGATACAAAAAAACTCCCTCGCACGATGAATGCAAGGGAGTTTTCACAAAGTACAACAAATAAACTAATTCTGTTCAGAAGTTCTTTTGCCTACTTTTCTTTCAAGAAAAGTAGGTTATTCGGGCTTGCGGAGAGGACGGCTGTAATGCTTTTCTTCTGTTTCAGCGGGCTGAACGATGCTTTCGCGCTGAACAGCGTCCTTTTTGGAGAGGTTCATTCTGCCCTTCTCGTCAACGCCGAGGAACTTGACCTTGATAACGTCGCCTTCGCTGACAACGTCCTCAACCTTCTCAACGCGGAAGTTTTCGAGCTTGGAGATGTGAACCATACCTTCCTTACCGGGAGCAAATTCAACGAAAGCTCCGATAGGAATGATCTTTGTAACCTTACCCTCGTAGATAGCGCCGACCTCGGGCTCGAATACGATGCCCTTGATGATCTCCTGAGCAGCGAGAGCGCTGTCGCGGTTGACCGCGGAGATGAATACGCTACCGTCGTCCTCGATATCGATCTTAGCGCCGGTATCAGCGACGATCTTCTGAATAACCTTACCGCCCGTACCGATAACTTCTCTGATCTTATCGGGATGGATGTGCATGGTGATCATCTTGGGAGCGTAAGGAGATACCTCGTCGCGAGGACCGGGGATAGCCTTGAGAATGTACTCGTCGATGATGTAGTCTCTACCCTTATGAGTAACCTCGAATGCCTCCTTGATGATCTCGGGTGTAAGACCGTCGATCTTGAGGTCCATCTGAATGGATGTGATACCCTTGTGAGTACCTGCTACCTTGAAGTCCATATCGCCGTAAAAGTCCTCAAGTCCCTGAATGTCGATCATTGTGGACCAAGAACCGTCCTCCTCGGTGATAAGACCGCAGGAGATACCTGCAACGGGAGCTGTGATCGGAACACCTGCGTCCATAAGAGCGAGGGTGGAACCGCAAACGGATGCCTGAGATGTGGAACCGTTAGAGGAAATCACCTCGGAAACGCAACGGATGGTGTAGGGGAACTCGTCGATAGTAGGAAGTACGGGGAGCAGAGAACGCTCTGCGAGAGCGCCGTGACCGATCTCGCGGCGTCCGGGAGAACGGGCAGCCTTAGCCTCACCTGTGGAGAAGCCGGGCATATTGTAGTGGTGGATATATCTCTTCTCAGTCTGCTCGTCGATATCGTCGAGGAGCTGAACCTCGCTGATAGAACCAAGCGTACAAACTGTAAGAACCTGAGTCTGACCTCTGGTGAACATACCGCAGCCGTGAACTCTCGGAATGAGAGCTACCTGTGCGTCGAGAGGACGGATCTCGTCCATTCTTCTGCCGTCAACACGCTTCTTGTCAACGAGCAGCCAGCGGCGGACGATCTTCTTCTGGAGCTTGTAGATAAGCTCTTCCATAATATCGGGTATCTCGGGATACTCCTCGGAGAACTTCTCGATGATAGCGTCCTTGATAGGCTCAACTCTTGCGTCACGGACGGTCTTGTCGTCGGTGTCAAGAGCGAACATAAGATCCTTTTCGCAGAATGCGAAGATCTTGTCGAACATGTCGTGGTCAAGCTCGCAAGAGGGATAGTCGAACTTGGGCTTGCCGATCTCTGCAACGATACCGTTGATGAATGCGCAGAGCTTCTTGATCTCCTCGTGAGCGGTCATGATAGCGCCGAACATAACGTCGTCAGCAACTTCCTTCGCGCCTGCCTCGATCATAACGACCTTCTCAAGAGAACCTGCAACGGTCAGCTCGAGGTCGCTCTTCTGACGCTCCTCGAAATTGGGGTTGATGATGACGTTTCCGTCAACCAGACCAACGTGAACGCCTGCGATAGGTCCGTTCCACGGAATGTCGGAGATGGAAAGAGCGATGGATGCGCCGAGCATAGCTGCGACCTCAGGCTCGCAGTCGGGCTCGACGGAGAGAATGAGGAGATTGATAGCTACGTCGTTACGAAGATCCTTGGGGAAAAGAGGACGGATAGGTCTGTCTATAACTCTTGAAGAAAGGATAGACTTATCTGTGGGACGACCTTCTCTCTTGTTGAAGCTTCCGGGGATCTTGCCTGCAGCGTAAAGTCTTGCATCAAAATCAACGGAAAGGGGAAGGAAGTCTATTCCGTCACGGGGCTTCGCGCTTGCGGTAGCGGTTGCAAGCACGCTTGTTTCGCCTAAGCGAACGAGGCAGGAGCCGTTTGCAAGGCCTGCCATCTTGCCTGTCTCAATAATGAGGGGCTTTCCTGCGAGAGTAGTCTCGAAGGTTCTGAATTTCTCGAACATTGTTTTTCCTCCGTTATTTTTTATTTTTAACGGTAAGAGAGCTATCTCCTCGGTGAATAAGGAACGGTCTTTCATACTTCCCGAACGTCGGCGTCTTTTTTCCTTTGCGCAAAGTACAAAAGACCGTTCCCAGCCGTTTCAAACGGCAGATTTCCCTTTCACCGTAAAAAATCGGATCTCTTAACCATTTTTATTATTACTAAAAATTAAGGGCTGTTTCCTTCATTTTTCAAAATCGGGAAACAGCCCGTTTGGCACAAAAATTACTTTCTGATGCCGAGCTTTTCGATAATAGCGCGGTAACGCTCGATATCCTTCTTCTGAAGGTATGCGAGGAGCTTACGGCGATGACCAACCATCTTAAGAAGGCCGCGACGGCTGTGGTGGTCCTTATCGTTCTTCTTGAGGTGCTCTGTGAGGTTCTGAATTCTGGATGTAAGAATAGCGATCTGAACTTCGGGAGATCCTGTGTCCTTCTCGTGAACCTTGTTAGCCTCAATTATGGAGAGCTTTTCTTCCTTCAACATTTCTCTTTTCACCTTTCTTTAGATTTCACCCGAAACTCAGCTTACGGTCAAAGGTGGCGCTGACGATATACGTCAGGCATACTCCGAAAACCGAGATAACGGTGCGATTGAAAGTTCCGCTATGCGAAACTTGATTTATTATATCACAAACTTTGCGAAATTACAATACTTTTTCGCGTGTTTACATTTTTTTTACAATTCAGCCAGTAACTTCTTTATCTCGCTCTCACCGAAAACTTTTATACTGTTTGATTTCAGCAACGCGGCGGTAACGCCGTCGCCGTCCGTAAGAGTTCTTGAGAACGTTCCGTCGTAGACCTGACCGCCTGAGCAGGAAGGACTCTTTTCTTTTAGAAGCGCGCAAGAGCAACCGTTTGCTTTTGCTATCTCCAACGCTTTTCTCGCGCCCGCAAGATAGTTTCCCGTGACGTCAACGCCTTCGGAATTTACCACTTTGATCGCACCCGCAGACCGCAAAACGATCTCCGCCGGGGGCCGTGGGGTTGGGAGTCCGCCCATAACCTCGGGGCAGACGGGAATGAGTTCGAAGTTATCCGTGAGCTCTTTTGGGAGAGGTACGGGTTTTGATCTGCCGTCGTAACGGCAGGGTATGCCGAGGAGACAGGAACTGACGAGGAGTTTTTTCATAATGATTTTTTGTTTTACGCCACCGTGGCGTATTGCGCATAAATTTTAATTTTTAAAAGTTACTTTTTATATAGTTCTTCATTTCTTTCCTCTTTCTTTCCGAAGAAAGAAGAAAGAAAAGGAAGCAAAGAAAGAAGAAAGAAACGGGTGCGATCATACCGAGAAAATTCGCTCAAAAAGCACGAGCGAATTTTAAGGAACAACAGCTTCCGCAAAGGCTGGTCGAAGATTTCGGTCTTTTCGCAAGAAAAGTTTCGGCATTGCCGAAAAGAAAGCTTCGAGGCGTGACACACTTCTATGTTCGCGCTTGTTTTCAGTGTCACGCAAACACTCTCATTTTCGGGGTGTGCTGGGTAGGTTGATGTAGAAATCTTCGTTTGTGGGTGAGATGATGTGCGCTATTATTGGAAAAGGGAGCACGAACGATTTCCGAAGAAAACACTTAAATAATTCTTTTACGCCGATGCCTTCTGGTGTCGGCGTAAAAGAAGTTTTTGCGGTTTGCCGAAGGCATACAAAGCTTTATTTCAAAAAGCGACCGTATCTTCCCTTCCAAAAATAACGTGCGGATCGGTGAACAACGTAGCGCCGGTAGCGGAAGCGAGGTCGGGAGTAGCGGCGAAGGCTACGCCGCTGTGAATGAGCAGACCGTAATCGTTGTCGAGCTCGTCGCCGGCGCCGACAGTTTCAGCCTTGGTAACCCCGAGACGGAACTGAAGATCCTGAAGGGCTTCGCCCTTGCCCGCGAAACGGTTTATGTACTCGCACCAACCGTTCTTCTGATAGAAGATCCGAAGCCCGAAGGGCGTTACATCGAACCCCGAAGGCGTGTTTTCAGTATCGTAGGAGTAGAACGACAGCTTGTAGATGTTCTCCTTTATCCTCGACGGCAGAACGTTTTCGGTTACCGCGTCGTCTCCGTAAAGACCGCGAACCTTTTGCTTGAAGGCATCACTTCCGTAAACGTAGACCTTCTCGATACCGCAAAGAACGAGGTTCTTTTTCATAGCGCCTGCGACGTGCAACGCCTGCAGAACGTGATCTGCGGAAACGGGATGACTGCTCAGCAGCTTTCCGCCCTTAACGCAGAGCGCGCCGCAGCAGCCGACGAAATATATCCTGTCGGCAACGGACGCAAAAACCCTTTTCAGACTGGGATAGTCCCTGCCCGACACCACGGCAAACTGAACCCCGCGGTTGAGAGCGGCTTTGATGTCACTTTCGACCGTAGACGAAAGGCAGCTCTCGGTGCGCTGCATAAGCGTCTTATCAAGATCCGAGGCAATAAGCTTAATCATTGTAAAAATCTCCGTTTGACTGTCACTAAGACAGCCTCATAAGCCTGAAAATTTGAATATCCTTACTTTCTGCCCGTAGAGCCGAATCCGCCTTCTCCGCGAACGGTATCGGAAAGCTCGTCGGCTTCCTCGTAATCAGCGCGGATAAAGGGCGCGATAACGAACTGGGCGATGCGCTCCTTGTCGCCGATGGTCTGGGAAACTGTTCCGTGGTTGTGAAGAGCTACCATTATCTCGCCGCGGTAATCAGCGTCGACAACGCCGACCTTGTTCGCGGGCGCAAGACCTTTCTTGGATGCAAGTCCGCTGCGGGCGTAGATAAATCCGCCGTAGCCCTCGGGGATCTCGGTCGCGATACCTGTATGGATGAGCTTGGTCTCGCCGGGCGCGATGGTGATGTCCTCTCCCTCGGTGAGGGCGTAAAGGTCAGCGCCTGCGGCGTACTCGGAGCCGTAAGTGGGGCAAACTGCGTTTGCATTTAGTTTTTTATATCTGATCTTCATGATTATTTCTTCCTTTGGTTTTATTTTTCTTCTATCCCTTTAGTCTTCAGAACCTCGGTGGCAAGTCCTTCCCATTGAACGATCTCACCCGCAGCCTCGGTTTTGCGCAGATCGATGATACGCTGGTTCTCCGATCCGCGGAATTTGAGGTTCAGATTTTTCAGTTCGACTACGAAGCGTCCGTCAACGAGAAAGTCTATCATAGACAGCATCTCGTCGGTCACCTCGCATCTTGCGCGGCTCGGCTGCTTCAATTCCTTGTCGTAAAGATAACCGCTGTAGCACCAGACGTTCTTATCGGGGTAAGTTGCTCTGACACGGCGAAGGAGCTTGACGAGCTCGCGCTGGTTCTGCGGCTCGAAGGGCTCTCCGCCAAGCATGGCGAAGCCTTTGATGTAATCGCGGGACAACAGCTCGATTATCTCGTCTTCCGTCTCCTTGGTGTACGGCTTGCCGTAATCAAAGTCCCACGCCTCGCGGTTGAAGCACTCGGGACAGTGGTGAGTACAGCCCGAAACGAAAAGCGAAACTCTTATTCCGGGACCGTTGGCAACGTCAAGGGGTTTTATGGTTGCGTAATTCATAATTATGATATTTCTCCGTTGTTTGTGTTTTTGAGATGAGTATGTAAATAAGAGCATAACGGGTGAGAAACCGAAATCGGCGTCTCACCCGCTTTGTGTTGTTGCTTATGTAGGTTTAATCTGCGCTAAGATGTTTGTTGGGAATTTCCCTCTCCGTCGGCTACGCCGCCACCTCTCCCTGAGGGCGAGGCATATTTGTGGGCAGTTAATGTTCGCACTATTTGAAAAGGGAAGAACGGACTTTTTTCGAAGAAAAATTACCAAGATATTCTCTGACATCAATGCCCTCGCGGTGTTGATGTCAGAGAAGTTTTTGCGGAGCTTTTTTCAAAAAGCGACCGTCTCTCCTTTTTAAACACGTGTAAACTTATATATGCAACACTCTCGCGCCGATTTCTTTGGTCTTACCGACGTTCCAGAAGTTTTCACCCAGATAACCGCAGGTGCGGCGGGTAACGTTCATCTTCGCGTGATCCTTGTTGTGACAAGCGGGACATTCCCACTCGCCGTCGGAGTTGATAACGATCTCTCCGTCGAAGCCGCAAACGTGGCAGTAGTCGCTCTTGGTGTTGAATTCAGCGTACTGAATGTTGTCGTAGATAAACTTGACGATCTCAGCAAGAGCAGAGAGATTATTTCTCATGTTGGGTATCTCAACGTAGGAGATAGCGCCGCCGGAAGAAATGTTCTGGAACTGGCTCTCAAAACGGAATTTTTCGAAAGCGTCGATCTCCTCGCGAACGTCAACGTGATAGGAGTTGGTGTAATAACCCTTATCGGTAACGTCCTCGATAGTACCGAATCTCTGCTTGTCGATTCTTGCGAAGCGGTAACAAAGAGACTCTGCGGGAGTTCCGTAAAGAGCGAAGCCGATGCCAGTATCGTTCTTCCACTTATCTGTAGCCGCGCGCAGATGCTTCATAACTCTGAGAGCGAACTCGGAGCCCTTTTCGGTGGTGTGAGACTCACCCGTCATAAGCTTGGTGACCTCGTAAAGACCGATATATCCGAGAGAGATAGAGGAATAACCGCCGTACAGATACTTGTCTATCTGCTCGCCCTTTTCAAGACGGGCGATAGCGCCGTACTGCCAGTGAACGGGAGAAACGTCGGACTTGATGCCCTGCAATGCTCTGTGACGGCACATGAGCGCCTCGTAGCAGAGCTGGAGTCTCTCGTCGAAGAGCTCCCAGAAGATCTTCTCGTCGCCCTTTGCCACGATACCGATCTGAGGAAGGTTGATTGAAACGACGCCCTGATTGAAGCGTCCCTCGAACTTGTACTTTCCGTCCTTATCCTTCCAAGGAGCGAGGAAGGAACGGCAGCCCATAGGACTGAATACGTTTCCTTCGCAGTTCTCGCGCATCTTCTTTGCGGAGATGTAGTCGGGGTACATTCTCTTAGCGGAGCACTTGACCGCAAGCTCGGTGATATAGTCGTACTTTCCGCCCTTGAGACAGTTATGCTCGTCCAGAACGTAGACCAGCTTGGGGAACGCGGGAGTGATATATACGCCCTGCTCGTTCTTGATGCCCTGAAGTCTCTGATTGAGGATCTCCTCAACGATCATAGCATTCTCTTCGATGTACGGATCGTCCTTATCGAGATTGAGGAAGAGAGTGACGAAGGGAGACTGACCGTTGGTGGTCATAAGCGTATTGATCTGATACTGGATCGTCTGAACGCCGGAGCGAAGCTCGTCCTGAGTTCTGGATCTCGCCAGCTTTTCGATGATCTCGTCGGAAACTCCGTCGCCTACCTGCTCCTTGATGTTAGCCTTGAACTTCTCAAAGCTGCGGCGCAGATATTTACCGAGATGGCGGATGTCAACGGACTGACCGCCGTACTGTGAGCTGGCGACCGCCGCGATGATCTGTGTAACGATGGTACAAGCCACCTGGAAGCTCTTGGGGCTCTCGATGAGCTTGCCGTTCATTACCGTGCCGTTATCGAGCATATTTCCGATGTCGATAAGACAGCAGTTGAATATAGGCTGAAGGAAATAGTCGGCGTCGTGGAAGTGAAGAACGCCTTCCTCGTGAGCCTTGGATATCTTCTCGGGGAGCAGAACTCTTCTGGTAAGGTCCTTGGAGACCTCGCCTGCAATAAGGTCGCGCTGCGTGGAAGCGGCGATAGCGTTCTTGTTGGAGTTCTCCTCCATAACGTCCTTGTTGGAGTTACGGATAAGGCTGAGAATGGATTCGTCCGTGGTATTAGCCTTACGGACCAAAGCTCTTGAATATCTATAAATGATGTAGGTTCTCGCCAGATGATAATGACCGAACTCCATCAGCTTGTCCTCGATCATATCCTGGATATCCTCGACCAGCATTCTCTTGCGCTTCTTACCCTCGATGTAAGAAAGTATGCAATCGATCTCCTGATCGCTCGCTCTTTCGTGCTCCTCTACTTCGTTATTCGCTTTTTGTATCGCTATAGCGATCTTGGTTCTGTCATAGTCGGTTATGCTGCCGTCTCTTTTTACTACCTGCATAGTTATTCTCCTTACAAAATATTTGAGTATATCGCACAGAAAAGCCCGCTCGACAGGATCTGATAAAACACGGACTTTTTCGATTATTGATTAGTAAAACATATTATACTCCACAACCGCCATTAAAAAAGTTGCGTATGCAACAAAAACAAGATGTTGTATGTTTTCTTGCATATTGCCATATATCTTGTGGTTAAAATCGGCATATTGCCATAATTAAAAATATTTTACTTTCAAAAAGCAATTTTTCAAGGATTCTCCCAAGTTATGTGAAAACACCGATAAAATATAGATTTTTAAAATAAAGGCTATGTCACATTATGTAACTGATAAATTGTGTTTTTCGGTGAGTTTAAAGATTGCTTTAGCAATTTGTAGGGGAGGGGCTTGCTCCTCCCGGCAGGCGTCTGCCTGCAGAGGATCAATTAGTTTGCGTAAGCCGAGTGTTTTATGGAGATTTTTCAGGAGGAGCAAGCCCCTCCCCTACGACAAATAATGAAATTTTCACCAAATAAATTGTTTGCCTGCCCGATAAATCAATATTTGAAAAGTACAAAAAATCAACCATTAAAAGTGACATAGCCAAAATAAAAATTTTTTCAAACCACTTGAAAAACGTCGAAAAATATGGTATAATATGACAAACAGGCAAATTATGCCATAAAAACGTGAAAGGAACGGTCAAAAAAATGAAAGCAACGGGATTTATTAAAAAAGTTGATGAGATGGGAAGAATAGTAGTTCCCAAGGACATCCGCAAGGCTCTGGGAATATCCAATCTCGATTACGTTCAGTTCTATCTGGACGAAAACGGCGTGGTTCTCCGCAAATACGATAACTGCTGTTTTCTCTGTTCTTCGCGGGAAGACGTAACGGAATACAAGGAAAAATACATCTGCAAAAAATGCATCGCAGAGATAAAAGAGCTCAAATAAGCGGCAAATAAGGAAATTTTACCCTTTAAAACGGGCTTTTTTGAAAAAAATTCAAAAAAAATTTGATTTTTCGCGAAATTTTGTCGCGAAAACTATTGCATTTTTTAAACAAAAATGTTATAATTAAGTTAATAATATATGGGTAGTATTGCGCAAAAGGATTTTGACGCAAAAATTCCCAATCAAGAAAGGATCGGTCATACATCATGAAACGACTCGGACGTTTTTTCGTAGCGCTGTCAACTTTCGCATCTCTCACAGCCTTAGCACTGCCCTGCATCGCGGCAGATTCGGCATCTTCATTCTCTATTGAGGATTATATAGTTCCGATCGCAGTCGCAGGCGGAGCAGTAGTTGCCATAATAGTTCTTGGCGCGGTCATCTCCGCGAACAAGAAAAAGAAGAAAAACGCGGTAAAGGAAGAAGCCAAGAAGGAGGAGGCTGCAGAAGTGGTCGTTGCGCCCGCTCCCGAAACTGCTCCTATCACAGAGCCTACCCCCGATCCCGATTTTGCTCCCAACCCCGAGGCAAAGCCCGAGGAAGAGCCTGCTCCTGCTGAAGAGCCTGCTCCTGTTGAAGAGCCTGCTCCCGCTGAGGAGCCCGCTCCCGCTGAGGAACCTGCTCCCGCTGAGGAACCCGCTCCCGCT
>SVSQ01000036.1 GCA_015064245.1 Oscillospiraceae bacterium | reverse complement strand
CTGGATAAATCCCAAGGGCTCCTGGATGAATTTCAAGGGCGTTAAAGAGGCGTACCGCTACCTCGGATGCGAGGATAACGCCGCCGCTTGGTTCCGCCCCGGTCAGCACAGACACAAGCTCCCCGACTTCACCGAATTCATCAACTTCATGGTCTGCAAGATGAACGGTAACCCCACCGCCGAGCATCTGAAGATAAATCCCTATCCCGAGCTTGATATCGATACAAACTGGGAAATATAATATCATCTTCAATTTACAAAACTAAATACAATTCGTAAAGAAAGGAAACTAAAAAAATGTTAAATCCGATTTCTCTTGACACTATCTGCGGGTCTCTTTCGCACGCTATGGGCATTGAGCCCCCGAAGCAAGCCGCTCCCGCAAACGTTGACCTCAACGCTTATATAGACAAGATATTCAACGGCGAAAAGGCTGACCGCGTTGTTATGTTCAACCCCGACGCTATCGCTCAGTGGATCTATGAAAAGTACCCCGAGTATTGCAAAGAAGCGGAAAAGTACGCCGATATCAAGGTGCCGCTTCGCAGCGTGATGCCTTCTGTTACTCCCGTATGCTTCGGAACTATGTATACAGGCGCTCAGCCCGAGATCCACGGCATCCGCAAGTACGAAAAGCCCGTCATCACCATCGATACCCTTTTCGACGCCCTCATCAGAGCAGGCAAGAAGCCCGCGCTTATTACTTACAAGCAGTGCAGTCTCAGCCGTATCTACCTTGAAAGAGATATGGATTACTACCATTACGAAACAGGTACTATCGAAGACGTTGATGCAAAGGCTGCAGAGCTTATTCTTCGCGACGAGCACGATTTCATCCTCATATATAACGGAAACTACGACACGATAATGCACAAGAACGGTCCCGAAAGCCCCCGTTCTCTTGCAGAGCTCCGCACGAACTGCCACAGCTTCAGCGTTATAAACAAGCTGATTCAAAACAACTGGAAGCATCACAACACTCTCGTCGGATTCGCTATGGACCACGGCTGTCACACAATAGACGGCGAAAGCGGATCTCACGGTCTGGATATGGACGAGGATCTGAACATTATGCATCTTTACAAGGGTTATCCCAAAGAAAAATAAGCATGAGAGTTTATATCATCCGACACGGAGAGAGCGATAACAACGCCAAAAAGCTCTGGACGGGATGGCTTGGCGTCCCGCTGACCGAAAAAGGAATAAACGATGCCAAAAAAGCCGGAGAGTTTCTGCGCGGCATAGAGTTTGACAAGGTATATTCAAGCGATCTTAGGCGCGCAATAGAGACGGCGGGTACGGCTCTTCCGGAATATGCTATTGAAACCTCACCTCTGCTTCGCGAAATAAACGTAGGCTCGATAGCGGGGAATCCGATCGATTCGATCGAACCCGCAGCCCGCCAAAAAGCCTCTGAGATCGGTTACGCGCTGTACGGCGGCGAGAGCAAAGCTCAGCTTTCCGAAAGGATCCGAACATTCAAAAGAGAGCTTGAGTCCGCGGAGCTCGGAACTGTGGCAGTCTTCTGTCACGCGGGCTGGCTCAGAGGATTTCTCGATGATGTCATGGGTACAGTTCTGCCCCGCGGAAGCGTCATCTGCTCAAACTGCGCTATCGGAGTTTTTGAGTACGAAAAGGGTATCTGGAAAATGCACAGCTGGATAAACCTTACTTAAACTTCTGTCCATATAACAGCAGAATGGAGATTATTATGCTATACCGTTCTCACAGAGGCGGAGTTTATTATACTCCCGAAAACACAATGCCCGCTTTTTTATACGCTCTTGAAGCGGGCTACGATTACATAGAGACCGATCCACAGCTCACTCTTGACGGCGTGGTCGTACTGATGCACGACGGAACTATAAACCGCACCTGCCGCAATTCAGACGGTTCAAAGATCGAAAAGCCCGTCGAGGTGTCAAAGACCACCTACGCAGAGCTTATGCAATACGATGCGGGTATAGCCATGGGAGAAAAGTTTCGCGGAACTAAAATCCCGCGTCTTGACGAGCTTCTCGCCGCGGCAGAAGGACATGACGTTATAATCGCACTTGACAAGAAGATACCGACCGATAAAATTGACGCTCTTTTGGACGTGGTCGAAAAGCACGACACAAAGGTCTGCTTCAGCGCATCGGACACGGTAAGGATACAAAAGATACAGGAGCGTTTCCCCGACGCGCGCTTTGATTATGACGTAAACCTTGAAGACGAGGCGCTGGCGCAGGTCTGTAATTTAGTCAAACCCAAGAACCTCATTGTCTGGATGTACCTTGACAAGCCAAATTTTTCCTGGCTTGCGCAAAAGGCAAAGGTCTCTCCCGAAAATTACGCAAGAGTTAAAAAATACGCCCGCGTGGGTATTGCTAACGTTAATACCCCTATCGACGTAAAAGAAGCGCTTGAATACGCGCCCGACATTCTTGAAATATAGTTATTCAGGAGATTTTTGAACATGGAGCTTATTAAAATAACCGACCTCTGCTATTACGTTGACTCCCCTGCTAAGATCGGAATCATAAAGACGGGGGAAAGCGAGGTCTGTCTGATAGACAGCGGAAGCGATAAGGACGCAGGTAAAAAGGTTCTTAAGCACCTTGACGCGAACGGCTGGACCTAGAAGGCGATCTACAACACCCACTCCAACGCCGACCACATTGGCGGAAACAAATTTTTGCAGGAAAAAACGAGATGCAAGATTTACGCCCCCGAAATCGAGTGCGACTTCACCCGTCATCCGATCCTAGAGCCCTCATTCCTTTACGGCGGAAATCCCCCAAAGGAGCTTCGGGGAAAATTCCTGCTGGCTCACGAAAGCGACGCTGAGTATCTCACACCCGAAAGTCTTCCCGAAGGCTTTGAGATGATAGAGCTGAAAGGTCACTTTTTCAATATGGCAGGATTCCGCTCCCCCGACGGCGTGGTTTATCTTGCGGACTGCCTTTCAAGCAAGGAGACTCTCGAAAAATATCAGATCGGTTTTATTTACGACGTTTTGGCGTATCTTGAAACTCTTGAAAAGGTAAAGTCTATGGAAGGACGGATTTTCGTCCCCTCTCACGCTCCCGTTACCGAGGATATAGCTGAGCTTGCGCAGTACAATATCAACAAGGTAAATGAGATTGCGGAGCTTATAACCGAGCTTTGCGCCCAGCCCCTCTGCTTTGAAGCTCTGCTGAAAAAGCTGTTCGACCACTATTCTCTCGTTATGAACTTCCAGCAGTACGCTCTGGTCGGCTCAACCGTAAAGTCTTATCTTACTTATCTGAAAGATATGGGGAAGATAGAGGCTTGTTTTGAAGATAATATGCTGGTTTGGAAGAAGGTATAATTTTTGATTTGTCGGTGCGTTTGTTTTTGATTTTATATTTGAATAAGACGAATATTTTACTTAAATTTTATAATTTCTTTTTCTACGTTCGTTTTTCTTCCTTCTTTCGAGAAAGAAAGAAGAAAAATGAACCAAAAAGAAGAAAGAAAGCCCGTGGTAAATTTTCAGCGGCTCACCGAAAACGCGCTCGCATAAGCAGGCGAGCGGTTTTTCGCACAGGATTCTTCCGAGTAGCAGAAAATGAGCTTAAACCAATCGTCGCGAGCGGTGCTAGTGACACCGTGATGTGATAGCGAACATACGCGGGTGTCACAGTGAATATCCCTTTTCGACGTTGTCGAAACTTTTTCCGCAGGAAAAAGACGGTATATTCCCGAATTAATTCTAGCGAAGCGGCAGATTGATCGCTATGATAGCAGGAACAAGCGTTTGAAGGGGTGGAGTTTCCAAAGAGGCGGGGAGGATCGCAACTTCCCGCCTCTTTGGTCGCCCCTTTGCTTCCTTTCCGGCGAAACGGAAAGGAAGATAAAAAAGAAAAAAGAAAATTTAACGTAAAAATCTCCGTCTTACACAAATAAATTATGCGCTGCGGGGCGTTCCCCGCAAAAAAACTCATTGACAATACAGCGCATTAGTGGTATAATATAAAATGTAGAATAATATTCTGAAATATGAAAGTTCCACGCCCGAAAAGGCGTTTTACATAGATAAATTAAGCATAAACCAACAGGAGCATATTTGATGTTGCAGCGATTTTATATAAAAAAGAACAGCAATTTCGTAAATGAATTCCTTTCAACAATGGCGTTTCCGGAAAAAACGGCTTCGGACGCGCGTATAACGGACGTAAGAGAGATAGTAGAGCTGAAGGGAAGCGTCAGCGAAAGAACCCTCGAGGCTCTTGAAAAGCTGCTTGCATTTCCTTATACGGAGAGCGTTACGACGGAAGAAAGCGCGGAAGAGAAAAAGCTGGTGGTAATGAATCACGTCGGCAGAGCCGACAGACGCGCCTGCGAGATAGCTTCGGCGGTTCATTCTTTGGAGCATAACGCCAAGATAGAGGTCCGAATCGGAAAAGAGTACGTCTTCTCTGACGATACAAGAGAAGAAGAGATAGCGGAGCTTGCGGGCAAGATAGTAAATCCGCTGATAGAGAGCGTCGGCTTTGACGCCGCGGATATGGACAAGATAAGCGGCGCAAGAACGGAAGTGATAGAGAATTTCAATTCGGCGCAGTACACAGAGTTCACCGAAATGAAAGAAAAATACCGCATAAAGATGGATATAGACGACCTTATGTGCGTGCAGAACTATTTCCTTTCGGAGAGCCGTGAGCCTACGCTTACAGAGCTGCGGATCATAGACGCGTATTTTTCCGAGAGCTTCAGACATACCACCTTCGAGACTTATCTTGATAACGTGGAGATCGACGACAGTATAGTCAAGGCGTCTTGGGAGAATTACTGCGAGCAAAGAGAGGGCGTTTCCCATTCCCTTTCCGATATAGCCTGCGCGCCCGCGCGTCTGGCGGCGGACGACTCCGTAGTCAAGGTCAGTAAAAAGCTGAGCGGAGTGAAGCTGTACGGCGACAAAGAGAATAGCGGCCCCGTGCTGGTGGTCAAAAACGAGTCGCACAACCGTTCTACGACGCTTTCCCCCTACGACGGAGCGGGCGGAAGCATAAGCAGCTCGGTAAGCGACCTGCTCTGCGTCTTCGGAAAGCCCTTTGAGACCTACCGCGTGAGCGGAACGGGGTATTCCGAAAAGAACAAATACAATTCGCGACTTGCAACTAAGGGATACGCGGCTTACGCGGCGGCGCTGGGAGTACCCTGCTCCAAGTGTACGGAGCTTAAAAGCAACGGTTATTCCGACAAACAGCTTGAGATCTGCGCGGCGCTGGCTGTAGCGGACAGCGCGTCCGCGGAAAAGCTGAATTCCCGCGAGCCCGACGAGGGAGATATGATCTTCCTGCTCGGCGGAAAAACGGGAGCGGACGGCGCGCTGAAGAGCAAGATAGCAGAGGACGGAACATACGGAAATTACGGAGAGTATATCCCCGTAGGACAGCCCGGAGTAATGGGCTCTCTGATCAGACTCTTCTCAAGAAAAGAGTTTAAAGATATAGCCGTAGCGGTAAATGACGTCAGCAGCGGCGGTATCATCTGCGCAATCGGCGAGATGACGGACAGCGCGGTCATAAAAGCGGACGCAGTTCACGTGAAGCAGGAGCTTATCTCGGCGGAGGAGATAATACTCAGCGAGTCTCTGGAAAGAATGCTGGTCTGTGTAAAAAAGGATGATGCAGAGGCGCTCGTCAAGCTTTGCCGCGAGGAAAACGTTGAGTGTACCAGCATAGCCACGCTCAGTGATAACGGCAGGATCACGGTATATGACGAGAACAATCAGCGCATCGCCTCTCTTTCAAGCGAGTTTTTGATCTCAGGCGGTGCGGAAAAGCATCTGAGCGCCAAGGTGGAAAGATCTGAGGAGCTTCCTGAATCCGAGGCTTTGACGGCAGCGCAGGCGCCCCTCAAGGGCGTTAATTCGCTGAAGATACTGTTCCAAGGAATACGCCCCGATTTCATGGGAGCCTTCGCCAAAGCTAAGGAGCTTGCGCAGGGAAGCCTTTCGCTGACGTCGGATTATTACGATAAAACCGCGGGCGGAGATTACGTTGCTCTTGACAGGGAGTCAGAGGCGTCGCTTCGCGCGCTGAGATACAACGGAAAGCCCGTTACGGATAAGGACGAAAAAGAAAAATGCTCAGTCATCGCCTGCGGAGTAAACCCCGCGGTCAGCCACGCCAGCCCCTTCAAAGGCGCGTATCTGTCGGTTACGGAAGCGCTGATGAAGCTGGCGGCATCCGGTTACGGCAAAGAAAGAGCGTATCTTTCTATACAGGAGTATCTGCCCGAGCATAAAAACAGCAGTAAGCGTCTGGGCGTATCCGTTGCGGCTATGCTGGGCGTTTACGAGGCGCAGATGAATCTCGGCGCATGTTCGCTGGGCGGAAAGATATCGCTCGGTACGAGCGCAAGCGATACGGAGTACGATTCGACTATAACTACGTTTGCCTTCTGCATAGGAGAAAAGGGAAGGGAGATCCCCTGCAGCTTCGTCGGAGAGGGAGGAAAGATAGTCCTTCTTCAGCCGGAATACGACAAGGGAAGCGGACTTCCCCGCGCGGAGAGTCAGAAGGAGCTCATCGACGCTCTGAATGAGCTTATCGAGGACGGTGAGGTGTTGTCTGCGGCGTCAGTGAACGCAAAGTGCGCCGCTACAGTTATGATAGAGATGTGCAGAAGAAACGGCAGGGGCGCTCTCATCGAGCCCGATGCGGACACGGAGACCTTGTTCGAAAACTGCTACGGCGCGGTGCTTCTTGAAACGAAGGCGGACGCCCAGCTTCCGAAATCAGCGGAGGTCATCGGCACGGTAATAGGCAGACATCATATCAGCTACAAAGACGAGATGCTGGAGCTGTCGGAGTCTTCTACGGCAGATGACGGCGAGGCGAAAGAGATAGATTACGCCCTGTACGAGGGAAAATGCGAATACTACGGCGAGGTCAAGATCGCGGAAAACGTTCTTAGCGTGCTTCTCGTACAAAGCGAGTTCAGCGTAGCGGCAGAGGAGACGAAGCGGAGATTTGAATCTCTGGGAGCGGCTGTGACCGTATTCCCCGTTGGCGCTCTCAATCAGGACGCTTTTGCCAAAGCAGTCACAAGGACGGATATTTTGTGGATCCCGGACGGAGCGGACGTATATACATTTATGTCTGCGGCGCTCGTAAATCCTACGGTGCAGAGCGCTGTCGCGTTCCTCAGACGTAAGAGAGGGCTTATCTACGGCTGCGGAAGCGGATTTGCGGCTCTGGTCGCAAGCGGAGTCATGGGGCTGGATACGGAAAGGCTGGGATTTTGCAAGGTCTCCGATATTCCGATCAACCGTAAAGTATCGCTGAAATGCGTATCGTCTCTCAGTCCGTTCGTGAAGAATTGCGAGCTGGGAAGCAGCTACGAGAGCTACGTAAGCGGCTCGGCGCTCGGACTGAAGGCTGAGATGGGATATATAAACGAGCTGGCGCAAAAAGGTCAGATAGCACTCTGCTTCAGAGAGAACGTTCTGGATTGCGAATGCGGAGTGGAAGCGGTCACTTCCGAGGACGGAACGGTATTCGGACAGCTCTCTCAGCCCGCAAGACTGGCGGCGGACGAGTCCGCGCGAGGCGTGATAGACGTGGTATGCGCGGCTGTGGGTTACTTCAAAGCGGAAAAAGAGGCTGAAAAAGCTAAAGAATAACGAAAGAAAAAACAGATATGAAAACAAATTCCGATAAAAACAAAGCCTTCCCCGCGGCAGTTCAGCCGACGGGAAAAAGCGGCGCGATAAAAGCGATGATCGCTCTGGCGGGCGTTCTCGCCGCGGCGCTTCTGGCGCTTATCGTACTGCTGATACTCGACGGAACGGGCGCGCTGTACGATTACGGAGAGAAGGGGGCAGAGATAAAGGCTCCCGTTATAAATAACGAAGCCAGTGTCACGGACGCGGATATCTTCCAGTATATGCATCTTAGTGACGGCTCGATAATAATCATCAGCTGCGCTCTCGAAAACGACGATACAAGGACGGAGATATCAGTTCCCGATGAGATAGACGGCTATAGGGTGACAGCCATAGCAGACTTTGCATTTATGATCCTGAAGGAGAGCGTGCGGAAGATAATCATTCCCGAGGGAGTCACCTATATCGGCTCTAACGTATTTTTCGGCGTTACGGGCGCTGAGGTCTACCTTCCCGCCAGCGTGACGGATATCCAGAAAGACGCCTTCGCGCCCTTTGAGACCGACGACGGAGCGACGTACTACATTGAAAGGATATATTACGCGGGAAGCGCGGAACAGTGGAAAAAGGTCCGCATAGGCAGCGGAAATACGGCGCTCGGGAGGATTATTATCCAAGGGGAGATTCTACACTACACATCCTGAAAATGCGAGTGTTTTAAGAGAATTTTAGAAATGAATGCCGATATCCATCTTTTGCGGAAGCATATCTACCCCAAACCCGAGCGCACGGAGTGCGTTACGCGAGGGTTTTTGTGGTATGTTCGCACCCGTTTCTTTCTTCTTTCTTTGGTTCCTTTTCTTTCTTCTTTCTTCGGAAAGAAAGAGGAAAGAAATGAACAACTAAATTAAAAGAAATTTTAAAAGAAGAAATTTAAAGGTTTAAATAAAATATTCGTCTTAGGTTAAAAAGAAAAAGTTGAAATAAAAAAACTAAAAGCGAGGATTTTGATATGCTCAACAGAAAACAGCTGAAATGCGATCTGTGCGTCGTTGGCGGCGGAATGTCGGGAATGGCGGCGGCAATATCTGCGGCAAGAGCAGGCGCAAAGGTCGTGCTTATGCACGAGCGTCCCGTGCTTGGCGGAAACGCGTCGTCCGAGATCAGAATGTGGATCTGCGGCGCTCAGGGGAAGGATAACCGCGAGACGGGTATCCTTGAGGAGATCGCTCTCGAAAATCTTTATCGCAACCCAACGAAGAATTACGCCGTGTGGGATACTGTTCTCTATGACTTCATCAAGAGAGAAAAGAACATCGAGCTGCTCCTTAACTGCACCTGTATGGACGCGGAGACCGAAACGGGCGAGTTCGCTTACGGCAGAAACAAGAAGATAAAGAGCGTTACGGGTTACCAGATGACCACACAGCGCTTCTATGACATCGAAGCGAAATTCTTCTGCGACAGCTCGGGCGACAGTATTCTCGCGCCTCTGTGCGACGCAGAATTCCGTATGGGACGTGAGTCAGGCAAGGAGTTCGGAGAGGATACGAACCTCGAAGAAGCCGACAAGATGACCATGGGTATGTCTTGCCTGATTCAGGGCAGAGAGACGACAGAGGATATAAAGTTCACCGCGCCCGAGTGGAGCACGAAGCTTACGTCCGAGCATTTTTCAAAGAGAAAGATAGACCTCAGCAGCGAGTATCTCAATTACTGGTGGCTTGAGCTGGGCGGAAACCGCAACACCATCGACGATACCGAGGAGCTGAGAGACGAGCTGGTAGCGCTTGCGGTGGGAACCTGGGATCATATCAAAAACTCAGGCGAGTATGACAGCTCAAAATGGGAGTTGGACTTCCTCAGCTTCCTTCCGGGAAAACGCGAATCCCGCAGAATGATGGGCGAGTACATAATCACCGAGAGGGATATCAGCGGCGGCAGAGTTTTCGAGGACGAGGTCGCTTTCGGCGGCTGGCCCATCGACGACCATTATCCCGGCGGATTTTATCACAGAGGTAAGCCAAATACAAATATCCAGCCCCCGTCGCCCTATTCGCTACCGTACCGCGCGCTGTACTCAAAGAACGTTGAAAACCTGTTCTTTGCGGGCAGAAATATCAGTATGACGCACATGGCGATGAGCAGTATCAGAGTTATGGCGACCTGTCTGCTCCTCGGCGAGGCGGTAGGTAAAGCGGCGTCCATCGCGGCAAGGAAGGGCTACACCCCGCACGACGTTTATCTGAACGACGTCGAAGAGCTTCAGAGACTGCTTATGGAAGAGGACTGCTTCCTGCCCTCAAAGCTCAGAAACGTTTCCGACGTCTGCAAAAAAGCGTCTCTTAACGTTGACGGCGAAAACCTCAGAAACGGTCAGGACCGCGCTCACAGAATATACGGAACGGATGAAAACACCGCGTCTTACTACGCGCCGCTTGGCAAGGAGATCGCGTACAGCTTCGATAAGTCCGAGGTCAAGTCCGTGCATATAGTTTTCGACAGCGACCTTAACAGAACCACGCTTCCGGGCGGCGGTTGCGAGCGGGGACATTCCATGCGCGCAAACGTTCAGCTTGACAGCCCTCAGTTCTATATGCCGAAGACGCTTTGCAAGGAATTCACGGTTGCGGGTGAGCTGAACGGCGTTCGTACCGAGCTTCTCAGAGTGGAAAATAACCGTAAACGCGCCCACCATATTGAGATAAACGGCTTTTACGATAAGCTCGTTCTCATTCCCTCAGCAAGCTGGGGCGATGGCGAAAGCGTTGCGGTGATCTCCTTTGATTTTGAATGATATTGATGTTATTTGAGGATGGTAAGTTATGAATAAGCAAAAAAAGCATACGGGACTGAAGATATTTGCAGGAATAGTCTGCGCGATAGTACTGTTTTTCGCGGTGATAAACCTTATCCCGCCGAAGAAGAACGTTGAAAACAACCCATTTATCGTGGGCAAGGGCGAGCTTCCGCTCATCGCCGCGCACAGAGGCGGAACGGATAATTACCCCGAAAATACCCTGCTTGCCTTCAGAGAGTCGGTCAAAACTCTCGGCGTTGACATAATAGAGAGCGACCTGTATCTCACCAAGGACGGTTATCTGGTCTATAACCACGACAGCTATATCGACGAGACCTGCAACGTCAACGGTGATATAACTCTTGAAGAGGTCAAGGCGCTTTGCAAGGACAAGGCGAACCGTCACTACATAGAAAATATGACTCTGGAAGAGCTGAGTCAGTACAATTTCGGCTACTATTTCGAGGACGAAAACGGTCAGCGCATCTATAAAGACGCCGAGGATTTTGCGGAAAAGGGCTTGCAGATCGCTACCGTTGATCAGCTCTTTGAGATGTTCTATGAGAGTCACCCTGATCTTCTGTTCATCGTTGAGATCAAGAACGGCGGTGACAGAGGCAGAGAGGCTTGCAGGATCCTGGCGGAGAATCTCGACAAGTATCCGGAGTACAAGGATCAGATCGTTATCGGTACGTTCAACGATGAGATCGAGGAAGAGCTCAAGGCAAAATATCCCGAGCTGCTCCGCGGAGCTCCTACGGGAACTGCGGCTAAGTTCGTTCTTACACAGTATCTGGGCGTTAACCTCTTCAATAAGAGCGATTTCGCCTGCCTGCAGATACCTTTGTCATACGAGCTCAAGGGTATAGAGGTTCCGCTGGTCAGTCAAGGACTTGTAAACCGCGCGCACAGAAGAAATATCGCGGTCCAGTACTGGACCATCAACGATCCCGACGAGATGAGAATGCTCATCGAGATGGGCGTTGATGCTATTATGACGGATAATCCTAAGCTCCTTAAAGAGATACTGCAGGAGTATAAGTAAAATAGAAAGCAAAAAATGAGCTGTCTTGTCGGATAGCTCATTTTTCAGTAAATTTTGAAATCTATTTAAAGGCTTGGTTATATTGAAAAGACTATAAATTGGAGTTTATGCGTGAGTTTCCTCTTATAAATGTAGGGACCGGCGTCCTCGACGGTCCGTAAGATTTACGCTTTGTTTATGAGGACCGTCGAGGACGCCGGTCCCTACAAACATTAATGGGATTTGTATAAAAAAGTTTGCAAACACACCTACAAATCAAAATTTGAAAAAATTTCTCAAATCATTCCAATTTACAGGTGTTTTCTTTACATATATTTATGAAAGCGCTTTTAATCTTTGAAAGGAGAAAACATCGATATGAGGTATCGCGCAGAAGAAAAAAACGTGATGTCCGACGAGCAGATAATCGAGCTTTACTGGCAGAGAGACGATCAAGCTATCGAAGAAACGGATAATAAATACGGAAAATTTCTGTTCAGAATAGCTTATAACGTGCTTCACGACCGATGCGATAGCGAGGAATGTCGAAACGACGCCTATCTCGGCGTTTGGAACGCGATCCCGCCTACAAGACCGAAAGTGTTCCCCGCGTTCATAACTCAGATAACGCGGCGGACGGCTATCAACAGATATAAGGAGAAAAACACCGAAAAGCGTATTCCAAGTGAGCTTACCGTATCCGTATATGACCTTGCGGATTTTTTGTCGGACGGCAGCTCTGCCGAGACCGAATACATAGCGAGGGAAGTTGGCAAAGCGATAAGCGATTATGTGAGAGGACTATCCGAAAAACGCAGGTTCATATTCGTGGGGCGGTTCTATATTGGTGAGACCGTGGAAAGCATCGCGCAGGATCTTGGGCTGACCTCTTCTGCGGTGTACAAAGAGCTGGAAAAGCTCAAAAAGGGCTTAAAAACTCAGCTGGAAAGGAATGGTTATATTTGATGAATGATGAATTATTGCTTGACGCTATGGATCATCTGGACGAGGATATCGTTGGAGATTACGTCAAGCTGAAACTAAGATTTCAAGATAGAGGAGCGCGCAAGAATAAGGTATTGCTTACCCAAATATCACTAATAGCGGCGGCTTTCGTTTTGGTTTTTGCCGCAGTTATAATGTGGCAGGGCGGGATTTTTTACAGAGCCGAGGCGGTTGCGCCGGATATGAGTAAGGTGGTGTGGGATACGTCGGAGCCGTACAGCGGCGGTCCGATTCCGACAGATATTCCTATGATAAACGGTGTTAGAGTTTCTCGCGAGCTAAGAAACGCGTTTAAAAACAATGATGACGAAGATGCAGTTTTTGCTTTATATGTGCATTTATCAAACGATGCCGATATTGAAAAAGCAAGCAGGTATTTTGCTAAAAAGGGGATATACTGCGAGGTCAGAAGCGAAAAGTATTTATTTTTGTAACGGAAGAACAGTTTTGCAGTTTGAGATTCAGTTCTGCACAGAAGAAGGATTACAGCTTTGGTTTGATAAGGAAAAAATATTACGATAATGCATTGGTAAATATAAATTGAAACAACACACCCCGATAGATTTTTTAATCCATCGGGGTGTTCTACGTTATTATATCAGCCCATAGTCCTTGGCGCACTTTTTTAGTCCGTCCTCAACGAGACTGAAATCAACGCTGTATCGTCTCGCTTTACCGCAGTCCATCCAGAGATTTTGTCTTGCGGGGGAGTCATTAAGAGTTATATTTTTGCCGATAAGGGCGAGGAAATCTTTTGTTATTTCATACATGGACTTTGCAGTCTCGCTTCCAAAGTTGTAAGCTCCGCCGGGAAGGCGAGCAACCTTTTCCATATTTTCAGCCACTTCCTTTACGTAGGTTATTCCTCTGTATTGGTTCGAGCTGAAAGAAACCG
Organism: Oscillospiraceae bacterium; assembly: GCA_015064245.1. GTDB lineage: Bacteria > Bacillota > Clostridia > Oscillospirales > CAG-272 > SIG673. The sequence continues at coordinate 8,987 of SVSQ01000036.1, read as the reverse complement.
AGTCTTTTGCATTAAGGATGTTCATAAAATAGTTGCCTTTTTTCAGATAACGGTCGTACATCCACTCCGCCCGAAGCATTACCGCGTCGGGATCGATGTCCAGCACCCGATTTTCCATCTCCAGCTTGTGACGGGCGTACACGTTGGTCGGGTTTACCATATCCTCGGTGAAGGGAGTGTCCGCTTCCGTTCCGCTGTAAACCTGATCGGAGCTGAAGCAGATCAGCTTGATATTTTTCGACGCCTTTGCAAGATATACGGGAAGCAGAACGTTTGCGTTGTATGAAGCCTCCGGATCCTTCTCGCATTCTCCGATGTCGGAGATGGCGGCGGTGTGTATTACAGTGTCCGCGCCGCTCTCCTGCACTATGCGTCTCACCTCGTCCTCGGAGATGTTTCTGAGCGACGGCGCGGCGATAACGTCCTTGCAGACCTGCATTATCTTGTTTCCGACAAATCCGCTTGTTCCTGTAACGAGTATCATTTTTATTGCCTCCTGTAAATTGGTGTTTATAGATGCGTTGCACCGCAGGTTTAAATTTACAAATTTGGTTTAAGAAGGTTATTTTGATTAAACTTTATAATTTCTTTTTCTACGTTCATTTTTCTTCCTTCTTTCGAGAAAGAAAGAAGAAAAACGAACCAAAAAGAAGAAAGAAAGACCGTGGTAGATTTTAAGCGGCACACTAAAAACACGCTCGCATAAGCGGGCTCGCGGTTTTTCGTACATGAAATACTGCCGAGTTGCTACCGCAACTACCCAAGGTATGTAAATATTTTATTTACAGAGCTTGTAATTTTTAGTTCCACCAAATCTCTGCGAATATTTCGGGCTTTTTTCGTTAGAAAAAAGTTTCGACTATGTCGAAAAGAAATATTCGAGGGGGTGCGCCGTAGATGTTCGCACTAAACTCGCAGCGCACCTATAAAGCAAAATTTGAAATAGAATTATTTGAAATTGAATTTCCATAGTAAAATCGGCTGGACTGTTAGTAATTTGTAACTAACAGCTCAGCCGGTTTACTTTATCGTGTATGCGTAAATCTCAGCATATTCCAAGAGTGCTTTTTAAGCGTAACGGATGCTGCGTCCGTTACCTCTTTATTTACGGGCAGAACGCGGGAAACGTCTTTATCGTTCACAGCCTTGAGATCGTCGCAGTAGAGCTCCACGTGCTCGGCAAGGGAGTAACCCTCAAAGCCCGAAAGATCGATATTAAGCTCCATATCCTCGTCAAGAGAGCGGTTCGATGCGAATATGACAACCTCATCCTTTTCTCTGTTATCGACCACGGATGCGGAAAGATAGGGGATGTCAAATCCCTCCTTTGATCGATAATTCTCGCTCTCGATTATGGGACGAAGAGTGGTTCCTCTGCCGTATTTGGAGCAGTACATAAACGGATAGAATATTGTCTGCGCCCAGGCTTTGCCGCCGTTTTCCGTCATTATCGGCGCGATAACGTTGACGAGCTGAGCAAGACAAGCCATCTTCACTCTGTCGCAGTTGTTTTGCAGGGTGCTGAGCAGACATCCCACCAGCAGAGCGTCTTCGAAATTATAGATCTCCTCGTTTGCTTCAGGAGCAACGGGCCAGTTTTTGCCCTTTGCTTCCATGCCGGATTTTCTGTACCATACGTTCCATTCGTCGAAGGAGAGATTTATGGTTTTCTTGGAGTGTTTTTTGGCTTTTACCGCGTCGCAAATAGCTGCCGCGCCTTTGATGAATCTGTCCATCTCCTCGGCTCTGGCAAGGAAATTTGCGGTATTTCCGTCGCGGTTTCCATAGTAGCTGTGGAGTGAAAGATAATCAACGTAATCATAAGTGTGGTCAAGGACCGTAAGCTCCCAGTCGCCGAATGTCTTCATACCGGGACCCGAGCTTCCGCAAGCCACAAGCTCTATGGATGGATCCGTCCATTTCATCATTTTTGCAGTCTCGGTTGCCAGACGACCGTATTCCTCTGCGGTCTTGTGACAGATCTGCCAGGGACCGTCCATTTCGTTTCCGAGACACCAGACCTTGATGCCGAAGGGCTTTTCAAAGCCGTTGGCTCTTCTGAGCTGCGCGTAATAGGTATTAGTATCGCAGTTGCAGTATTCAACGCAATCCTTGGCTTCCTGAGCGCCTTTTGTTCCCAGATTTACCGCCATCATAACTTCAGAATTTGCGCGCTTTGCCCACTCCTGAAATTCGTCGATGCCGACCTCGTTGGTCTCGGTGGAGAACCATGCGAGCTCCATTCTTTTCGGACGCTTACTCTTGTCGCCGATGCCGTCTTCCCAGTTGTAGCCGGAAACGAAGTTTCCGCCGGGATAACGCACGATCGGTACGTTAAGCTGCTTGACCAGATCGAGAACGTCTGTTCTGAAGCCCTGATCGTCTGCGGTTGGGTGTGTGGGCTCGTATATTCCGTTATAGACAGCTCTTCCTAAATGCTCGATAAAGGAACCGTAAATACGTTTATCAATATCTCCGATCGCAAAATGTTTGTTTGCAGTTATCTTTGCTTTCATATCAGAATTTCCTTTCTGAAGTGAGAATTATTCCTCGTCGGATCCGTTCCAGTTGTGATATACCTGCTGAACGTCGTCATCCTCTTCCAGCTTATCGAGAAGGAGAGTCATATACTTAACGTCATCCTCGCTGGTAAGATCAACGTAGTTCTGGGGGATCTTGGAAACGTCTGCGCTTGCGAGCTTAACGCCCTTAGCGGTGATAGCTTCCTGAACAGCGATGAGGTCTGCAGGCTCTGTTGTGATCTCGTAGAAATCATCGTCCTCGGAGGAGAAGTCCTCTGCGCCTGCCTCGAGAGCCAGCTCCATGAGCTCCTCTTCGTCCAGATCGCACTCTTCTTTTTCGATTGTGATGAGTCCCTTTTCGTCGAACATAAAGCCGACGCAACCAGTCGTTCCCAGGTTACCGTGGTACTTTGAGAAGAACGCGCGGACGTTACCGATAGTTCTGTTTGTGTTATCGGTCGCCGCTTCGACTATAACTGCAACTCCGCCGGGACCGTAGCCTTCGTAGGTGATCTCCTTATAGTCCTTCTTTTCCTCGGTCGCTTTCTTGATGATACGGTCGATGTTATCGTTAGGGACGTTATTTGCCTTTGCCTTGGAGATAAGGTCTCTGAGCTTGCTGTTACTGTTGGGGTTCGGGCCGCCGTCTCTGATCGCGATAGCTATCTCCTTACCGATCTTTGTGAATACTTTTGCGCGCGCTGCGTCTGTTTTTGATTTTTTGGCTTGTATGTTATGCCATTTGCTATGTCCGGACATTTTTTTATTTCCTTTCAGGATTATTTTTATTTGTGTAAATATTTTTGTTTTACGCCACCGTGGCGTATTGCGGATAATTTTTTATTTTTCTTTAAAAGTTACTTTTTATTTAGTAAATGCCCATTTCTTTCCTTTTCTTTCGAGAAAGAAAAAGAAAGAAGTAGGCGAAAGAAAGAAAAAGAAAGACCGTGGTAGATTTTAAGCGGCTCGCCGAAAATTCGCTCAAAAAGCACGAGCGAATTTTGGGTACAAAAGCTTCCGCAACGGTCTGCCGAATATTTCGGGCTTTTCGAAGAAAAGTTTCGACTATGTCGAAAAGAAATATTCGAGGGTGATACCCGTATATGTTCGCACAAGGTACATGGTATCACCGTGCTATCATTTCTACAAAAATGCTCGCCCACGCTTCGCATTTTCGGGGGTGTTTTGTGCGCTTTGTTTGATGGAAATTTTGTTGTTTTTCGTAGGGCGGGGGCTTGCTCCCGCCAAAAATCCTCGCGTAACGCACTCCGTGTGCTCGGGGGTTGGGTACAATAGCTCCGCCAAAGCGGGGATACCGGCAGATGTTTGCACAAGGCACACGGTATCTTAAATTTCCTCCAAGGCTGGCGAATATTTCGGGCTTTTCGAGGAAACATTTTAAAATCCGAGGTTTTAGAGAAAAGCCTTTGGTTTATGGGCTTTTTCTCTAAAACTACCTTAAATAAATGTTTCCAAGAAAAGTTTCGACTATGTCGAAAAGAAATATTCGAGGGGGGATACCAGCAGATGTTTGCACAAGGCACACGGTATCTTAAATTTCCTCCAAGGCTGGCGAATATTTCGGGCTTTTCGAGGAAACATTTTAAAATCAGAGGTTTTAGAGAAAAGCCTTTGGTTTATGGGCTTTTTCTCTAAAACTACCTTAAATAAATGTTTCCAAGAAAAGTTTCGACTGTGTCGAAAAGAAATATTCGAGGGGGGATACCAGCAGATGTTTGCACAAGGTACACGGTATCCCTGCTTCCGCAACACCCCAAAGCAGGAAATCAATTATTTGCCTAACCCAATTGCCGCGAGCGGTGCGATAGCACGTTTGCGAAGCGGCAGATTGATTGCTATGTTCGCACATACAAAGCGATGGAGATGGGTTTCCAAAGGGAAGGGGGCAGGCTCCTGCCTGCAGAGAATATGGGAATATTCTGCGCAAGCAGGATATTCTGGGGTGACACAGGAGATGATAGCACTAACTTAACGTGTCACCTTGCCACCATCCTCTTCCCTTTGGTCGTCCCTTTGGTTACTTTCCGACGAAGCGGAAAGTAACCAAAAAAATATTTATATAAAAATATTTTCAGCGGTGTTAGTGAACCGGTAGGCGTTCGCCTGCTTAAACCTTCTCAGGAGCTTTCATGCAAATGAGAGAGAAAGCGGATTTGAGGACGTGACCTGCGGACTCGGTGAGCATAAGACGTGTCTTGACAGTATCGGGATCCTCGGCGGTCAGTACGGGGCAGTTATGATAGAAACGGTTGAACTGCGTTGCGGCATCGAAGATATAATGGGTGATAACCGAAGGCTCATATCCGTCCAGCGCCGCCTTGACCTTTTCGGGGAAGAGGGCGAGCTGTTTTGCGAGCGCGAACTCTTCGTCGCTTGTTATCTTGACGTCGGCTGCGCCGTAGCTTACTCCGTTCTGCTTAGCCTTTGCAAGGATGCTGCAGGTACGGGCGTAGGTGTACTGAGCGTAAGGACCTGTATTACCGTCGAAGCTGAGGGCGTCGTCCATAACGAAAGATGAGGACTTACCGATGCTTCCGAGGAGGTAGTAGTAGATTATCGCGCCGATACCGACAGCTTCCGCGACCTCGTCCTTATTTTCAAGGTCGGGGTTCTTTTCCTCGATAACGGAACGTACCTTATCAACTGCCTGACCGAATACGTCGCGGAGCAGAAGGACGTTTCCGTGACGGGTGGAGAGCTTGACGCCTGCAACGCTGATAGTTCCGTAAGGAATGTGGACCAGCTTATCCGCCCAATCGTAGCCCATCATCTCGACGACCTTGAACCATTGCTTGAAGTGCAGGATCTGCTGGTCAGAGGTGACGTACACGCATTTAGCGAAATCGTAGGTGTCGTGTCTGTAGACTGCTGCGGCGATATCACGGGTGGGATAAAGGGTAGAGCCGTCGCTTCTCAGAATGAGGCAGGGGGGCATCTTATAATCGGAAAGATCGACGATTGACGCGCCGTCATCTATCTTCAGAAGGTTGGCTTCGCGGAGCTTCTGGACCTGCGCGGGCATCTTATCCGTGTAGAAGGACTCGCCGAGATAGGAGTCGAAGGTTATACCGAGCTGAGCGTAGGTCTTTTCGTACTCCGCAAGGGAGATCTCCTTGAACCACTTCCAAAGCTCGATATTGTCGGGATCGCCGAGCTCGAGCTTATGGAACTCAGCTCTCGCCTCGTCTGCCAGCTCCTTGTTGCCCTCGATTCCGTGTTCGGGGTCGCCGTCGATCTCGTGGTTGATGCGGACGTAAAGGTCGACGAGTACGTCTATACCGCCCTTTTCAACGTCTTCCTTATTGCCCCATTTTCTGTAAGCGACCATGAGCTTACCGAACTGAGTACCCCAGTCGCCCAGGTAGTTGATACCAACGCAGTTGTAGCCCGAGAACTCGTGGATCTTCTTTATGGAATGACCGATAACGGTGCTTCCGAGGTGACCGATATGGAAGGGCTTACAGATGTTGGGAGACGAGTAGTCGAGGACTACCGTTTTGCCCTTGCCCTCGTCGCTTGAACCGTATTTTTCTTTTTTATCGCAGATCTCTTTGATTATGACGTCCGAGAAAACGGTCTTGTCAAAGTAGAAGTTGAGATAACCGCCCGCCTGCTCGATCTTCTCGAACAGTCCGCCCGCGCTGAGCTTCGCTTTTATGTCAGAAGCGATCATCGGGGGCGCCTTGCGAAGAGTTCTGCTGAGACGAAAGCAGGGGAACGCCAGGTCTCCGTTTTCGGGAGACGGCGGGTATTCCAGCATGGTGACTATGCTGTTCTCGTCAAAGCCCTCGGTTACACCGAGCTCCGCAAGAGCGGATGCGATTAAATTTGCTGTTTGTTTCTTTGCGTAAAACATTTATTTTCTCCGTATATGTGTTTTGTTATTTTCGTATTTGAGATATTTATTGCAATTTAGCCTTCTCCAGCGGGAGAAGGGGGACCACGATAGTGGTGGATGAGGTGTTAAAATAGCTCATAGTTTGCCAAAACCTCATCCGTCACTCGCTTGAAAAGGCTTATGCATATCGAACATCTTCGTAAGCTTTATTTCTCAGCCAATTCCTTATTTACTCTGTTACGAAGAGTTACGTAATAATACTCGGAAGCGGGGTACTCTTCAAAGGTTATAGGCTTTGCGAGGTCGCCCTCGATAAGCTCCATAACGTGCTCGTATGACGTCTTTTCCGCAAGCGCCTGGAGCGCGCGCAGGTCGGTCTGAGCCGCGTAGAGAGCCATAAGACGAATACTTTCCTCAACCTTTCCGCCTGCTCCCGGATATACTACCCAGCCGTCTCCGCCGGGGAAGGTCTCCTCTGCGGGAATGGGCTTGTAAGGACTGATATGTCTCTTCGAATGGATGGTGTTGTAGAAGTTGTAGCCCCAGTGCAGGAAGCCTGCGATGCCGTACTTGAACCACTGAACTCCGATAGCTCTGGTTCTGGTGAGGGACATGGTCATGTATCTGTTTGAAGTCTTCAGCGACTGGCTTACGCAGTAGTAGCTCCAAAGATCGGGAACCTTACGCTCTATGAAGGGCATGATGTGGTTGATCGCGGGAATGGGATGCTCGCAAGCGCCCGTGTCGTAGAAGTCGGGCTTGGAGAGCGCGTCCATAAGCTTGAAGCCTTCGAGATGGGGGGCGATGATGTTCTTCGCTCTCATGTAGTTATCGAAATGGTCGATGCTGGGCTCGTCGGAAACGTGGAACCAGCACTTTTCAGCCACGCCCAGCTCCTTGAGACGGGCTGTGAGCGCGGGCAGAAACTCCGCAAGGAACGCAGGATAAACACCGTCTTCCACGGGAGTGTCCCAACCGAAGATCCTCTTGTATTCGCCGTCAACGGTAGCCATTACCTTAGGAGCGGCGTTTGCTCCCCACTGTGTGAATAGGTGGCAGATCTCGAAGTACTCGTAACCGCATTTCAGCGCAAGTGCTACCCATCTGTCGAGCTTGTCGAAGCCAAAGGACCACTTATCGCCGTTCTTTGCGATGTCGACCAGCTGAACGGTGGTTCTCTCGCCGCCGACAGCTGTGTCAAGCGGGGGAGTTACAACGGGGGTGAGGATCATATTGATGCCGCGCTTGGTGGCAGCTTTCATGAAGTTCTCGATCGCCGCCCAATGCTTTTCTGAGAATACCTCGTAGCCGTAGTAGTCCGCGATGCAGTCCGTGTGGAACCACTCTGTGTGGATAAGCTTTGCCTTGGGAAGGGTTGCGTTGTAGATCTTGATATCCTGAGTATTCTCAGTCAGAACTTCGCCGTTTTCACCTTCAAGGATCACCTTTACGGTGTAGTCGCCCGCCTTGAACTTAGCGGGAACGTCGATATCTACGCGGAGAGTTCTGTACTTGTTCTTTGCGATACTGATCTTTCCGCCGCGAAGAGAACGGAGAACGTCGGGAGCGTCGAAGGGCTCTGCTTTGATGTGGTTTCCGTCCTTTAACATAAGATCCTCGGAAGCGCAGGTGCGTGTGACCTTTACGTACTCGACCGTTCTTGCGAGGAGATGGCGTCCGAAGGGGGAGATGATTCTGATCTTGCCTTTTACGTTCTCTTTGGAATAGTAGACCACCTGGAAGGAGACCGTATCTCCCTTGAGAGCCGTGAGATTGAGGCAAGCGGGATCGAAAACGGGTGTTTCGTTTTTGAATACCTTTATGTATGAAGAAATTACGTGTGAATATACCATAATTTTACCTCTTTTGATTTATCTTTAATGTATATTATAATTATTATACTATATAATGCAGCTCTTGTCAAGATTTAAAGCGGAAAATGTGAGAATTTTCGCTTAGAAATAGGGGGGATTTTGATTTTTTAAAAAGATGGATATTTTGCGTGACACGCATCTATGTTAGCACAAATAAAACAGTGTCACCTAAAAACACGCTCGCATACGCTGGTTACCATAAAGAAGTTTATAGAATTAGTGTAATCGGTGGGCAAGACGGACAGTTGCAGATTAACTGCTTCTGTCCGTTTTGCTTTTCTGCTTTTTAGGCTACGGATAACTTTCCGATATGCGTAAAGTATATGTCGATCTGCTGTGTAGCGGATTTACTATGCTTTGCGCTTTTTTCGTGTATTACGATCTTGGATATAAAGGTTCGGATGACCTCGGACGTGAGTGCTTCAATATTGATGCACTTTTTAGCAAGAGCTACGAATTGTTCCACGTTGTTTGCGGATGCCTTCAAACGCTCTATCTCCTGTTCAAGTATCGGAAGCCTTTCGGTTATATTGCGTTGCTCCTCGTTGTACCCTTCAGAAAGCATACTGAACTGCTCATTGGTAATGCGACCGAGAACATTGTCCTCTGATAACATTTGTCAAGGGAAAGAATTAAATGTTTACATATTTTTCACAAAAGCGATCTGATATTTATTGATTTGAATCGTTTTTACATTATTACAAGGGCGGCAAGCTACAATGTAGCCTACCG
>SVSQ01000035.1 GCA_015064245.1 Oscillospiraceae bacterium | reverse complement strand
TACGCAGAATATTCCCTTATTTGCCTGCAGGCGCTCGCCTGCCCACGGGCTTTCTTTCTTCTTTCTGGCGAATGCGAAGCATTCGAGGAGTCATTTCTTCTTTCTTTCCCGAAAGAAAGGAAGAAAGATGCGGAAAAATACATTAAAATATAAGCAAAATAACCGTCTTAATCAAATATAAAATCAAAACTTAACGCACCTACAAATCAAAATTTGAAATTATCATCCATATAGTGTGACAGAGCGTTTATTTTTAGTAGTTTTTTACTTGCATGAGACGGATATCAGCGTAAGCTATATAATGTGTTTTTTCCGCATTTTTTCAAGTAACTCTTGATTTTTTTAAAAAATATGGTATACTGTTTTCAGACACATAATGCGAATTATTTTGAAAGGATCTATAAACTATGACATCAAATTTCACAGGCGTTATGCCCGCACTTGTAACACCGCTGACCAAAGACGAAAAAATAAACGTCAGCGCTCTTGAAAAACTCATAACACATCTAAAAGATCAGAAAGCCCACGGCTTCTATATCGGCGGCGCGACCGGCGAGGGACTTCTGCTCGACATTGAACAGAGAAAGATACTGTGCGAAAAATCCGTTGAATTCATAGGCAAAGATAAGACCAAGATCGTACATATCACCGATATGAATTTCCGCAACACTATCGAGCTTGCAAAGCACGCCGAGGCTTGCGGCGCGGACGCGATCTCCGCTATCGCTCCCACGTATTTCCGTTACGACGAGGACGATATCTACGAATACTACAAGGCTATCGCTGAAAGCGTCAAGATCCCGCTTATCATCTACTACACCTTAGCCGCGAACGTCAATATGAGCAACAGCCTTTTCAGACGTATGTTTGAAGTTGACAATATCACTGGTGTAAAGTGGACAAACTCCAATTATTATGAGCTGATAAAGCTCAGAAATGACGTTCCCGACGTCAATATCTTCAACGGTCCCGACGAGATGCTGCTTTGCGGTCTTGCCGCAGGCGCGGACGGCGGTATCGGAACCACATATAACTTTATGTATCCGCTGATCAGAGAGATATACGACCGCTTCAAGGCAAACGACATCGACGGCGCCCGCGAGGCTCAGAAAAAGGCAGACAAGATCATAAACGCCGTCATCAAGCACGTCACCATTCCCGCGACAAAGATCATTCTCGAAGAGATGGGCTTTGAGGTCGGATACGCTTCATTCCCGATGAAAAAGTACTCTTCCGAGATGAGAAAAACCATCATCTCCGACGCAAGAGCTGCGGGACTTGAAATATAATAGCTTTTGAACTTGACTTATCCTGAAATATATGTTAAAATAAATTAAAATACTATTTTTGAAAGGATACCTTCGTATGGCAAGCTACTTTGAAAAGGTAAAAAAGAATTTCGGATTCGGCTGTATGCGTCTTCCAATGAAAGATGACGAGGTTGATTTCGAGCAGTTCTCTGAAATGATCAAAATGTTCCTTGATAACGGATTCAATTATTTCGACACTGCTCAAGGCTACATAGGCGGAAAAAGCGTTTCAGCTCTGAAAAAATGTCTTACCTCCAGATATCCCCGCGAGGACTATATCCTCGTAAACAAACTGACTGAGCCTTATTTCAACTCCGAGGCAGAAGTACGTCCCTTCTTCGAAAAACAGCTGGAAAGCTGTGGAGTGGAGTATTTCGATTTCTATCTCATGCACGCGCAAAATTCCCGTAATTACGTTAAATTTACCGAATGTAAAGCCTACGAAACGGCTTTCAAGCTCAAGGAAGAAGGCAAGATACGCCACGTCGGAATCTCCTTCCACGACAAAGCTCACGTTCTTGAACGTATCCTGACGGATCACCCCGACCTTGAAGTCGTGCAGCTTCAGTTCAATTACTTCGATTACGACTCCGAAAGCGTCGAGAGCCGCAAATGCCTTGAGGTCTGTCAAAAGTACGGCAAGCCAGTTATCGTTATGGAGCCCGTAAAGGGCGGAACGCTGGTCAATCTCCCCGCAGACGCGCAGGAGATACTTTCCGCGCTGAAGGGCGGAAGCAACGCAAGCTACGCTATCCGTTTTGCGGCAAGCTTTGAAGGCATTATGATGGTGCTTTCGGGTATGAGCAATCTTGAGCAGATGGCGGATAATATCAGTTACATGAAGGACTTCAAGCCCCTCACCGAAGAAGAGCACGCCGCTATCAAGCAGGTCTGTTACGTCATGAAGGAAAAGGATCTCATTCCCTGCACCTCCTGCCGTTACTGCACCGAAGGCTGCCCCATGTCCATCAATATTCCCCAGCTATTCAGTTATTTCAATCACAGAAAACAGAATCTGGGTAACTACGCTAAGAAAAAGTACCTCGAGACCACCGAAAACGGCGGTAAGGCTTCCGAATGTGTTTCCTGCCAGCAGTGCGTACGCGCTTGCCCGCAGAACCTGAATATTCCCGAGCTTCTCAAAAATGTAGCAAAGACTTTTGAATAAAAACAAAACTCCCGTAAAGCATTTTCAGACTTTACGGGAGATTTTTGCTGTTATTCAATGATTAAATACTATAGTTCAAAAGTTTCTTTGCCTACTTTCTTTTCAACCTTCAAAAACAATACAAAACATTACACAAATCTTATAGTTCAAAAGTTTCTTTGCCTACTTTCTTTTCAAAGAAAGTAGGTTACCCCATGTGTCCGGCGATGTAGCCGGGGAGATCGATAACGTTGATTATCTGACCGTTTCCGTCGGGATCGAGAAGAACGGTCACCATCTGGGCAAGCTCACTGTACTCGTCTATATCGTCTCTGAACATACCGTCGTTGCGGTAAATATTGTAGGAAACAATGTAATAATGATCGTCGTACGCCGCGCTGTTGTACATGGGATCGTTGTACTGATACTTCACTATCTTCACGTTAAAGAGCTTCTGCTGAGGAAAATCGGAATACTTTTCACGCTTTTTCCCGTCCTCATCTCTCGTTTTCCAGTATTCCTCGGAAAACATACCGTTCAGCTTTTCGTGGTCGCCTGCGATCACGGTATTTATATAATCCATCATAAATACCAGCCCGCTTCCGCCGTATCGGTAATAGGAGCTCGGATCAAGAGTTATAAACTCAACGCCGTTGGGACTGTAGACCACGTCGCGCTTTAGGGCAAGATAGCTTTCGTTTGTAAATATGTCCGTCTCCCAATCTGCAGGGTAGATATAAAGCTTAGTCTTATTCCCCTCGTCTTCTTTATCGCCGTAGTCTGCGTTTTTAACTATATCAAGATCCGCGACGAAATTGACTATCAGCATAACGCACAGCGCCGCCGCTACCACCGCGACGATCTTTTTCAGCCGAGCGCGGTTGTTCCTTTGTATCTGCTCTCTTGTAAGCGGCTCTTTCTTTTCGGGTTCCTGCGCGTTTACGTTCTCGCTTCTTTCGACGTACTCCTCGGTATTTTCGTCAGAATCGAAAAAGCTCCCGCTTTTTTTCTTATTTTTTTTATTATCCGTATTATTATCATTTTGTAAATTTATTTGGCTCATTTATCTGCTCCTTATGAAAATTTTGCTTTTTTTAAGCTGAAATTGCGGATATTTACTCTATTATATAACATTTTGAAGCCATATTCAAGTGTATATTTTAAAAAATTGCTTGACAAATCGAGAAAAATCAAGTATAATCTATATAATGATATTTGAAAATGGATTACTGGGCTTTTATACTCATGCTCATATTTTATTTTCGGATAAGAAAGGCATGGTATTTTATGAACACCCCAAAACCATCACCGGTAACAAACTTAAAAGACATTATTGAATCGAATGCAAAAAGATACGGCGACAGACCGCTGTATTATTATAAATCGGGAAAAGAAGTACTTACATTCTCTTACGCTCAGATGAAGCAGTCCGTTGACGCTATCGGAACCGCCTTCAGCGAGATGGGAATCATGGGAAAGAACGTCGCGGTTATCGGCGACGCGCACCCCTACTACATGGCGACGTATTACGCTACGGCAAACGGCGGCGGAGCGATCATCCCCCTCGATAAGGAGCTGGACAACGAGACCATCGCGTCCTTCATGGGCATCGCCGAAGCAACTGCTGTAGTATATACAGAATCGTTCAACAAGAGAATGCCCGAGATAGCAAAGCTCGCGCAGGGAGTAAAATTCTTCATTCCGATCATCGCCGACGTACAGCTCATGCCCGACGAAAGCTTTATCCCTCTATCCGCCGTGATCGAAAAGGGACAGTCTGCTCTCGAAAACGGCAATACTTCTTTCACTGATATCACCCCAGACGTTGAAAAGTGCGCGGCTATGTTATTCACATCAGGTACAACGGGTACCAGTAAGTGCGTTATGCTCAGCCAGAAAAATCTGGCGACCTCCTGTAACGCTTGCGTGCAGGCTACGGAGTTTTCAGCAGAAGACACCTTCGTTTCGGTACTCCCCATGAACCACTCCTATGAGGTCACGACAGGGCATTTGGCGCTCCCTTGCTACGGAGCTTCCGTGTTCCTCAACGACAGCATCAAAAACGCACTCAAAAACTTCAGCTACTTCAAGCCCACCTCACTCATTCTCGTTCCGCTCTTCGTTGAAACGATACACAAGCGCATCTGGAAAGAGATCGAAAAGAAGGGTATTAAGAAGAAGGTCTTATTCGCCATGAAGCTCAGCAACGCGCTGAGAAAAGTAGGTATCGACCTGAGAAACAAGCTGTTCAAGGACATCAAGGCGGCGCTCGGCGGCAATATCGTAAAGATAGTCTGCGGCGGCGCTCCCCTCTCAAGAAACCTCATCAGCGATTTCGACGCATTCGGCATCACGATCTACGAGGGCTACGGAATCACCGAATGCTCTCCCCTCGTATCCGTAAACCGTCCTGGCGGCATCAAGCTCGGCTCGGTAGGTCCTGCGGTCCCCGGAACTACAGTCAAGATTGACAAGAGTGAAAGCGATGAAACGGGCGAGATCCTCGTCAAGGGCGACAACGTAATGCTCGGCTATTACAAGAATCCCGAAGCTACCTCCGAAGTATTCACCGAAGACGGATGGTTCAGAACAGGCGACCTCGGATATATGGACGAGGACGGTTATATCTTCATCACGGGAAGAAAGAAAAACCTCATCATCCTCTCAAACGGCAAAAACATTTTCCCCGAGGAGCTGGAGGAGCATCTCTCTCATAACGAAATCGTTGCAGAGTCCGTTGTAGTAGGACGCAAAAACGAACACGGTGAGATAGTTATCAGCGTTATAGTATATCCTAACCCCGAGCTCACCGAAGGCAAGAGCAAGGACGAGATCCTCGAAGCGGTAAAGGAAGCCGTAGCGGAAACCAACAAAAAGCTCCCTCTGTTCAAGCACATTCAGAACGTTGAGATCAGAGACACCGAATTTGAAAAAACAACGACCAAGAAGATCAAACGCTTTTTGGTCAAGTAATAAAACCAAATATTTTTTATTGGAGGATACATCCATGTTTGAGAAAGTAAGAGACATACTGGTCGAGGAGCTCCAGCTCAAGGAAAGCGACATCACGCTTGACGCTGAGCTCGTAAACGATCTGGGAATCAATTCCTTGGAGCTTGCAGACCTCGTTATGATTTGCGAGGAGAAGTTCGATATCGAGATCAGCGACGAGGACATCAGAAAGTTCTTGACCGTTGGCGATATCGTAAACTATCTTTCCGACAAAAACGACTGATTTCGAAAACAATTTATGCAGTCCGTGCCTGCCCCTTCGGCAGGCATGTATTGCTTTTACAGACAATCGACTGATTTCGACGCTTACCACGGGAATTTTACCAATAATTGCATATCACGGTAAACATAAAGCTGTATTTTGCTTATTTTTCAGAAAGGACGGACGATATGGATATTATTATCAAGACGGCAGTATTTGCCGCGCTGTTTTTACTCTTCGCAAAATTGCTTGAGCCCGCGCTTTCCAAAAGGTACACGAGTGCCATTCTTTCAAGCAAGAAGAACCATACCTCAGCCCTTCCCGCCAGGCTCGCCTGCGCGGCGCTTCCGAAAAAATGCGTTTTTCGTTCTCTGTCCCTCCCCATTCCGGGACGTGACGGCGACGAGATCAACATCGGCACTGTGATCGTCAGCCGATGCGGAGTGTTCATTTTATGCCAGATACACGGAAGCGGTCTGATCGAGAATTCCCAGGAAAAGAAATGGAAGCATTTGCAAAACGGCAGAAGCTCCGAGTTTGACAATCCCTTCACCTCTCAGCAGGACGCCCGTTCGCTTCTTGAATTTTACGCCAAAAGCAACGGTCTTGAGGACGTCCGCGCCCACACTATGATACTTTACACCGATCCAACCCTTAGGTTTACCGTACCGCAATCGCGGTCTGTGGTTTACGCGGGAAACTTCGTTTCCAAGCTCAACAAGATGGAAAAGGTGGGACGGCTATCAAGTCTGCAGGTGCGTTCTTTCTGCAAGCTGCTTACGGAGATAAATCAGGGCGCGGTGCTTTACTGAGCCTTTTGCCCATTCCTCTTCAGTTTTAAAAAATGGCTATGTCACATTATGTAACTGATAAATTGTGTTTTTCGGTGAGTTTAAAGGATTGCTTTAGCAATTCGTAGGGGAGGGGCTTGCTCCTCCCAAAAAATCTCCATAAAACCCTCGGCTTACGCAAACTAATTGATCCTCTGCAGGCAGACGCCTGCCGGGAGGAGCAAGCCCCTCCCCTACGGCAAATAATGAATTTTTCACCAGATAAATTATTTGCCTGCCCGATAAATCAATATTTGAAAAGTACAAAAAATCAACCATTAAAAGTGACTTAACCTAAAAAATTTATAAAAATCCCCGAAAGGTTTAAATAACAATGTCTAATCTATCACAAAACACTCTGCTTCTCGCAAAGGAAGCAGATAAGGCTCTTGCCGACGTCTACGCGAAAATTGACGAAACTGCGCTGAAAAACACGGAAAAGGTAATGAACGCGTTCAGAGCGAACCGAGTTTCAGAGAATCATTTCGCCGCGTCCACGGGTTACGGCTACAACGATCCCGGACGCGAGGTAACGGAAAAGATCTACGCTCAGGTCTTCGGGACTGAAGCGGCTCTCGTCCGTCATTCCATCGCAAACGGTACTCACGCCCTTACCATCGGTCTTTTCGCTCTGCTCCGCCCGGGAGATACTCTTCTGTCCGTTACCGGTAAGCCCTACGACACTCTCGAAGAGGTCATAGGACTTCAAGGCGAAAAGGGCGTTGGCTCACTTTCCGATTTCGGAGTAAATTACCGCCAAAGCGAAATCGGCGATGATTTCAGCCACCTGCTCGACGATACCGTTAAGGTTGTCTACATCCAGCGCTCCCGCGGCTACGGTCAGCGTCCCGCGCTCTCTCCCGAATACATCTCGGAGATCACCCGCTACGTTCACGCTCATTCAAAGGCTTACGTCATGGTGGATAACTGCTACGGCGAATTCACCTGCGAAAAAGAGCCTGAGGCTGACCTTATCGTCGGTTCGCTGATCAAGAATCCCGGCGGCGGAATAGCGGTCACGGGCGGATATCTTGCGGGAACCGAAAAGGTCATCGAGCTTTGCTCTTACCGTCTTACTGCTCCCGGTGTCGGCGGCGAGGTCGGCGCGACCATCGGTCAGACCAGAAACATCCTGCTCGGCTTTTGGATGGCGCCACACGCAGTTGCTCAAGCCCTCAAAACCGCAGCTTTCTCCGCTTACGTTTTTGAAAAAGCCGGCTTCGACGTTTCTCCCAAATTCAACGAGGAGCGCTACGACCTTATCCAGACCGTGACTCTTCACGATCCTGCCAAGCTTGAATCCTTTATCCAGGCTATTCAGTACAGCTCACCCGTTGACAGCTTCGTCACCCCCGTACCCTGGGCGATGCCAGGTTATACCGACAGCGTTATCATGGCTGCGGGAACGTTTACCGGCGGCTCTACCATCGAGCTTTCCGCGGATGCTCCCATGCGCGAGCCGTATACCGCGTTCTTACAGGGCTCGCTGACGCTTGAGGGCGGAAAATTATCTATTCTCAACGCGCTTGAGGCTGTTACAAAGAAATAAACACACCACAAAAGGAACGGTATTAACTATATGAAAAAAATCGCCGTTATCGGCGGCGGCGCCGCAGGGCTGATCGCCGCAGGAACTGCTCACGAGCTTGGCGCTTCCGTCACCCTCTTTGAAAAAAACGCAAAGCTGGGCAGAAAGGTCGCCATCACGGGAAAGGGCAGATGCAACGTGACAAATAACTGCTCCGAAACGGAGTTTATGAGCAACGTGGTCACCAATCCCCGTTTCTTATACAGCGCTCTGTCCGTATTCTCCCCCGCTGATACGATGGAGTTCTTCGAGAGCAGAAAGGTCAAGCTGAAGACCGAGAGAGGAAACAGAGTTTTTCCCGTTTCCGACAGAGCCTACGATATAGTTGACGCTCTCGGCGCTTACGCTTCAAAATGCAAGATAATCCACGAGGCTGTCACGTCTCTCGTCATTGAGGACGGGGAGATAAAGGGTGTTTGCGTTGCGGGCTCAAAGCGTTATGATTTCGACGCTGTTATCGTCTGCACGGGCGGAGCGTCCTATCCTCTTACTGGCTCAACGGGCGACGGTTACCGTTTCGCAAAGGAAGCAGGACACACGGTCACGCCTCTCCGTCCCGCTCTCATTCCCATCGACACGGACGACGGATACGAGCTTGCAGGTCTTTCGCTGAAAAACGTAGTTCTTAACGTATCCCTGAATGGAAAAAAAGTGTTTTCCGACATCGGCGAGATGCTTTTCACTCATTCGGGAATCAGCGGTCCGCTGGTGCTTTCCGCCTCCTCTCTTATGAGCAAGGCTAAGGTCAGCGAATACACTATGAGCATCGATCTGAAGCCCGCGCTTGATAAAAACGCCCTTGACAAGCGTATCCTATCGGATTTTGAAAAATACAAGCAAAAGAATTTCGGAAACGCTCTTTCCGATCTTCTTCCTATAAAAATGATACCGCTCGTCATCGGTATGTCGGGCATCTCGGAGTACAAAAAGGTCTACGATATCTCCCGCGAGGAGCGCCTGAAGATAGTCGATCTTCTGAAAGCCTTCCCTTTAACTCCCCTTGCCTTCCGCCATTTAGACGAGGCGATCGTGACCTCGGGAGGCGTTTCGGTCAAGGAGATAAATCCCAAAACGATGGAGTCAAAGCTGGTTCGCGGTCTTTATTTTGCTGGCGAGGTTCTGGACGTCGACGCCTTTACGGGCGGCTTCAATCTGCAGATCGCTTTCTCTACGGGAAGATGCGCGGCGCTGTCGGCTATCGAAGATTTTTAATATATTTCGTCTTATATCATATCATTTTAAACAATAACTTTCGCAAAGGAGTCTTTTTATGATCAAGATCGCAATAGACGGGCCTTCCGGTTCGGGGAAAAGCACTCTTGCAAAATCTCTTGCAAAAAAGCTTTCGTTTACATACGTTGATACCGGCGCGCTCTACCGCACGGTAGCGCTTTACATGCTCAAAAACGCAGTCGATATTTCGGACACTGACGCGGTCGCTGCCGCGCTCAAAAGCATAACTCTCGGTATTTTCCACAAGGACGGCGCTCAGCACGTCACTCTCAACGGCGAGGACGTCGGAGACACGATACGCACGACCGAGGTGACCATGGCTTCATCAAAGGTCTCCGCCCAGCCTGCAGTCCGCGCTTTCCTTCTCGATACTCAGAGAAATATGGCGCTGACTCACAATATTATAATGGACGGACGTGATATCGGCACGGTGATCTTCCCCGACGCAGAGGTCAAGCTCTTCCTTACAGCAGGAAACACATCCCGCGCCGAGAGACGTTATCTTGAGCTTCGCGAAAAGGGTGAGGATATCACCTTCGAGCAGGTCCTCGCAGATATCGAGACCCGCGATAACAACGACAGAAACAGAAAGGAAGCTCCCGCTATCCCCGCGCAGGACGCAATCTTCATCGATAATTCCTCCTTCACCCCAGAAGACACGCTGAATACAGCCCTGAAAATAATTGAGAGTAAGCTTGGAGCTCTCTGAAAAACTGAAAGCAGGTAATTAACTTGAGTAAATTTTATTCCTTTATATATAAGAGTCTTTCTTCGTTCTTCAAAAAGCTCTACCGCGTTGAGATAATCGGCGCCGAAAACGAGCCCGAGGAAGGTCCGTTCATCGTCTGCGCCAACCACTTGTCAAATCACGACGTAGTGCTTCTCGCCGCATGTCTCAAGCATCAGGTGAGATACCTTGCCAAGGCGGAGCTATTCAAGATCCCGCTGCTCAAGCAGCTCATAACCGCTTTGGGCGCTTTTCCCGTCGACAGAAAGAAGGGAGACGTCGCCGCCATCAAAAAGATGATACAGCTTCTTGAAAACGGCGAGGTGGTCGGTATCTTTCCTCAAGGACACAGATATCCCCGTCTTCACCCAGCGAACACTCCGATAAAGCACGGCGCGGGGCTGGTCGCCTGCAGAACGAAGGTCACCGTTCTCCCCGTTGCTATCGAAAACAAGAAAATGAAGATCGGATTTTTCAGAAAAACCGTTTTGAAGATCGGAAAGCCCATCGAATTTTCCGATTTCGGAAATATTGAGTGTAACAAGAGCGGCTACGAGCAGGTCACGGGCGAGATATTCGCTAAAATATGCGCTATGGTCGATTACCCAGCGCTTCCGCCCGCCGCTGAATCACATAAGGACGATAAGTAAAAATTATGAAGATTACAGTAGCAAAAGGCGCGGGATTCTGCTTTGGAGTCCGACGCGCGTATAAAATTCTCGAGGCTGAGATAGAGGCAAGCAAGCAAAGCGGCGCGAGGGTATTCACCTTAGGCAGCTTCGTCCACAATCCGCTGATAATCGAGGAGCTTCGCTCCCGCGGAGTTCCGCCGATCACCGAGGCTGAACTGCCTGCCATCGCCGAAAGCGCAAGCGCGGACTCGCCGGTCACGGTGGTTCTGAGAACTCACGGAGTTTCAAAGGAGCTTGCGGCTTATACGGCGGAGATGTCCGTAAAGAATCCGCATTTCAAGACCGTTGACTGTACTTGTCCCTGCGTTTCGCACATTCACAGAATAGTTGAAAAGGAGAGCGAGGAGAACACGGAGGACAAGCTGATCGTAATAATCGGCGATCCCGAGCACCCCGAAGTAAAGGCTATACGGAGCTACAGCGAGTGCGAATGTCTGGTCTTCCCCACCCTCGAAGCGCTGAAAACGCTGAAAACGGACAAAAAACAAGTGGTTTGTGTCGCGCAGACCACCCAAAAAATAACAGAATGTAAATTATGTCAAAATTATTTATTAAACCTCTTTACATCTTGCAATATTTATGATACAATATGTAAAGTTACGGAAGAACGCCAAACCGAAGTACAAAAGCTTGCCGGGAAATCAGACGTAATGCTGATCATCGGCGGAAGAGAAAGCTCAAACACCAATAAGTTATATGAAATATCGAAACGTATTCAGCCTAAAACTTTCTTTGTTGAGCGAATCAGTGAATTACCTTTGGAATGCATCGGTCCGAACACAAATTTGGGAATTTCTGCGGGAGCATCGACACCCGACAGTTTAATTGAGGAGGCTATTAAGGCTATGAGCAATATTGAAAAAAACACAGAGGATTTTGCAACTCTTTTTAATGAAAGTGAGATGAACCTTCCTAGAACCGGTTCTTTGGTTAAGGGCGTTGTTGTAGGTATCAACGACCGTGAGATCACAGTTGACCTTGCTGCGAACCTTACCGGTATCATTTCTTCTAACGACATCTCCGACGACGAAGAAGTTGTAAACAATCTCAAGATCGGTGACGAGATCGAAGCTATCGTCGTTAAGAAGGACGACAGCCAGGGAATCGTATTCCTTTCCAAGAAGCAGGCTGAGACACGCGTAAACAAGGGTAAGATCGAGGCTGCATTCAAGAACGGCGACATCATTGAGGGTAAGATCGTTGAAGTTGCTACAAACAAGGACGGCGTTGCTAAGGGACTCGTTATTTCCGCCCTTTCCACAAAGCTGTTCATCCCCGCTTCTCAGACAGGCGTTGCTAAGGACGGCGATATTTCCGCTCTTCTCGGCACTGTTCAGTCCGTTAAGATCACAGAGCTTGGAACAGGCAGAAGAGCTGTCGCTTCCATCTCCGTTGTTGCAAGAGAAAAGAGAAACGCTGAGATCGAAGAGTTCTGGTCCACACTTGAGGTTGGTCAGGTATTCGAGGGCACAGTTAAGTCCATGACAGATTACGGCGTATTCGTAAACATCGGTCCCGTTGACGGTATGGTACACAAGTCCGAGCTTTCCTGGAAGCGCTTCCGTATTCCTTCCGACATCGTTTCCGTTGGCGACAAGCTTACAGTTTACATCAAGGATCTCAACGTTGAGAAGAGACGTATCTCCCTCGGCTGCAAGACTGCAGAGAACAATCCTTGGAACGTATTTATGTCCAAGTACAGCAAGGGCGACGTTGCTTCCGTTAAGATCGCAAGCATCATGACATACGGCGCATTCGCTGAGATCGTTGACGGTGTTGACGGACTTATCCACATCTCCCAGATCGCTCTCAAGCGAATCGGCAATCCTGCTGAGGTTCTTCACGTTGGCGACGTTGTTGACGCTAAGATCACTGAGATCGACGAAGAGAACAAGAAGGTTTCTCTCTCCATCCGTGAGCTCCTTGAGAACACGGACGTTACTGAGGAAGAGGCTCCCGCTGAGGATACTCCCGCTGACGACGCTGAGTAATTTAATTAAAGATTTAAGCGGCTTGCATTTGCGAGCGCTCTCATAAGGATGTTTTCGGAACACGGTAGGGGCGAACTGTGTTCGCCCGCGGGAGACCGCAGGTCTCCCCTACGGATACACATATAAATATCGGCAGAGGACTTGTTTTCTCTGCCGATTTGTGTTATAAATGGGGCTAACAGAAAGCCTCCCTCCGAGAGAGAGGTGCACCATAGGTGACGGAGAGGGCATTTTAGCAAACTGTATTATTTCTCTCCCCTCTCAGTCTCGCTTCGCTCGACAGCTCTCCCTGAGTGAGAGCATTCCATTCGTGCAATCATATCACAAATTAATCAAAATTTAAATACAAAAAACGCCCCGCGGGGCGTTTTTTTCAGTTAGATCATTTAAATCTTAGACTATGTCACATTATGTAACTGATAAATTGTGTTTTTCGGTGTGTTTAAAGATTGCTTTAGTAATTTGGCTCCTCCCGAAAAATCTCAATAAAACACTCGGCTTACGCAAACTAATTGATCCTCTGCAGGCAGACGCCTGCCGGGAGGACCAAGCCCCTCCCCTACGACAAATAATGAATTTTCCACCAAATAAATTATTTGCCTGCCCGATAAATCAATATTTGAAAAGTTCAAAATATCAACCATTAAAAGTGACATAGCCAAATCTTATAACTCCGCAAAAGCTTTTTTAATTACTCTGATCATAAAGATCACCGAAAGCGCAAGACTCACGATCTCCGAAATGGGATACGCCCACCAGACAAGATCCACGTTTCCGGAAAGGGAGAATAAGAACGCCACGGGGATAAGCACTACAAGCTGTCTTCCAACGCTGGTTATAAGGCTATAAATGCTCTTGCCAAGCGCCTGACAGACCGCCATGGTTATGACCGAAAATCCTGCAAAAATAAAGCTGAGGCTGATGATCCTCAATGCAGGAACGCCGACCTTGATCATAACGTCGCTGGCGTTGAAGAATCCTAAAAGCGTCTGAGGGAATATCTGGAACACAGCGAATCCAAGCAGCATATAAGCTATCGCCGTTGCTCCTGCGAGACGTATAGTTGCGGTAACCCTGTCCTTGCGCCGCGCTCCGTAATTATACGCCACTATCGGCACCATACCGTTATTCAGTCCGAATATCGGCATAAATATGAAGCTCTGGAGCTTGAAATAAACTCCGAAGACGTTCATCGCTTCAACGCCTATGCCTTCAAATCCGATAAGTATCTTATTCATACAGAAGGTCATGACCGAACCGATCGCCTGCATCATAACGGAAGGCACTCCGATCGCCAGCATAGTCTTCAGAATATCGAAACAGGGAATAAGATTCTTCAGCTTGAGAGTTATCTCTTTATTGAAACGAAGGTTGATAAGTATTCCTATGACCGCGGCTACGATCTGACCGATAACCGTCGCCAGAGCCGCGCCCTTGATACCCATTTCAGGAAATCCAAAGTACCCAAATATCATTATCGGGTCTAAAACTATATTAACCGCCGATCCACTGAGCTGTACCAGCATACTGAGCAGAGATTTTCCCGTAGACTGCAGCAGTCTTTCCGTAACGATCTGAACGAATACGCCAACAGAGCCTACGCAGACTATGGTACAGTAATCAATTGAATACTCTGTCAGAAGTCCGCCGTCTGCTTGAAGCCCGACGTACCCCGGTATAAAGAACAGTCCCAGAAGTAAGAATATCAGGTATCCGCATAAATTAAGGAAAAAGCCTTGTCCCGCTACCTTGTTCGCTTTTTCAAAATCCTTCTGACCAAGCGAACGCGAAAGCAGGGCGTTCGTACCTACCGCAAGTCCTACCGCTGTAGCTATCATCAGATTCTGCAACGGAAACGCTATTGTAAGCGCGCCCGTTCCCGCAACGTTATCGTACTGCGCGACGAATATAGAGTCGACTATGTTATAGAGCGCCTGCACCAGCATTGATATGATTATCGGTATCGATACCGAAAAGAGCAGCGGAGTTATCTTCATAACGCCCATTTTATTTTCTTTTATGCTTTTTACTTCCATTTTTACATCCTTTGTTTTATTATTTGTTAAATTAGTGTTTTACGGTATGTTCGCACAAATCAGAGGCTCTCACTCCGGGAGAGCTGTCGAGCATAGCGAGACTGAGAGGGGAGATAAATACTACATTTTGCTTAAACACCCTCTCCGTCACCTGCGGTGCCACCTCTCCCGGAGTGAGAGGCTTCGCCGCGGGGCGCTCCCCGCTAAATCTAAATTTGAAAACAATACTCGCTTTCAGCCGTTTAATTCTTATCTATTGCCTACCAGCTGCTTCACCCAGTTGCATTTTCTCAATATGACCGCACCGAAGACAGCCTTTAAGATCTCAAGTCCGTGACAGATCGGATAAAGCCAGAGAATACTGATGCTTGTGGCTCTTGAAAGAATAAACGCCACAGGTATAACGACCGCCCACATATAAACGGAGTCAAAGAGCAGAGTTATCATAACTCTTCCCCCCGAGCGCAGAGTGAAATACGCGCCGTGAGCGTAGGCTCCGAATGGCATTACGCAAGCAAGAACTATCATCATATAGGTCGCAAGACCGCGCACCTCGTCGGTGGTGTTATACATAAGCGGGATAAGTCCCGAAAAAGACGCAAGCAGTACTCCCATAACCAGCGAGCACATGACGGAAAACGCTATCATCTTTCTGTCAGTATCTCTCGCTTCGTCAAGCTTTGCCGCGCCCAGCAGATTACCAACGACTATAGCGATCGCGCTTCCCAAAGCAAGATAGATTACGTT
Organism: Oscillospiraceae bacterium; assembly: GCA_015064245.1. Classification (GTDB taxonomy): domain Bacteria; phylum Bacillota; class Clostridia; order Oscillospirales; family CAG-272; genus SIG673. The sequence continues at coordinate 6,999 of SVSQ01000035.1, read as the reverse complement.
AAAGACATTATTGATAGTAGTTGAAATATTCAGCGCCGCCACGACGTCAAGACCTCTGGTCGAATAACACTGAGTTGTTATGGTAACTCCCGCAGACCACATAAGCTCGTTGAAGAGCAGTGGCAGACCCTTGATAACGATCTCCTTGGTGAGCGCCGCCGGAATGTACGCCGAGCGGTACGCGCCCTTGATAAAGGGGCATTTTGCCTTATTGGCGTGAGTCCAGATCACCAGTATAGCGAGCTCAATGAATCGGGATGTGACCGTTGCCACAGCCGCGCCTTCAACGCCCATAACGGGCGCTCCGAATCTGCCAAATATCAGAACGTAATTGAGAACGAAGTTTGTGACCACGGCGCAGATGCTTCCTATCATAGGAAGTATTGTCTTTCCCGTCTCGCGCAAAGTTGAAGCGTACGCCTGAGATATTGCGTAAGGAACCAATCCGATAAGCATTATCTCAAGGTAGTTTCTTGCGTAGCTCATCGTAAGCTCAAGGTCGCTCCCCGACTCACTCTCATGCAAAAACAGGGAGATAAGTCCGTCTCCCGCAAGTCCGAACGCCGCAAGCGCGGCAAGGCTGGCGATCATGATGATAATAAACTTAAAGCGGAAGGTATATCTTACGCCGTTTATATCTTTATATCCGTGATACTGCGCCGTAAATATCCCCGCGCTTGAGATCGCTCCAAATATCAACAAGTAAAAAACGAATATCAGATTATTTACAATTGAGACGGCGGACATCGCTTCCGTACCGAGCTGTCCTACCATTACGTTATCGAGCAAACTGACGAAGTTCGTTATACCGTTCTGTATCATAATGGGAACGGCTATCGTCAGCACCATTCTATAAAATTTCCAATCTCCGAAATATTTCCGAACGTTCATTTTTTATGATATTCCTTTCCTATAAAAAAGGCGTTTTTTGCAAAATACATATCTTTATTAGTTTACCACAATTTATGCAATAATGCAAGGCTATTTTACAAAATAATCAAAAGATTTTCAAATAATTGATACGTGACGTGACAATATAAAAAGGCGGTTTTTAGCCGCCCGTAATTATTATTCAGATCTCTCCTTCTGCATGGCGCGCGACGTGACAGTTTATATTCACCGCCACAGGAAGCCCCGCTATATGCGTCGGAAAATATTCTATATTGACGCCCAAAGCCGTTGTCCTTCCGCCAAATCCCTGCGGACCGACGCCAAGCTCGTTCAGCCTTTGCAGTATCTTCTCTTCCAGCGCGGCGTATCTTGGATCAGCGTTTCGCTCTGAAACGCTTCTCGCCAGCGCTTTTTTTGCAAGCACCGCGCAATAATCGAAAGTCCCGCCTATTCCTATACCCACGACCACAGGCGGACATGGATTTCCGCCCGCTTGCTTTACTCTCTCGCAAACGAAATCAATAATGGCGTTTTCGTCTATAGTGGGATTGAACATTCGTACGGCGCTCATATTCTCAGAGCCAAAGCCCTTGGGCTCGGCTATAATCTTTATCCTGTCGCCCTCGACTATCCTCGTATGTATGACCGCAGGAGTATTATCCGCGGTATTCTTTCGCTCAAACAGCGGATCTCCCACGACGGAGCATCTGAAATAGCCCTCCAGGTACGCTTGCCGCACGCCTTCGTTGATTGCGTCCTCGTAGCTTCCGCCGACTATATGCGCATCCTGCCCTAACTCGCAAAAAACGACTGCCATACCCGTGTCCTGACAGATAGCCATATTGAGCCTTTCAGCCGCTTCAAGATTATCGCAGGCTGTCTTCATCGCCGCCTGCGCCGCAGGCGCCGTCTCTGCGCAAGAGGCGAGTCTGATCCTCTCCGCCGTGTCGGCAGGCAGGTGGATATTAGCCTGCAGGAACAGCTCCTTAACCTTCTCCGTTATGGTCTTCGCTTGTATCTCTCTCATCTTTTTTATTCATTTCCTTTAAAGTATTTAAAAGCGTTCTTTTCGCTTTTTTCTTTATGATCCTCTTTTTCAGTCTTTTTGCTATTGCTTTTAGCGGTATTATTATCGGCGACAGAAGGATAGCCAAAACCTTCTTCACTATTTTCAGTACAATGCTTTTGGTTTTGAGATATAGCCCGACCGCCAGCTTTCCAAACGTCAGCATGTACGCCGAAAAGCCAAGCGCGCATCCCGTAAGCGCAAACCAGCGTATCTCACCGTTATTGGTATGAAATACCAGAACTGCAGTACAAGCCCCGCTGATGATCCCGAAAATGACGTCGCAGACCGCTGTAAGCATCTCTGACGCCGAAAACCTGCCTTGATTTTCGCCGCGAAGAACTATCGCCGCCGCCTCTGATGTCCGCGGAAGCTGTTTGGCTCTGAATTTTTGAAGCTTAGCGCTTGACGGAAATAACGTCACTCTCAGTATCCTGAAAACCTCGTATATTAGCCCCATCAGAACGCCGCACATCACGGAATACGCCAGCACTCTAATATCCCACTTCATTATTTGGCTCTGCGTCTGAACAGTCCGCCACTTCTGCTTTCGCCGCTTTCGGGATAGATTATTCCGTTAACTCTTCCCGTTATGGCTACGTTTCCGTCATCAACGTTGAGGGTGACTATGTGCAGGTCCTTTCCGTCTATTGAAAGCACCCCGCATTCCGTTGACAATACTATACCTGCCTCGTCAAAGCTGATAACGTCACTTACTCCGCTTATCTCCAGGCTCTCCCGATCCTTCATACCGATAATATGAGCGGATTTGTTTTTTGAAAGCTGATCCATTTCCGTTTTCCTTTCATGTATCTCTGTTTATATACAAAAATATATGAGAAAACGGGTGTGATTAGACCTTTCAATCCTCCTTATTTATCACTTTCTGCTCCAGAACCTCATATAGGGAGCTTGCGTCCGCCTTGAGAGTATGCTCCTTTACGTCCAGAACCTTGATCTTCAGCATTCTCTGTCCGAAGGTCACTTCTATTATATCATTCTCCTTTACATCGTAGGACGCCTTTGCGGTCCTGCCGTTTACCGTCACGTGCTCGGCGTCGCAGGCTCCGTTTGCAACGGTACGGCGCTTTATTATGCGCGATACCTTTAAATATTTATCCAGTCTCATTGTCTTACCTTCCGTTTATTATTACATTCAAACCAAAATTAAAAGGCTACGCCAAAAGATAACGAGCATCATCTTCAGAGCAGCCTTTTTAACTTCTTAATTAACTTACGCGTTTACAGCGTCGTGCAGAGTCTTTCCTGCGGAGAATGCGGGAGCCTTGCTTGCCTTGATAGTGATCTTTTCGCCTGTCTTGGGGTTAACACCGGGACGCTCAGCTCTGTCCTTTACCTTGAAGGAACCGAAGCCTGTAACCTGAACCTCTTCGCCTGCTACGAGAGCCTCCTGAATGGATGCAAATACAGCGTTTACTGCCTTTTCAGCCTCTGCCTTTTTGATGCCTGCCTTGTCAGCAACTTTTTCGATTAATGTGGTTTTTGTCATTTTTGTAAATCCTTTCAATCCAAAGATCATACAAAAGCAGATATTCTTTTGTACTTTGGTAATATTATAACACAATTCTAAAAAAAAATCAATACCTTACTTAAAAAATTGACGTTATTCATCAACATTTTTCCATTTTTTTGTCTATTTTAAATAAAAAAATGGAAAGTTATTCCGAAAATTGAAAAAATACGCATTATATATTGACATATAGTTTTAAAAGTGGTATAATTAGGATAATTAAGTGCTTAACAATATTACATCTTTTCGAAAGGATACGCATCTTGAAAGAGATAACCAAAAAGCTACTCTCGGATATTTTACGTCCGATCCCGATCAACGCCCACAAAGGCTCGAACGGAACTCTTACCGTAATATCCGGAAGCGCCGCTTACCGCGGAGCGCCGTCCCTTGCGGTCGGAGCTGCACTTCGCACAGGCTGCGGAATCACACGGCTGATTTCTATCGAAAAAATAATATCCTCGGTTCAGCTTCAACACCCATGCTGCACCTTTCTTCCCGTTTCGGAATCCTCAAACGGAACTATCGGGGCTGATTGCGCGTCTGCAATTTATTCCTGCGCTGGTAAGACCGACGCTTTTCTAATCGGGTGCGGGCTTGGGCAGAGCGCAGAGGTCTCTTCCGCCGTTTCCGCCGTGGCAGTCTGCGGAAAGAAGGCAGTGATCGACGCGGACGCTTTGAATATTATCTCGCAGAACCCATCGATCTATTCGGCTTTTAAAAACGGATTCATCGTCACTCCCCACGTTGGTGAGATGTCCCGTCTCACGGGTGCGTCCATCTCGGAGATCAAAAACGACCTTCCGAAATACGCCAAAGCCTTCTCTCTTGAGCACCGTTGCGTGACTGTTTTAAAGGACTCAGTTACCGTAATATCAACGGAAGCGGGTGAGATTTACCGCAGCTCACTCGGAAACGAAGGACTTTCCAAGGGCGGAAGCGGAGACGTTCTCGCAGGTCTTATCGCGGGCTTCGCCGCGCAGGACTATTCTCTCTCCGAAGCCGCAATAATCGGATGCGCTGTTCACGGTCTTTCCGCTAATCTTTGCGCGGAAGAAAACGGAAAAATGGCGATGCTTCCATCAGATCTTGAAAAATACACCGTAAAGCTTCTTGCTTCTCTCGGTTTTTAAAAATATATATAAGCATTATTCACCCTACGCGAGCCGAGATATGCAGATCTCGGAGAAAGGCAGGCAAACAATATGGGACCAGGATTTGGCCGTCACGGTAATATGGACAAATATAAAACTCCAAAGCCCGAAAATCTACAGGACGTTCCGCGATATCTTAAAGAACTGATCGGCGGATTCTTTTACAGACTTTTTTACATATTCAAGTTAGTCTGGGAATCGGGACCGTGGATACTCTTCGTAATGGTATTCATGGCGATATTCGACGGTGTTATGCCCGTCATCGGCGCGTCAATCACCGCAAATATCCTGAACTCTTTGATGGGAGCGTACAATACTCTTGAAGTAGGCTCTACTCTCAAGGAGCAGATAACGGAAATGCTGAACAACGAAGCCTGCAGAATGATCGTTTTCTGGCTGGTCATGCAGTTTGCCTTCACGTTTATAAAAAGCCTCGTCAACAATATCAACAACATATTAAAGAACATTTACGGTGAACTGGTTGTAAATCACATAAAGCTGATGATAATGAACAAGTCCAAGGAAGTGGACCTTGCCAGCTTTGATACACCCGAGTTCTACGAGAAGCTTGAAAACGCCAACCGCGAAGCAGGTCACCGTCCGATCCAGATCATGCACGCCACCTTCAACGTATTCAGTACCATCATCAGTATGGTATCCTTTATCGCCATTCTGGCGGCGGTCAGCGTCTGGGCTCCCGTTATCATCACGGTTCTCGCTATCCCTTCCGCTATCATCAACTTCATCTACCGCAGAAAGCACGCTATGTACGTTCGTTTCCGCTCCAAGGACAGACGTATAATGAGCTACTATTCCGGTCAGCTCACCACCAAGGAAAAGGTCAAGGAGATCAAGCTGTACGGACTTTCCGATCTTTTCATCGACAGATACAACGTAACCTTCAAAAGATACTATAAAGGTCTGAGAAGACTGTTTATGGAAGAAGGAATCTGGCACATAATCCTTACCATAATCCGCGCCGGCACGAACTGCGCCCTCTTCGTCTACATAGCCTTGCAGGTCTGCAACGGTAGTCAGGAGATCGGTAACTATTCCCTCTACGTAAGCGCGCTTAACCATATTGCCACAGGTGTCGGAACCTTCATCAGCACCACCGCGACTATCTATGAAGGAACTCTCTTCATCGATAATATGATAGCGTTCATGAAGAACGAGCGTACCATACTGCCTTCAATTCCCGCTCCCGTTCCGGTTCAGCGTCACACCGCGCACACGATAGTTTTCGATCACGTCAGCTTCAGCTATCCCGGAACAGAGAGAGAGGTCATCAAGGACGTATCCTTTACGATAAATCAGGGCGAAACGGTAGTCCTCGTCGGACTTAACGGCGCGGGAAAGACCACGCTTATCAAGCTCCTCACCCGTCTTTACGACCCGACAAAGGGACATATCTATCTGGACGGCAGAGATATCCGTGAATACAAGGTTGAAGAGCTTTACGATATGTTCGGTATCATCTTCCAGGATTTCGGAAGATACGCGGTTTCCGTAACCGAAAACATCACGTTCGGTAATATCGGAAAAGATATCGATCCCGAAGATGTTAAGGAAGCTGCGGTTGCAAGTAACTCCGCGGACTTTATCGAAGAGCTTCCGGATAAATACGAAACGCCCCTTACCCGCCAGTTTGAAGAAAACGGTGTCGATCTTTCTGGCGGTCAGTGGCAGAAGCTGGCTATCGCAAGAGCCTTTTATTCCGACTCCGACGTTCTGATCCTCGACGAGCCGACCGCTTCCCTTGACCCTATGGCTGAGCAGGAGATATTCAACCGTTTCGACGAGCTCCGCAAGGATAAGACTTCTATATTCGTTTCTCACAGACTTTCCAGCGCTACCACCGCTGATAAGATACTGGTTCTTGAGTACGGTCAGCTCATCGAGACCGGCTCCCACGCGCAGCTCATGGCGCAGAAGGGCAAGTACTACGAGCTCTTCTCTACCCAGGCAAGACGTTATATCGAATCTGCCGGCGCTATAGACGAAGCTCCCGACTCTTACGATGACCGCCGAGGCGGCTTTGGTGATATGCCTTCCTTCCGCGGCGACGGCTTCGATGACGATGAGAGCGGCTTCGACGATAGCAGCTTCGGCGGCAGAAGCTTCAGAGGAGAAGGCGGCCCCCGCGGATTTGGCGGCGGACGTCCTCCTATGCACCGCCCTCCGAGAAACGATGGGAATAAATAAAATTCAGCCCGCGCTAATGGGTGTTATCCTTATCGGAGAAATTTTATAAGGGGTATGGGCATAGCCCTGTGCATTTGTTAAACAAATGCGAAACTTGCAATAAAAACAGAAGAGAGAGTAACGCGGTTACAAAATTCCGTGAAGCTCTCTCT
>SVSQ01000034.1 GCA_015064245.1 Oscillospiraceae bacterium | reverse complement strand
AGTATGGAACGCCCTCCCCTTCAAGATACTCATCCTCCTCGGAGGACTTCAGAGCGTCAATAAGCAGTATTACGACGCCGCGAAGGTAGACGGCACGCGCCGCACCCGCGTATTCACGCGTATCACCATCCCGCTTCTGTCTCCCATGCTGGCTTACGTTATCATCACGGGATTCATCGGCGGATTCAAGGAGTATTCCAGCATCGTAGGTATTTTCGGCGACGATATGGGCCCGACCGGCGATCCCCGCAGACTTAATACGGTCGTCGGATTCATTTACGACGCGCTCAGAAACCATCAGGGACGCGCAAGCGCTGCGGCTTTGATCCTTTTCGCTATCATCTTTGCGGTGACGATGATCAACCTCTACGTCAGCAAAAAGAAGACACATTATTAAAGGAGGCGCCGTATGTCAAAACTCAATAAGACTATGAAAGAGCGTGACATGCAGCAAGTCACCGCTAAGCAAAAGGTAACCAAGATCGTTACCCAAGCGCTGCTGTACGCATTCCTGATCACAATGGCGATAATCGTCATTTTCCCCTTCTATTGGATGCTGATATCTTCAGTCAAGTCCCTTGCGGAATATCAGCAAAGCCCACCCACGCTGTTTCCGCGAGAGATACTGTTTTCAAACTACGTTGAAGCCTTTGAGCAGGCTAACCTCGGTAAGCTGTTTTTGAACACGCTGTACGTAGGTGTCGTATCCACTCTTCTCTCCTTGGTGATCACCGTGCTTTCCGCCTTCGCCTTCGCGAGACTTGAATTCAAGGGAAAGAACGCTCTGTTCGCGGCTCTGCTGGCAACCATGATGATCCCCGGCGAGCTGTTCACCATCACGAACTACGTCACGGTCTACAACTTCAAATGGACGGGTACGTTTACCGTACTTATCGTTCCGTTCCTGGTAAGCGTTTTCTACATATATTTATTACGTCAGAATTTCCTGCAGATACCGAACGAGCTTTATCTCGCCGCAAAGGTAGACGGAACCACCGACCTTAAATATCTATGGAAGGTTATGATCCCCCTCTCCCTGCCGACGCTGATATCCATCACCATTCTGAAAATGATGGGCGCGTGGAACTCCTACGTATGGCCTCGTCTGGTTGCAAACGACGAAGAGCACCGTCTTATCACAAACGGACTTCGTAACGCGTTCACAGAGTCAACGGGCGACGTAAACATCCCCGTACAGATGGCGGCAGTCGCGATCGTATCGCTACCGCTGTTCCTAGTGTTCATCTTCCTGCGTAAATACATCATGAAGGGTGTATCCCGCAGCGGAATCAAGGGTTAATAGGTCGGCATCCCGCCGCTTATTATATAAACGTTTTTTTAAGAAAGGAATAATCCCGTGAAAAAGATTATCGTAGCAATCCTCCTTGTAATGTCACTGTGCCTCAATATGTTCGCGCTGTTCTCTTGCTCAAAGACCAACAGCAGCGTGGACTTCGCAGTTCCCGAAGAGGGCTTTGACACCACCACTCCCATAACGATCACATTCTATCACACTATGGGACAGAATTTGCGCGACGTGCTTGACCTTTACATCGCCGAATTCAACACTCTCTATCCCAACATCACCATCAACCATGAGCAGGTAGGCGGTTATGACGACGTGCGCGACCAGATCAGAACAGAGATCGCAGTCGGCGGTCAGCCTAACATCGCGTACTGCTATCCCGACCACGTTGCAGCCTACAACAAGGCAAAAGCGACTATCGCTCTTGACAACCTGATCGCAAGCGATATGGTCGTTACACGTCAGGACGGAAGCACCGAGACTCTCGGTCTTTCACAGGCTCAGATCGACGACTTCATCAAGGGCTATTATGAAGAAGGCAGACAGTTCGGCGACGGCAAGATGTATACCCTTCCTCTTTCCAAGTCTACCGAAGTCCTTTACTACAACAAGACCTTCTTCACAGCTAACAACATAGAAGTTCCCACCACTTGGGACGAGCTTGAGGCAGTCTGCAAGAAGATCAAGGAGATCGATAAGGACTCTATCCCGCTGGGCTACGACTCCGAGAGCAACTGGTTCATCACCATGTGCGAGCAGCTCAACTCCCCTTACACCAGCGCGACCGGCGACCACTTCCTCTTCGATAACGAAACAAACCGTGAATTCGTTGCAAAATTCCGCGACTGGTATCAAAAGGGTTATATGACCACTCAGGAGCTCTCCGGCGGTTACACCTCCGCGCTCTTCATAAAGTCTGCTGCAGAAGCAGGTAACAGCTATATGTCCATCGGATCCTCCGCAGGCGCAACTCATCAGCGTTCCGCTAAGGACAACGGCGTATATCCCTTCGAGGTAGGTATCACCACAATTCCTCAGGCAGACGCTTCCAACCCCAAGGTTATCTCTCAGGGTCCCTCTCTCTGTATCTTCAACAAAGAGAATCCTCAAGAGGTGCTTGCTTCCTGGCTGTTCGTTAAGTTCCTTACAACAACAGTTGAATTCCAGGCTGAGTTCTCCATCGCTTCCGGTTATATGCCCGTTATCCAGTCCGTAAACGACAACGAGATCTACCGCGATCAGTTCCTTGCAAAGGCAGACGGCGGCGATAACATCTCCGCTCTTGCAGTTAAGGTAGGAATCCAGCAGAGCGATGCTTACTACACATCTCCCGCATTCAACGGCTCCTCCGATGCCCGCGACCAGGTAGGACTTATCATGTCCAAGTGCTTCTCCGAAAACACCGACGACGTTGACGCAATGATCAAGAAGGCGTTTGAGGATGCAGTATCCGAGTGTATCTATCAGGCAGGCTAATAAGTTTGAAAATAAATTTTCAAACGACGCGTTTTGCAGAAAGGTATGATCATAAATATGAAAAAAATCATTTCCGTTCGTAGCCTTGCGTTGATACTGTTGGTAGCGACGCTGCTCTGCAGCTTCGCTTCATGCGGCGGAAACGAAGAGGAAACGAAGGATGAACACGTAGACTACGCTTCGGAGCTGAAGCTCGATATGAGCTCCGATACCGTAAAGCAGGAGGCTACCGTTCATATCTATATTGACGGAGATACCACTCATTTCAACGTCCCCGAGTCAGTTATGGAAGGCGGTATCATCAAGGCGAGATATCTGGCTATCAACACGCCGGAGTCCACGGGACGAATCGAGCCTTGGGGAAAAGCCGCTTCCGAATTCACGAAGGAAAAGCTCAAGAACGCTACGTCCATCATCCTTGAATCCGACGACGGTAAATGGAACGCAGACTCCACGGGCGGCCGTTATCTTGTGTGGATCTGGTACAAGACCGCAGAGATGACCGATTATCGCAACCTCAATATCGAGATCCTGCAAAACGGACTTGCGATCGCATCCAAATCAGCGCAGAACCGTTACGGCGAGACCTGCATGAAGGCGATCGATCAGGCGAAGCTCGAAAAGCTTTACGTCTATTCCGCAGAAAAGGATCCGAATTTCCATTACGGCGCCGCTCAGGAGATGACTCTTAAAGAACTCAGAGCGAATATCACCTCTTACGAGGGCGTAAAGGTCGCCTTTGAAGGCGTGATCGCTGCAGTTTACGACGGTTCCTTCTACGTCGAGGAATACGACGAGGAAACCGCTATGTGTCAGGGAGTTTCGGTCTATTACCAAACGGGCGGACTTCCCGGACTCGCTCTTGAAAACATTCAGATCGGAAACCGCGTCCGCGTAGTCGGCTCGGTGACCTATTTTGAAGCGGGCGACGTATGGCAGGTCTCAGGACTTACCTATTCCTTGATGAAGCCCGATGATCCCTCCAACTTCAAGCTTATCAGCACCGGTCACACGCCGGCGTTCACTCCGGTATCTCCCGCTGATTTCATGAGCAAGAAGGTCGATGTCATCGTGACCGAGTCCGAGGGCGAGGAAATGACCGAGGTCGCAAAGACCTTCTCCTACGCAGATCTGGCTCTTGACACCTCAGTCTCTATGGAGATGCTCGAGGTGACCGACACAAAAACCAATCAAAAGGGCGAGGTCACCCTTTATTGCACTAAGGACGGCGTTAAGATCACGCTGTTCCTCGGCAGTATGTACGACGCAAACGACAAGCTCATCTCCGCCGACGACTTCAAGGGCAAGACGATCGACGTCAAGGGCATCGTTGACAAGTATTACGATACTTATCAGATCCGCGTCTTTAACCTGAACGATATTACCGTATGGTAATTGAGTTATATTTCACCAAAAAATATTAAAAAATAAAAGGAGAAAAAAGATTATGAAGAAGTTTCTCGTAATCATCATGACAATGGTATTGTTCATCACCGCTTGCTCGTTTGTATCTTGCGGAAACGATACCGAAGGACTCAATGATGCTGCGGATTATCTCTTCCAGATGTATAAGGACAAGGAAGAAGTCACGCCGGCAGACTATGAGGTGCTCGGACAGGTTACCGTAGACAGCATAGTTTACAAGGTCACCTGGACCATCGAGGGAACAGACGTGATCAAGGTCACCGAGGGTTCCAAGACAGGTTTCTACACCATAGACGTTCCCGAAACGTCTGCGGAAGAGATCTCCTACAAGCTTATCGCTACCATTTCCAATGAAAAGGGCGATACTCTTACCAAGGAATTCTCTCACAAGATCCCGATGTACGATCTCACCACGTTTGAAGAGTACATGGCTGCAGTTGAAGGCGATAACGTTACCATTCAGGGTACCGTAGTTGCTATCAACGCAAAGTCCAGGGGCAACTCCCGTAACCACCTCTTCATTGCTGACGCAAACACAGTCGGAGGTTACTATTCCTACCAGATGGACGCAGACCCCATAGCTGATCTCAAGATCGAGGTCGGTATGACCGTTGAGGTCACCGGTCCCGTTTCTCCCTACAGCGGTATGCAGGAGATCAAGGGCGGTACTGCAAGAATCATCAGCGAAGAGAAGAAGGATTTCGCTCCCGTTGATATCACAGACCTCTTCACATCCGGCGCAAGCCTCAAGAACTACGTTGCTCTCCCCGTTACTATCAAGGGCGTCGAGATCGGTTCTCAGGAGCTTGAGACTGCAAGCTCTCAGTACCTCTTCTTCAAGCTTGGAGAAAAGACCTCTTACATTCGTACTTACATCACAGACTTCCCCACCACGCTCAACATCACAGTCGGCGAGAACAGCAGCGTTTCCAGCGAAGATAAGACTGCTATCGACGCAAAGCACGCTGAGCATTTCGGTTGGAAGGCAAACGTAACGGGTATCCTCGTTCTTTACAGCGACGCTCCCTACCTCATTCCTATGACTGTTGATTGCTTCGAGTACCTTGCTCCCATCGAGAAGGCTCCCGAGGTTAAGGTCGCAGAGGCTCTTGAGCTTCTCAGCATCAAGACATTCATCACAGAGAACACAACTCTCGAGCTTCCTCTTGCAAGCTCCGCTCACTCCGACGTTAAGTTCGCATGGGCTGTTGACAAGGAAGGCTACACAATTGATAAGGACGGCAAGATCGCTCTCACAGTTAGCGAGACTCCCGTTGAACTCAAGTTCACAGTTACCGCTACCTGCGGCGACAAGACTGGCACAAAGGATATCACAGTTAAGGTCACTCTTCCCAACGTCTCCATCAAGGAAGCTCTCGAGCTTGAGGACGGTTCTTCCGTTGTTCTTACCGGTGTTGTTACCTCGATCAAGTCCGCATAGAACGAGAAGTACGGTAACATGGAAGTTTATCTGACTGATGCTACAGGCACTATCCTCGTATACCGCACCACCGAGAACCTTGTAGTCGGCGACGTTATCAAGGTTACAGGTAAGATAGGCTCCTACAAGGGTGACAAGCAGATCGCTCAGGGCTCCAAGGTTGAAAAGCTGACTGTTTCCACAATCGCTCAGGCAACTGAGATGGCAGACGGCACAGAGGTCGTACTCAAGGGTACAGTTTCTTCCGTTAAGTCCGAGTGGAACGAAAAGTACGGCAACATGGAGGTTTACCTCAAGGATGAGACAGGCGAGCTTCTCCTTTACAGAATCACCAACAAGGTAGCTGCAAACGATAAGGTAGTTGTTTTCGGTAAGATGGGCTCCTACAAGGGCACTAAGCAGCTCGCTCAGGGCGGTTCTGCAGTAGTTACAGAGGCTGCTCCCGCTGAAGGCGGAAACACCGAGGCAGGCGCTGAGACTGTAGACGGCACAAAGGCAAGCAAGACCATGGCTGAGCTTATCACAGCTAACAACTGGAACAACACCGATACTGTCGGACAGAGCTTCACTCTTGACAGCGTAGTATCCGTTAAGATCGACGGCGGTTCCAACTCCGGTAAGGCATATAACGGAGATCACATCCGTATCTACGCTACAGATACTCCCGCAGGCTCTATCACCATTTCCGTTGCAGAGGGCTACGAGCTCGTTTCCGTTAAGGTAAGCGCTCAGACAGGTACCTACGCGTTCCTGAACGTTGCAGGTTCTACCGATGACGTCTGCAACAAGTCTGTTCCCGCTACCGGCTCCTCTATCGTTCTTAACTCCGTAAAGAACGGCGCAGACGGCAAGCAGGTCCGCGTTACCGCGATCGAAGTTGTTTACAAAGCAAAATAATTCGGCTTTAACGCTATAAAAAAACTCCCGACGAAGGGATGTCTTCTATAAAGCAGGTTTAACCTGCCGAAAAAATAAAAGGAGTACGAGCAATTTTGTTCGTACTCCTTTTTCATACTGTCTGGTAGTAGCATAGCCTCGCCCCATGGGAGAGGTGGCAGCCGAAGGCTGACGGAGAGGGTAATATTCACGCCCTCTCATCCGCTAACGCAGGATATCTCCCAAAGGAAGAGCCTTAGTTTTGTGCGCCCCGAAAGTCCGTCTGATTTTGTGGACATAAAAGCGAAGCCCCGCACGAGGCGGGGCTACATTTGTTTTCAGCCAATTAAAAATCGATAGAATATACGGTATTTACTTTTTCAAATCCCAATTCGAAAGCGTCAAATTCTCCGTGCTCTTTTGCATATTTGTCAAATTGTGTATCTTCAAAAGGAATATATCCTTTTTCTATCGCCGCATTTGTAGCGGTCAGATAAAGATATTTGATCGCATCATTGGGAGTACCCGGCAAATTGGGAGTAGAAACACAGTTGTTAATACAAAAACCATGTGTACTTTGCAGACCGTCATAGGATATAGAAAGTAGCTTATTGCCATTAAAAACACCAAACGGTTGCGAAAGAGTTCTTTGTTCAAGTGGCTTTTTTAGCAAGTTTTTAAGCCCGAACCCACCCGATTTCTTAAATATTTCATCGGGGTATTCTGCAATAAAATTATCAACTGCTTCTAAATCACTCGCTTCCAATTTACGAATCTCATACTCTTGTGACTCTTTGGGCAGAACAAATGGTTCTCCGAAATACATTGTTTCATTCTTTTCTTTGATGCTCTTGAATTTAATACCGTCAAGCGTTGCTTTCACATCATCAAAAGTCACATCCTTATGGAATATGCAATCAATATGGCTGGGTTTAAAAAGCAAAAGTTTATCAATATAATTCCGAAGATTTCTCAAATCGTCAAGAACAAGTGTTAAATAAGGATCTTCAAAAAAATTATCTATCGTGAGAAATCCGTTTCCAAAAGAGTTCTTGTCAGAAACGATTTTTGATCCGTTTATTGCAATAGTAACTGCCGTATATCCGTAACGCTTTGCGTCTTTTTCCAAAAGCCAATCAATAGCTTCATCGGAATCCATTTCAATAAAATCAGGAAGAACATGGCGGAATTCTGCAACAGCGGTAGCATTTAATTCATTGTCCGCCCAAACAAGCTGCTTCCCCTTCATGCTTTCACGGTATTCACTGGGCGTTTTGCCGTATTGTTCTTTGAATGCACGAGCAAATCCCTCGTGGCTTTCATATCCTGAATCCAAGGCGATCGATAAGATATCTCTATCGTGTGCGGTACGAAGCATACGTGCGGCACGATTCAATTTACGGAATTTTACGTATTCCATAACATTAAACCCCGTGTAATTCCTGAATATGCGATTAAAATAGTCAGTGCAAAAACCTGCATTTTTAGCTATGTCGTCAAGCGTTGTTTCAGTAGAACCTAAATTATTGATATAATTCACAGCATTTTTTATCAAATCTCTATTTTCCATTTCATACCTCCTTAAATGGATATTTGTGCGGGCGGCCACCTGCTTACGATAGTATTATATCATATCCATTTCTGTTTGTCTTGATGAAAAACGACGAGTTACAAAATAGCGCACCTGCTTTATCGCAGGTACGCCAAAGTCGGGATTTTTTTTACGTTATACGTTTCTTAGCTTTTCAAAGGCGGACATATCGGTTCGCGTTGCGATTAGCGGCGTTACGGAAACAAATCCGTCGCGCACCGTGTTGATATCGCTTGCGGGATCGTCCCCGGAGTCCACGCATATATCGCCGGACTGAATATACATATTGCCGGACGTGGGAATGAAGTCGTCGCAATAGAACATTCCGCCCTGCTTGGTTATGCGATACCCTGAGGGAGACGGCGGGATATTAACGTTATAAATCGGATTATACGCATAGAGGTCCCGCTTACGGAAGTATTCCCAGACCTCGTCCAAAAACGCAGGCGTTTCCATAAAATGCTCGGGATCGGCGGAGAGCGCCAGACCGTTTATACCCAGACGCGCGCCTTCAAAGATAGCGCCGCAGGTTCCGGAATATACGATATCGTCACCAAGGTTATATCCTCGGTTTATGCCAGATATGATCAGATCGTAGCTTTGTTTAAGACCGTGAGTGCCGAAGCGGACGCAATCCGCAGGAGTGGAATCCACCGCGTAACCGAATATTCCCTCGGCTATCTCCACCTTGGTTATCTCGATCTCGCTTGTAAAATTCAGCGCCTGGCTTTTTCCGCTCTGCTCAACCTTAGGCGCGGCTATCGTTACCTCACCCAGTCCCTGAGCCCACTTTGCAAGCAAGGGGAGCACAGGCGAACGAATACCGTCGTCGTTTGTTATCAGTATCTTCATTACAGCCATCCTTCATTTGATCTTTTGTACTCGCCAAGCAGCGCGTCCGCCTCGGAAAGCAGCTCCTCAAGCTGCTGAAGGCTGTGTACCGTAGCTCCGCTTGCGCACGCGTGACCGCCGCCCTCGTATTTCTCCGCAAGCTGATTTACGGTTACGAAACGTGAGCGCAGACGTACGCGGATATCCTCATCCTTATCTGAATCGATAAACGCGATCCAGATCAGACTGTTTTTTATGGAATCCATATAAGAGACGCAAGCGGATGCCTGCTCGTATGACAGACCGTATTCCTGCATAGTCGCTCTGTCGATATAGATATAAGCAACGCCGTTTTCCGTTATCTTGATATTATTGAGAACGTATCCCTGGAATTTGAATTCTTCAAACTCCTTCATATACAGATTGGCGTACAGATGGTCGGTGTCAACACCCTGATCCAGAAGCATCCCCGCAAGACGCATAGTCTCCCCGGAGACCGAGCGGAAACGGAAGCGTCCCGAATCTGTGACAAGCCCCGCGTACAGATATGTCGCCGCCTCAGCGTCTATCTTCAGCTCATCCTTCATAGCGTTATAGAACGCCGCGACCAGCTCGCAAGACGATGAACGGTGCTCCTCTACCCAGTTGATGTCGCCGTAGGCTTCAACGTCAATATGATGGTCGATTTTGATAAGCTTTTTGCAGAGAGAGAATTTTTTGTTTGAGATACGCTCGGCGGTAGCGGTATCGATCACGATACCGAGGGCTTCGGCGTAAAACGCATCGTCTTTAAGCTCCTCCTCGTCTCCGAGAAAGGATAGATAATCGGAAAAATCGCAGTTCTGCAGAACGATCTCCTTTTCGGGAAAACTGAGCTGTAAAATGCGGCGCAGTCCTTTCGTTGAGCCCACCGCGTCTCCGTCCGGTCTGAAATGGCGGAAAATAATGATCCGATCGTATTCTTTTATAGTGTCAAGCACCTGACGCGCTGCTGTTATATTCATAAAGCTTCCTCCGATATAGATTTCAGATCTTCAAGCAAAGCCATTGCCTCCTCTTTATCTTTAAGAGTCGCCCCGCTTGCCTTTTGATGCCCTCCGCCCCCGTATTTGGTGGCTACGGGATTGATATTGTAACGGTTCGAGCGTATCTCACATAAAACTCCGCTCTCGCTCTCCGTAAAGTTTACCCACGTGTCGATGCCGCGAATGTCAGCCATAACGTTGACCATACCGCGGGAAAGGGTGAAGGTGTCCGCTCCGTAGGCTTTCGCCTCGTCAAGCGTAGTATATATATATGCAACGCCTTGCGGAGTTGTTTGTATCTTCAGCGCGTACTTTGCGCGAAGCTGTATCATAAAAAGATCTTCCACGTAGAGATTTTTATAGATATCCGCCGTGCTGAAGCCGCGCTTCATCAAAAACGATGCAAGACTGAAGGTCTGCGCTGTAGTGCAATCATAGCGAAATCTTCCCGAATCGGTGATCATGCCCGTATAAAGTGCTTTTGCGGCTTGAGCGGAGACCTGCCAGGAGCATTCCATAGCCATGGCGGTTATCATACCGCAGCAGCTTTCAAAGGAGGTATCCGTCACCTCCGTATCCGTCATCTTTTCGATAAAAACGTGATGGTCTATGCGGGCGGTCGCCGCGGCAAGCGTAAACCGCTCGTCGCTGATAAGGGATTTTGCAGAGCTGTCAAGAAGTATCGCAAGCGCGCCCTGATACGCTTCATCGGTTATCTCGTCCATAGGCGGCTCCGCCATGAACGCATAACGCGGAGTCATGTCTCCGACGGCAAATATCTCCTTTTCGGGATAGTTCTCTTTAAGTATGAGCTTTAGTCCTTGCTGAGCGCCAAGGGCGTCTCCGTCGGGATTTTTATGTCTGTGCAGTATTATCCGAGGATACTTCTCGATAAGCTGCTTTATTGCTTCAAACATCTGTGAAACTTATTCCTTTCTGTTTTCAATATGCGAAACGATCCGCTCCTTGATCATATCAAGAGCAACTCGGTTCATTCCGCCCTCCGGCACGATTATGTCGGCGTATCGCTTGCTGGGCTCAACGAAAGCCTCGTGCATCGGCTTTACAGTCGCTACGTACTGGGATATGACCGAGTCCAGATCGCGCCCGCGTTCGCTTACGTCTCTCTTTATCCTGCGTACTATCCTCAGATCCGCGTCCGTATCAACGAATATCTTAATATCAAGCCTCTCGCGAAGCTCGGGGTTTTCAAATATCAGTATCCCTTCCAGCAGTATCACATCCGCCGCCTTAACCTCACGTGTCTCGGAGCTGCGGTCGTGCTGTGAATAATTGTAGATCGGGCTGGCGATATCTCTGCCTTGCCTCAGATCGTCCAGATGACGCAACAAAAGCTCGGTGTCAAATGCGTCGGGGTGATCAAAGTTCTGCGCGGCGCGCACTTCGATGGGAATACCGCTTTGCGCCTTATAGTAGTCGTCGTGGCGCAGAAGAGCCATTCTGTCTCCGAAACATTCCGCCAGCCGCTCTGCAAGAGTCGTCTTTCCGCTGCCCGAGCCGCCTGCGATACCGATAAATAAACGATTGCTCATAAGTTTATCCGACCTTCGTATTTTTTAACTTTATAAACTGAAGCGATATGGCAAAAGCCCGTCAAGCGTCAAAACGCGATCCGCCTTACCGTTGCTGAAAATTATATTAAAATCTCCCTTGCAGAACTCACTTATCACCTGTCGGCAAACGCCGCAGGGGGGACACATCTCATCGATATCCTCTCCGCTCTTTCCGCCGACGATCGCTATCGCGGTGAATTCTCTGTGACCATCGTGAACGGCGCTAAAAAACGCTACCCGCTCGGCGCAGACCGTGGGAGTATAAGAGGCGTTTTCAATATTGGCGCCCGTATAAACGGCTCCGTCGGCGCAAAGCAACGCCGCGCCTACCGAAAAGCCTGAATACGGCGCGTAAGCCTTTTCTCTGGCTTCCTTGGCTTTTTCTATCAAAAGCGACTGCGTTTCAGTATTCATATTCATTCTCGTTTCTTACTTACTCTGTAAAAGACGTTTTACCGTCTCGCTGACGTGATCAAATCCGAGAACCGTTCCGAGATTTTCGGGCGAGATATCCTTGCCGTATATCAAAAGCGGAACGTATTCTCTGGTATGATCCGTACTGTCATCCGAGGGATCGCAGCCGTGGTCCGCGGTTATCATCAGAACGTCGCCCTCCGAAAGCTTCAGCAAAGCAGTACCGAGCCAACTATCAAACTCATTCAGAGCTTTTGCGTAGCCCTCTGCGTCCTGACGGTGACCGTACTTCATGTCAAAATCCACTAAGTTGATAAAGCAAAGACCGTTAAAGTCCTTTTCCAACAGCTCCGAGGTCTTTGCCATTCCCTCTCCGTTATTATGCGTAGGATAGCTTTCCGTAAGTCCGGACATGGCGAAAATATCGCCTATCTTACCCACTCCGATAACGTCAAGACCTGCATCGAAAAGCTCGTTCAGCAAGGTATCCTCAGGCGGAAGGAGCGAGAAATCACGGCGGTTTTCGGTACGCTTGAAGCTTGGAAAGCTTCCGATAAAGGGACGTGCGATAACGCGTCCAACGCCGTACTTACCGCAAAGCAATTTGCGGGCGGTCCTGCAGATCTCGTAAAGCTCCTCTATGGGAACTATCTCCTCGTGTGCGGCGATCTGAAATACGCTGTCAGCCGAGGTGTAAATGATAAGCTTGCCCGTTTCTATATGCTCCCTGCCGTAGTCGCGGATGACATCCGTACCCGAATAAGGAAGATTGCAAAGCGTTCCGCGTCCTACCGCGTTTTCAAAGGCTTCCATAACCTCGCGCGGAAATCCCTGAGGAAACGTTGGCATCGGGGCTTCGGAAATGATACCTGCCATCTCCCAATGTCCCGTTGTGGTATCCTTACCCATACTGCGCTCCTGAAGACGTGCGTACGCAGCTTTCGGCGCGGCTGATTTCGCCAAAGCGTCGACTCCGTCGATACAGCCAAGTCCGAGAGACTCAAGATTCGGAATATTCAAAATCCCCGTGTTGACTACCGACTGCAGGGTGCTTGCTCCGAGATCGCCGAAATCGGCGGCGTCCGGAGCTTGTCCGATGCCGAAGGAGTCCAACACGATCAAAAACACACGGCGCGTCATGACATTGAAGCCGCTACGTTCAGAGCGATGGTCATCATGTCGGTGAAGGTGTTCTGACGTGCATCGGCGTCCAGCGCCTCTCCGCGCATGATATGATCCGAAACGGTGCATATAGCAAGCGCACGCTTACCTGCAGCAGCCGCGTTCATATAAAGCGCCGCCGCTTCCATCTCAACTCCGAGGACGCCCATTTTATACCAGCCGTTATTAAAATCGGGGTCTGCGTGATAGAATACGTCGGAGGACAGCAGGTTTCCGACCTGATAGCGTACTCCGAGAGCGCTCGCCTCATCTACCGCGCGGGAAAGTAGCTCGTAGCTTGCGATAGGCGCGAAATTACCGTTGAGCTTATACTGCTCCTGATAAGCGGAATTCGTACACGCTCCCATACCGATAATGATATCGCGGAGCTGTACGCTGTCGGCAAGCCCTCCGGCTGAGCCGATTCGAATGATATTCTCTACTCCGAAAAAGTTAAAGAGCTCGTAGGAATAGATACCTATTGACGGCATGCCCATACCGCTCGCCATGACCGAAACGGGAACTCCGTGATACGTACCCGTGTATCCCTGGATACCGCGCACGTTATTTACAAGTCTCGGGTTCTCCAAAAACGTTTCCGCTACGAATTTCGAGCGAAGAGGATCTCCCGGCATCAATACTGTCTTTGCAAAATCGGCAGAGGTTGCTTTGATATGTGGTGTATGTTGATTTGTCATGATCGGTTCCTTTCTTTCATATAACAGCAGTCAGAAATGAGTTAAAATCTGATGATCGTTTAATAAGCAGACTTACTTTCTTCGTTTTTCGCTATCTTTACTATACGGCTCGTTCCCAGACGTGTCGCTCCGAGACGGATAAAATCCTCGGCGTCAGCCAAAGAGGAGATACCTCCCGCCGCCTTGATCTGAACGCCCTCTCCTACGTGCTTTGCAAAGAGAGAAACGTCCTCCTTCGTCGCGCCTCCGGTAGAAAATCCGGTAGACGTCTTAATGAAATCCGCGCCCGACTCGGTAACTATCTCGCACATTTTGATCTTTTCATCATCGGTCAGAAGACAGGTCTCGATGATGACCTTGAGTATTTTTTCGCCGCACGCCGCCTTGAGCGCCTTGAGCTCGAAAAGGATATCCCCGTATCTTCCGTCCTTCAGATGACCGACGTTTATAACGGTATCTATCTCGTCCGCGCCGTTTGCCAAGGCGTCCTTGCACTCGAAAACCTTTACCGCGGTGGTTGAATAACCGTTCGGAAAGCCGATGACCGTACAGATGCTGAGCTTGTCTCCCACGTATTCCTTAGCCTGCTTTACGTGAGAGGCGGGGATACATACGGATGCGGTATTGTATTTGATTCCGTCGTCGCAAACCGCCTTTATCTCCGCCCATGTAGCGCCCTGAGCAAGGAGAGTGTGGTCGCATTTTGCAAGTATTTCTTCGATCTTCATAGTTTATAAAGCTTCCTTTCGTAATTACTTTGATCTTTGGCTTCGTATCTTTTCGCGCCAACAGCGGTGGCACATCGCTACGTACGTCTCGTTACCGCCGATCATTACCTGCGCGCCCTCAGTTACCACGTTCATCTCGGAATCAAGCCTTGCGTTGACCGTCGCTTTACAGCCGCAGGTGCATATAGTCTTTATCTCTGTTATGGAATCCGCGACCTCAAACAGACGCTTGCTTCCCGTAAAAAGATGGCACAGAAAATCTGTTCTCAGCCCGAAGCACAGCACCGGGATCGAGCGTTGATCGACTATCTGACGGAGCTGATCGATCTGCGCCTCGGTAAAGAACTGACATTCATCCGCTATTATCACGTCCGAGTCGCTTCGCTGACCTACGAATGTCTCAAATATATCCACGTCGGGACGGATGCTCTCGCAGGGAGCGGAGAGTCCGATACGGGATTTCACAACGTCCCTTCCGTCACGGTCATCGGTGGACGGCTTTATCAGCCAGACCTTCATTCCCCGTTCTTCATAATTAAATTTCGTTGTCAGAGCCTGGGCTGTCTTTGACGATCCCATAGCGCCGTATTTGAAATATAGCTTTGCCATTTTCTTCTCCGATGATATAATTATTTCTTATTCAGATCCGAGGCGATGATCCGCTTCATAGCCTCTATTCCAACTTTGATCGCCCCCGATGTGTCCTCCGTCATGGGAAGCGACATTCCGAGCTTTTCCCTCTCCTGGTTCCAGACTGCGTGGAAGCAGCTTCCGCAACGCACTCCGAGCGCCGACGCAACGACGAACAGAGCGGCGGATTCCATCTCGCTCGCCTTCACGCCAAGGCGCTTCCAGCTCTCCCACTTTTGCTGCAGCTCGTAATATACAGGCGATCTTTCAGGGGAATGCTGACCGTAAAAGGAGTCCTTACACTGAACAACTCCGACGTGAGTTCTGAAGCCCAGATCCTCGCCGGCGGCTTTCAGCGCGGCAGTGATACCGAAGTCCGGTACGGCGGGAAACTCGATAGGCGCGTATTCAAGGGACGTATGCTCGTAACGGATCGCTCCGGTAGCCACGACTATATCCCCCGGCAGTACGTCTAAATCGATACCGCCGCAGGTACCTATACGGATAAAGGTATCGGCTCCGATAGCCGCAAGCTCTTCCATGGCGATAGAAGCGGAAGGACCGCCGATACCCGTGGAGCACACGGAGACCTTGACTCCCGACAGCGTTCCGGTGTAGATATTATATTCTCTGTTCATTCCGACGTGTATCGGATCGTCGAAATGCGCGGCTATGCTTTCGCAGCGTCCCGGATCGCCGGGGAGAAAAACATAGCGTCCTACGTCGCCTTTATTGCAACGGATATGAAATTGCGTTCCGATATCTTGCATGACAATCTCCATTCCGCTGTCCTTTGGACAGCTGCACAAATAGTGGACGAATTTACAAGGTGTCCAGCCTTTTAAGTAAATTCAAGCGTGAAAAAGGGGAATTATCGATGTCCTCAAATTAAACTTTCACGCTATTTTCCTTCTGTTATTTGTTGTGATTATTATGTATTAAAACATTTTACCATATTTTTTAGAAAGTGTCAAGAGATAAACGGAGATTTGGCTGAGTTTGGATCAGTTTTGCTTTCGAGCGCTTTTTCTTTGTTATGACACGAACAAAAGACTTTCAAAAAAGTAATTTAGGGTTGAAAAAAAGCAAGAAATATGTTATAATTCAAATACAAAAGTTTTTATATTTGGAGATCGGTAT
The DNA here is from genome assembly GCA_015064245.1 of Oscillospiraceae bacterium. GTDB lineage: Bacteria > Bacillota > Clostridia > Oscillospirales > CAG-272 > SIG673. The sequence goes on along the minus strand of SVSQ01000034.1, from coordinate 6,555 downwards.
GAATTACAGGATAAAACGCCTTTCGGCTTTAGCATTGATAATGATCCTTTTGGCAACGCTCGCCTTTAACGTATACGCCGCGCCTCAGCCCGTAGCGTATAACAGCGGAACGCGTCACGAGGTCTGCTCCTCTCTTTCGGATGCGGCTCAGGATTATTATTCCGCAGATTTCGCCTACGACAGGCTTTCAAGACAATCGAGCGATCAGCTGCTTATCTCGCTTCGCGCGCTGATGACGAGCACGCATACATACACCGCCGTCTACAGCGACTGCCGAGATCTGGCTCCGAACACCGATTGCGAAAACGGCGAAGGCATCAACAAGCAGCTCACCACGATCTACACCTCATATCAGAGCAGCTATTCCGAATATAACAAAGGAAGCGGCTGGAACCGCGAGCACGTTTGGCCCAAAAGCCTCGGCGGCTTTAATACCGACGGCGCAGGCGCCGATCTTCACCACATTCGTCCCTCGGAAAACAGAACGAACTCCGCCAGAGGCAACCTGAAATACGGCTACGTGACAGGCGGAGCGTCAATAAACGGCAATCTCAGCGGTCTCAAGGGCGGCGACAAGGGTAGCTTTTACGAGCCTCTTGACAACGCCAAGGGAGACGTAGCGAGGATCTGCCTATACGTTTACGTCCGATACGGCGGAGAGCTGACAAAATGCAGTAATATCACCAACGTTTTCCAAAGCATCGACGTTTTGCTGGAGTGGTGCGCCCTCGATCCTGTGGACGAATGGGAGATGGGAAGAAACGACGTAGTTGAGGGAGTTCAGGGAAACCGCAACGTATTTATAGATTATCCCGAATACGCCTGGCTCCTCTTCGGAAAACAGCTCCCCGCGGATATGACAACCCCCTCCGGAAAAGCGTCTCAGACTCCGCCCGTATCTGACAACGAGCAGACCGCGGACGGCGCTTGCGATCACACCTTCAGCGAATGGGAAAGCATTGGCGACGGCGCAAAATTCCGCGCCTGCATCTACTGCGGGATGCATGAGTTCTCTTCTCCAAAAGGCGCTGACGGAGCGATATACACAAGTATTTTCATCGCTGTCGGCGCGTTTTTCGCTGTCGGAGCGGTTATCGGAATAGTTTTAGTTTATCGGAGAAAAAATAAAAAACCAGCGTAAATCTGCGCGGCTGTCTCATGGACAGCGGAAAGAAGATAAAATGATGAAGGTTTTAAAAAAGCTGTACGATAAGAGCCAAATATGGTTCGCAGTATCGTGGATAATAGCCTACTGTGTTCTCATGTCCGCGGGAGATTTCCTCTCCGCCATGATAGGAACAGAAAAATCGGTGACGCTCGTTATCGGGCTTCTGCTATCTGCTACACTTCTATTATTTTTGAAGAAAAACGGACTTTTTGAGCATTACGGTCTCTGCACCCCAAAGTCGTCGGCGCGGTCAATGCTGTATTATATTCCATTATTTATTATGCTGAGCGCGAATCTTTGGTACGGCGTAAAGCTCAATTACGGTGCTCTTGAAACCGCGCTTTACATTCTCGCTATGCTCTGCGTCGGTCTCCTTGAGGAGATCATCTTCCGCGGTCTGCTCTTTAACGCCATGCGCGAGGATAACGTAAAGGCGGCGATCGTAGTTTCCTCCGTCACCTTCGGCATCGGACATATTATAAACCTTGTAAACGGCTCAGGCGCGGAGCTTGTCCCAAATCTGCTTCAGGTAGTGTATGCCTCTGCCGCGGGTTTTATGTTCGTAATGATGTACTATAAGAGCCAAAGTCTTATCGGCTGTATCGCCGCTCACGGCGTTTTTAACTCCCTCAGCGTGTTTGCCTATGAAGCGTCGGCAACCCGGGAAACACGCGTGCTCTTCGCCCTTCTGCTGACCGCTATAACATCGTTTTATGCCGTATATATCGCCTTGACGGTGAGAAAAAAGAACTGAAAATATTTAAAAGAACGATAAAACATCTGCTGAAAAGCATATTTTATACCGCAGATAAACATAAACACAAACAAAACAGACAAGGAGAATACCATGAGCAGAATCAATATATCAAAGGATTCCGTTACACTTTTTGAAAAGAAAGAAGCCGCAGCTTTTGAAGAAGCGTTTCCGCTTGGAAACGGTACTCTCGGAGCTATGTTCCGAGGCGGAGCATTTACCGACGTAATGACACTTAACCATGATACTCTTTGGTCGGGGTATCCGCGGGGAGACCGTTATCGCGGCAACAAAAAAGAGTCGCTTGACAAAGCCAAGGCTCTGCTCCGCGAGAAGAAATACCTTGAAGCCGACGCCGAGATCACAAATAATTTCGGTTCATACGGAAGCGACGCGTATATGGCGATGGGCGCGCTCACCGTAAGCTACAGTTATGGCGGCTCAAAGCTTTCCGCTTACAAACGAACTCTCGATCTGACTTCCGCCGTTGCAGCCTTGAGCTACAAAATCGACGATCGGAAGTTCACTCGTATTTCCTTCGTTTCAAAGCCCGCTGATGCGATCGTTTACCGCACCGTATGCGAAAACGGTACCTTCAGCGCAAGCATTAATCTGACCTCTCAGCTATATTCCCGTACATACGCAAGCGAGGACGGCGCCCGTCTTTTCCTTGAAGGCGAATGCCCCGTAACCTCGGAACAGAACCTGCACCGCACCGACAGACAGACCGTATATTCCGATCTGCCCGAAGAACGGGGAATGCGTTTCATGTGCGCCCTTTGTCTTATCACCGACGGAAAGACCGTTACCCGCGGAAACTCGATAGAGGCAGTCAACGCTACCTTTATCGATATCAGAATAGTTGCCCGTACGTCCTTCAACGGATATAAAAAGCACCCTTTTCTTGATGGAAAAGAATACAAAAACAGCTGTCTTGACGCCCTGAACTCCGTTTGCGGGCGAGATGAAAGGGCTTTGCTTTGCGACCACGCAAAGGATCATAAGCGGTTCTTCTCCCGCGTCAAGCTGAATCTCGGCACAAGCAAAAAGATGCATATCCCAACCTCGGAGCGTCTGAAGCTTTACGTAAACGGCGGCGAGGACAAGGCTCTTCCCGCGTTGCTCTTCAACATGGGCAGATATCTTACCATCGCGTCCTCCAGAAAAGGAAGTCAGGCTTCAAATCTTCAGGGAATCTGGAACGAGCATTTCTTTGCCCCGTGGCACTCCAATTATACGGTAAATATCAACACCGAGATGAATTACTTCCCTACCCTTGCCGTCAGCCTGCCAGAAATGTACGAGCCTATGCTGACTCTTATAAAAGAGGTCAGCGAGGCGGGCAAGCGTACGGCAAAGGAAATGTACGGCGCGGACGGTTGGGTCTGCCACCACAACACGGATCTGTGGCGCCACACTCAGCCCGTCGCAGGTATGGCGGTATATCTCTTCTGGAACGCCTGCGGAGCGTGGCTGTGCCACCATCTTGCCGAATATTATGAATATACTCTTGACGAAAAGTTTCTTGCAAGCACGGCATTTCCGATAATGTGCGAAAGCGCAAGATTCTATCTCTCTCAGATGGAGGACAGCGAGGACGGATACAGGATAGTTTTCGCTTCCACGTCACCCGAAAACCGTTATTTGCACGAAAACGGGCTTACCGCAATCGCCGAAACCACCGAGATGACAATGGCGTTGGTAAGAGAGCTTTTCGGAAACGTTTCACGCTTCTCAAAGCTGCTTAATTTATCAAACGATGTAACCCGCAACGTCGAAAACGAGCTTCCGCGTCTCCGTCCGAGCGTGATCGGAAGCGACGGCAGGATAACCGAGTGGTACGGAGAACGAGAGGAAAAGGAGATACACCACCGTCACGTATCCCACCTCTACGCGCTTCACCCGGGAAATGAGATATCCCCCATGACTACTCCCGAGCTTGCCGATGCCTGCCGTAAGACTCTTGAAGTCCGCGGTGACGAGGGTACGGGCTGGAGCCTTGCGTGGAAATGCAACTTTTTCGCAAGACTTTTTGACGGAGATCACGCCCTCAGCCTAATAAAGCGTCAATTGCGTCCATGTAATACGCGTGGCTTTAACTATTCGGGCGGCGGCGGTTCCTATCCGAACCTGCTTTGCGCACACCCGCCGTTCCAGATAGACGGTAATTTCGGGGTGACGTCCGGTATCTGCGAAATGCTGCTACAGTCCTCTCCCGATACCGTACATATCCTCCCTGCTCTTCCTTCGGAATGGAAAGAGCTTTCCGTCCGCGGTCTCAGCGCAAAAGGAAAACGAAAGATTTCTCTTTCCGTCAAAAACGGCGAGCTTTACTCCTGTGAGATAACCGGAGATATGCCTAAGACCGTCTACGTTCACGGAAATGACGTAACTGAAGATTTCGTCTGGGAAAACGGCAAGGCGATATATACTCCCAAAAAATAAACTCAGACAGATGAAGAAAATCTATAATGGATAATAGAAATGTGCGGCGAGGGCACAGCCGAGTTTCGCGTCTGATGCCATCGCCGCTTACGCAGATATAAAATGAATCCATATCTGAAAAACCTGAATAAGATCGAGTTCGTCGTAACATACGCCTGCACGGGGCGGTGCAAGCACTGCTCAGAGGGAGATCACACGTCCTGCGGCGAGCAGATCGATCCCGAAATCGCCGCGGATGCGGTGCGTAAGATCGCGGCAGAGTATGATATCCAAACGGTCATGGCCTTTGGCGGCGAACCGCTTTTGCACACGGAAGCGGTCTATGCGATCATGACAGCCGCCAAAGAGCTGAATATTCCAAAACGGCAAGTTATCACTAGCGGCTATTTTTCAAAAAACGCCGATAAGATCCGTGAGGTCGCGGAGCGACTTGCCGCGTGCGGAGTGAACGATCTGCTTTTGTCGGTGGACGCTTTCCATCAGGAAACGATACCGCCGGACGTGGTGAAGCAGTTTGCCGCAGAAGCAAAGGCGTTCGGCATACCGATCCGCCTTCAGCCTGCGTGGCTGGTGAGTGCGGCGGATGACAATCCGTATAACAGAAAAACGCGGGAGATCCTCGACAGTTTTGCGGATTTGGAGATTCCCGTGAGTGAGGGAAATATCATTTTCCCCGAAGGAAACGCGCTGAAATATCTCGCGGAGTATTTTACGGACGAGATTCCCGAAAATCCCTACGCGGAGGATCCCCGCGACGTGCGGTGTTTGTCGTTTGAGCCGAACGGTAACGTTCTCGGGGGAAATGTGTACGAGCGCGATATTATGGAGATTATAAAGGATTACGGAGAAAACTTATGAAATATATTTACGAAAACATATCATCGCTTCCATGTCCTGTTGGCGAATTTACCGTTTGCAATGGAATTCAAAAAATCCCTTTTAGCATTCGGAAAAACGACTATAATGTGCCTTATGACAATATAACAACAGAAACCAACTACGCCCTGGACATAGATACGAAATGTTTAGAAATTGGTAAGCAATACAATGTTGTATTTTCGGAGGGCGGCTTAAACTATTGTGGTTCTGATGAGCATACTGAATCTATTACCAATACAATTGATAATTGGTCTGTAGGTATCGGTTCTTATGATATGAATGAAGATGAGGATAATCCAAAAAACTATAAAGGATATGACGTATGGCGTTCCGAAGATAATCTCGGTTTCTCGTTTGTCCTTTTGGATAGAACGAGAGACAAAATCACATTCCTCGTCGCTTGGATTGAAAACAAGGAAGTTCCGAACGTTGATTATGAAAGTGTTTTGGATTTTTGGTTAACGTAAAATGAAGAAAATAATCGTCATCGGCTGCCCCGGTTCAGGAAAAACGACTTTTGCAGAGAAGCTGAAAGACAAGATTGGGTTGCCGTTATTTTACCTCGATGCCATTTGGCACAAGCCCGACAGAACCCATATTTCAAGAGAAGAATACGACGCGCGCCTCGCTGAGATTCTTGCGCTGGATTCTTGGATCATAGACGGGAATTACAGCCGAACCATAGAAAGTCGGATTTCGGCGTGCGACACGGTCTTTCTGTTCGATCTGCCCGTGGAGGTCTGCCTTGATGGCGCGATCTCCCGTCTTGGCAAGGAACGCTACGATATGCCGTGGATCGATACCGAGCTCGATCCGAATCTGAAAAGAGAGATCGAAGAATTTCCAAGTAAAAATCTACCTACGATATACGCACTTATCGACAAGTACAAGAACGGTAAAACGGTTGTTATTTTTAAGAGCAGAGAACAAGCGGATGCATTCTTAAATGGAGAAATACTATGATTTTGCAAACAAACCGCCTCATTCTGCGCCCGTGGCGCGAGGATGACGCAGAAGATTTATACATATACGCAAGCGACCCCGAGGTAAGGTATAATATTCTCAACGAGGACAAACCGTTCTCGATAGAAATGTGGAGGTGCGAGATATGGCAGGTAACAGAAAAAAGGATCCCGAACTCATGAAGGAGATCTGTTCTTTTGTAGAGGACTATTACTTTGAATATGCACAGGGCAAGAAAGATGCAAAATGGTTCGGTTGTTTAGGAAAAACCGAAGAAAAACTCGCATTCTTACTTGCACTTGCTATGCACTAACTATGCACCAAACCATTTGTGGAATGGTAGAGG
>SVSQ01000033.1 GCA_015064245.1 Oscillospiraceae bacterium | reverse complement strand
CCTGCTGATCTCCACCGAACCCCTCGGGCTTCAGACCAAGGGGTTCGGTGGAGATCAGCAGGTCGTAGACCTTTCTGTCATTCATAGGGATATCTGCGATCTTTACTCCTGAGAATCTCTCCATGTAAACGTACTTGGTCGGCACATCATGTCCGAGGCAGTCCAGCTTCAGAATGGTATCGTGAAGATGGTTAAAATCAAAGTGTGTGGTTACTATATCTGAATTCGGGTCGTCCGCGGGATGCTGAACGGGGGTGAAGTCGTATATCTCGTATTCGTGAGGAATAACGACGATTCCGCCCGGGTGCTGTCCTGTGGTCCTCTTGACGCCGACGCAACCGTTTACAAGTCGCTGTATCTCGGCGCGGTTAAGAGTCTTTCCCGTCTCTTCCATGTATTTTTTAATGAATCCAAACGCCGTTTTATCTGCAAGCGAACCAAGCGTTCCCGCTCTGAACACGTTTTCCGCTCCGAACAGTACCTCGCAGTATTTATGGGCATCGCCCTGGACGTCGCCTGAGAAGTTAAGATCGATATCGGGAGATTTCTCTCCGTGGAATCCGAGGAATGTCTCAAAAGGTATCTCGTGACCGTCGCAGATGTATCTGGTTCCGCATTTCGGGCAATCCTTGTCGGGAAGGTCGAAGCCCGAACCCACCTCACCGTGAGTGAAGAACTCGCTGTTCTTGCACTTAGGGCATCTGTAATGAGGCGCAAGCGGATTGACCTCCGAAACGCCCGCCATGGTCGCGACGAAGGACGATCCGACCGAGCCTCTCGATCCGACCAGGTAACCCTTGCTCTCGCTGTTCGCGATGAGCTTCTGAGCGATCATATAAAGAACGGCAAATCCGTTATCGATGATAGGCTTAAGCTCTCGGTTAAGACGGTCTGTGACTATCTGCGGAAGAGGATCTCCGTACCAGTCCTTCGCTCTCTTCCAGCATATCTCCTGAAGCTCCTCGGGAGCGCCCTCGATCTTGGGCGTAAAGCTTCCGGGCGGGATCGGCAGGATATTATCGTCTATCATATCCGCGATCTTGTTTGTATTAGTAACGACGACCTCGTACGCCTTTTCCTCTCCGAGGTAGGAGAACTCCTCCAGCATCTCCTCGGTAGTCCTGAAGTAAAGTCCGCTGTCTCTGTCCGCGTCCTCGAACTTGCCGTGGACCAGCACCTGTCTGTATATCTCGTCCTCGGGGTTCGTGAAATGGGCGTCGCAGGTAGCGCAGACGGGCTTGCCGAGCTCCTCGCCCAACTGTACTATTTTACGGTTAAAGTCGCGTATGATCTCAAATCCCGGAGCGCTGTAATCAGAGGTGGACTTCATACTGTCTCTCTCGCTCTTTTCCAGCATAAAGGAGTTATTACACAGCGGTTGTATCTCAAGATAATCGTAATACTCCGCTATTCTTCTGAGCTCCGCATCGGGCTTATTTTCAACTATCGCCTTGTAAAGCTCGCCCGCCTCGCAAGCTGAGCCGACGATTATTCCCTCTCTGTACTCGGAAAGCACAGTCTTCGGAACTCTGGCGTTATAGTAGAAATAGTCGATATAACTCTTTGAAACTATCTTATAAAGGTTTTTAAGTCCCTCCTGAGTTTTTGCCAGGAGAATGACGTGATAGGTCTGGCGTATCTTCTTAGGATCCGCCTTATCCGCCATGGCTTTGGACATCGACTCGATGTCGATTATTCCGTCCTCCTTCAGCTTTTTCACCATACAGTCAAGTATCTGCGCGGTTATCTCCGCGTCATCGCAGGCTCTGTGATGGTGGAAATCCTCAAGACGGAAATATTCCTTCAAGGCGTCGAGGTTATGCCTTGAAAGATCTGTATTTACGAATCTTGACATAGCAAGAGTGTCAAGATACGTATTTGAAAACGTAAGTCCGCATTTACCGCACTCCGTTCTGATGAACGACGTATCAAATGACGCGTTATGGGCTACGACGACTGTATCTGAACAGAAATCAAGGAACATCTTCAGCGCCTCTGCGATCTTCGGCGCGCCCTTCAGCATTTCGTCCGTTATGGAAGTAAGCTTGGTTATCTCCTCGGGGATCGGCGCTTCTATATCAACGAAGGTGTCGAAGCGGTCAAGTATCTCGCCGCCCTTGCATCTTACCGCTCCGATCTCGATTATCCTGTCCGTAACGGGAGAAAAGCCCGTGGTCTCTATATCGAATACGACGAATTCGTCGTCGAAAGCGCACGCCTTATCCCCGAAAACTGCCTTTGCGGTATCGTCAACGAGATACGCTTCAACTCCGTAAAGCACCTTCAGACCGCCGCCCATTTTCTGAAGCGATTCCATGGCGGGCGGGAACGCCTGAACGTTTGAGTGGTCGGTTATGGCTATGGCTTTATGTCCCCAGCTCTTTGCCAGCTTTAGTATCTTTGAAGGCTCGATGATGGCGTCCATCTGTGAAAGCTGGGTATGGAGATGGAGCTCTACTCTCTTTTCGGGAGCATCGTCTTTTCTGAGGGGAAGCTGTTTTATCTCCGCTATGGAATAAGGCTGGAACTCATTTGTTCCCGAGAACTTGTCCTCGGTCATAACTCCGCGTATGGCGGCGCAGGGGGGATCTGAAAGCTTGCTCAGCAGCTCCTTTCCCTGATCTGAGGGCAGTACCATTTTGCAGGGAACGGAGCCCTCGTTATCAGTTATACAGAAGGAGATGACGTACTTCTTTCCTCTCGCGACCTCCTTCATCTCAACGAAGAATATCTTTCCGAGAATGATCCTGATCTGCTTGTCCGCCGCTCCTATCTCCGTGGGAGATGAGACGTCCTTAATCTCAAACGGTTCGCCGAATATAAGCTTCATCTCGCTTGTATCAAAAAGCATATATCCGCTCTTGTATATATTTTCGTCTCTCTTTTCAACGCCTGTTTTTCGGTTCATAGCGGAAGATATCTCCGTCGGAGCCGCGGTGGCTCTCGGGAGCATACTCTCCTTTTTACGCATCATTTCCTTTGAGTAGCTTTCAAATCTCTCCGCCTTTTTCTCGTCTCTTACTATGTCGACCTTGAATTCAAGGTCAAATTCGTCCTTCAGTATCTGCTGAGCGATCAGCGGTGTATCGTCTGCGTACAGCAGATCTATCCCGCCGTTCGAGAATCCTATTCTTATCTCGACTCTTCTCGCTTCCTCATCTACCGTATAGTCGTAATCGTAGAAAAAGCCTTTTGCCACCGCGCCGCGCACCTGCAGCTCCTGCAGCATCTCGTCTATATAGGTCGTTTGGAACAGCTCTTTGCCGTAATGGGTGATTATATGTACGTAATTCAACTCGTACGCTTTTCTTATCTCGCTTTCAAGAAGACGTATATCCGATTTTCTGTATACTCTCGGAAAATGCGCTGTTATCTGCAGCATTTTTCCTTCTTTATTTACTCTGCACTTATATTCTCCTGCCGATGCAAGTATGTCTCTTGAAATACCCTCCGGCGTATATCTTGCCAGGTATTCGATCAGCGGTTTTGATGCCATTTTGTACGTCTCCTTTCGCTATTATTGTATATAAAGCTTATGTCCTACAATTTTTCTATTTCCGAAATAAGCTCGCAAACTATATTCTCTTCCGATATTTTTCTTATTATCTCGCCTTTTTTAATGAGAAGCGCTTCGCCTTTTCCGCCTGCTATTCCTATATCAGCTTCTCTCGCCTCTCCCGGTCCATTTACTGCGCACCCCATAAGCGCTACCGTTATTGGACGGGATATCTTTATACCGTCCATTCTGCTTTCAAATTCATTTACCAAAGATACCAGGTCTATCTGCGTTCTTCCGCAGGTGGGGCATGACACGAGGTTTATTCCGTTTGCGTTATATCCGACGGCTTTTAATATATCTCTCGCCGCCTTGATCTCCTCTTTCGGATCTGCCGTAAGCGAAACCCTTACCGTATCTCCTATTCCGTCCGTAAGCAACGCTCCGATCCCGACGGCGCTTTTAAGTATTCCCGTCTTCGGACTTCCCGCTTCCGTAACTCCGATATGAAGCGGATAATCGCATTTTTCCGCCAAGATCCTATTTGCTTCGATGACGTTTTTACTGTTTGATGATTTTATTGATATAATAGTCTCGTAAAAATCGAATTTTTCCAGAAGCGACGCGTGATACAGCGCGCTTTCCGCCAGCGCCTCAGGGGTGGGAGAGCCGTACTTTGCCAGTATCTCCTTCTCAAGCGAACCTGAATTTACACCGATCCGTATCGGCAGACCGTTCGCGCGGCAAGCCTTTACCACCTCGCGCACCTTATCGTCCGAGCCGATATTGCCCGGATTTATCCGTATCTTATCCGCTCCGCCGTACGCGCACTCGATAGCCAACTTATGATCGAAATGGATATCAGCCACCAGCGGCATTGTAACGCCGGCTTTTTTCGCCGCTTCAAACACCTTCACCGCGTTCTTATCCGGAACTGCAAAACGGAAAATATCGCACCCCGCCGCCTGCATTTCCGCCGCCTGCTTTACACATTCGTCCACCTTGGACGCAGGTATTGCCGACATTGACTGAACGGCGATAGGATGATCGCTTCCTATGTAAAGGCTTCCAACCTTTATCTGCGCGGTCTTTCTTCTGCTTATCTGCATTTTTGACCTTTCCTTTCTTACACAGCTCCTTCGGTTTTGTCATAAAAGCATAATGCGGGACGTACGCCCGCATTACATTGTTCTTTTTATTATTTTATAACCGTAAATACGTCCTTTACAGCTACCACGAACACAAGTCCCAGCAAAAGTATCATGCCCACCGCGTTGACTGCGGCTTCCACGTTCTTGGGAAGGGGCTTACGCCTTATGGCTTCTATTGCAAGGAATACCAGTCTTCCGCCGTCAAGCGCGGGAAATGGAAGAAGATTGAATATTCCCAGATTCATCGTGAGCAGTACCGTCATTGTAAGCAAAGCGTCGATGCCTATTCCTGCCGCCTCGCCTATGACCTCTCCCACGCCTATCGGTCCGGAGACCGATTCAAGTCCGTATTTTCCGCCCGCAAGTCCGAGCAGAGAGTCGATGACCTGCGCCATCGCGTTGATGCTTCCGAAAAACGCCTGCTTTACCGTATTTACAAAATTCCGCTGTTCTGCATAAACGTAAAAATTCCGAACTCCGAAAAATACGCCCTGCTCCTCTGAAGTAGGAAACTGAACGTCCTCGATCACCATCTTCTGACCGTCTCTTATTACCGTCAGATCGACCGGCTCGTATCCGTCCGCGAATATTCTGTAAACCAGCTCGTCTCCGATATGAACTCTTTTGCCGTTGACCTTTATTACCTCGTCTCCTGCTTTAAGTCCTTGATACTCTTCCGCGTAAACGCCTTCCTCCTCGGTCACGAAGCTGTGTATGACCGTTGAAGCATACTGTTCCGTCCTTATAACTACGACGGACATTATAATTATTCCGAGCAGCAGGTTCATAAACGCCCCCGCCACTATTATTATCATTCTTTGCCATACGGGCTTTTTGCAGAAGGCGTTCTCTTCCTCCGAGTCGCCGTCCTCGCCCTCGATGCTGTTATATCCGCCTATCGGAAGCGCTCTGAGCGAATACTTTGTTCCGCTCTTCTTTCCCGTAAAGGAAAAGATCTTCGGTCCCATTCCGACGGCAAATTCATTTACCTTGACCTTAAATATGCGAGCCGCAAAAAAGTGTCCGAATTCGTGCACGAATATCAGAACGCCGAACACAAGTATGGTTATTAAAGCAACCTTCAATACTTCCACTTAAAAAATCTTCCTCCGTAAAATTTGCGATACACCCGCTTGTTCTTCATCATCAAAGCCTTTGTCTTACGTACTGTCTCGCTTCTGCATCCGTTTCAAAGACCGCCTCGAATGAGTCCTCCGCCACGCCGGTTCTAAGCGTAGCCTCCTCCACCAGCGCAAAGAGCTTAGGAAGCCCTATCCTGCCTTGGAGAAACGCTCCGACGGCTTCTTCGTTTGCTCCGTTCAACGCGCTTCCGTACGTTCCGCCCAGCGCCCACACTCTTTTCGCAAGAGCAAGCAGTGGGAACGTCTCCGTATCGGGAGCAAAAAACGTCATTTTTGAAAGACTTACCAGGTCAAGCTCGTTTACAACAGCCGCTTCTCTGTTCGGATAAGTGAGCGCGTACTGTATGCAGGCTCTCATATCCGGAACTCCAAGCTGAGCGATCACCGTATTATCTTTATATTCCACCATAGAGTGAATTATGCTCTCACGGTGAACTATAACGTCGATTTTTTCGGCGCCGACTCCGAAAAGCCACGCCGCCTCTATGACCTCAAAGCCTTTATTCATCAGCGTTGCGCTGTCTATGGTTATCTTCGAGCCCATATTCCACGTTGGATGCTTCAGCGCCTGCTCGGCGGTAACGGAGCGTATCTGCTCCTTAGTATATCCAAAGAACGGTCCGCCCGATGCGGTAAGTATCAGCTTTTTGACCTCGCTCCGTTTTCCTCCTCGGAGCGACTGCCATATAGCGCAATGCTCGCTGTCAACCGGCAATATCTCTTTGTTTTGCTCCTTTGCCAGCCGCATAACGCAGCTGCCCGCCGTGACAAGGCTTTCCTTGTTCGCCAGCGCCAGCTCTTTTCCGCTTTTCAAAGCGGAGACTGTAGGTTTAAGTCCTGCCATTCCCGTTATGGAATTGAGGACCGTATCCGCTTCAGTTTCGGAAGCCAGACGCTCCGACGCGCCCTTTCCTCCGATAACCTTACAGTCCGTATCCTTTATCGCCGCTTTGAGTCTGCTCGCCGCGGTCTCGTCCTCCACCGCGCAAAGTCTGACTCCGAATTCTCTTACTGCCGCTTCGATGCTTTTTATATCGGAGTTGCAGCTGACGGCGTCCACTTTATAATTTCGTTTTCTTGCCACGTCCAGCGCCTGCTGTCCAACCGAGCCCGTGGCGCCGAGTATCGCAAGTGTTTTGTTACTCATAATCCAAGCTTTCTTTCTTAAAAAATCACCAAGATCTGAAAAGGTACGAAGCGGAAAACATCCAACAGATCACGTACATAAAGCTTGATACTGCGATCGTAGAATCAAAACGGTCCATAACTCCGCCGTGTCCGGGGAAAAGATTTCCGTAATCCTTTATACCGTATTCTCTCTTGATCAGCGAAGCGATGAGGTCGCCGCACATTCCGAGAAGTCCGCCGACGAACGCCAGCGCCATGAGCAGAATGTAATTCGGAATCTTATTAAAGCCAAACTGCATTATCAGACCGAATATTACCGTTGCAACGCAAACGCCGACTATTCCTCCGACTGCGCCCTCCACTGTTTTTTTCGGGCTGACCTCGGGAATGAGCTTATGCTTTCCGAAGAAAACGCCGACGAAGTACGCCATAGCGTCGCTGACCCACGGAATAAGCAGAGCCAGAATAAACAGTACCATACCGAATTCTCTGTCCCTGAGCAGTATGAGCGAGGAAAATCCAAAACTGATGTACGTTGTCGTTACCGCAGAGATCGCTGCGTCCGCGATCTTAATCTTACCCTTTGAAAATACCGCGCCCATCATCAGCAGTACCGCGTACGCAGTATAAACGAGCAGCATAGCTGACGTATATTTATCTCCGCCGAACCACGTGACCTTCGTCAGTATCTGAGCCGCCGCCGTGACGATAAATGAAGGTATCGCTATCACCATATTCTTCAGCGCGCCCGTGCATTTCAGCATCTCGTAAACTCCTGTTATCGAAAACAGGAGCATCAGAGCGACAAGCGCCCACGTATGTGAGAATACGATAAAAGGCGAAAGAAGCACTATTCCTATAACGCCGGTCAATATTCTTTTTTTCACACCATCACATCCTTAATGTTTTTGGTATCAGACAAGCCCGCCGAAGCGCCTTGTCCTTTTGTAATATGCATTTACCGCAGCCTCAACGCCTTCCGGTCCGAAATCCGGCCAGAGCGTATCGGTGAAGTAAAACTCCGAATACGCTCCCTGCCAGAGCAGAAAGTTTGAAAGCCGCTGTTCTCCCGCAGTTCTTACAATAAGATCGGGATCGGGACATTCAGCCGTATAAAGCGCCCCGGAAATATCCTTTTCCGTTATTTCCGTCTTACCTTCTCGGATAAGCTTATTCACAGCCGCGCACATCTCCGCGCGTCCGCCGTAATTGAGCGCGATATTGACGGTCCTCGTTCTGTAAAAGGTAAGCGCCTCCGCTTTTTCGATCTTCTTTATAAGCTTTTCGGAAAGAGGCGTTCTGTCTCCGATAAATCGGACGCGGAGATCGTATTTATCCGCCTTCTCCATAAGCTTATCAAGATACATTTCAAGCAGGGACATTATCTTTTCCACCTCTGCCCGAGGTCTTTTCCAGTTTTCCGTGGAAAAGGCGTAGACCGTCACGTACTTAACCCCAATATCACCGCAATACTCTACTACGCGTTCAAAAGCCTTAGCGCCCTCGGTATGACCGAATTCTCTCGGTTTACCCATGAGATTTGCCCATCTTCCGTTACCGTCCATTATGAACGCTATGTGCTGAAGATCGGCTCCGACACGAAGGAGTCTTCCGTCTGCGCTGTACTGCGGCGTTTCGTTTAAATCCATATCTGCGCTTACGCCTTAGATAGACATAAGCTCTTTTTCTTTAGCCGCGCCTGCAGCGTCAAGAAACTTTGTATACTTATCCGTAAGATCCTGGATAGCCTTTTCGGAAGACTTCTGCTCGTCCTCTGTCATCTCGCTCTTCTTCTTCATATCCTTGCACTTATCGTTTGCGTCTCTGCGGATATTTCTTACGGCGACCTTAGCGTCCTCCGTCATCTTCTGGATCTGCTTTACGAGATCCTTTCTTCTGTCCTCTGTGAGCGGCGGGAAGGTAAGTCTGATGGTCTTACCGTCGTTCTGGGGTGTGATTCCGAGATCGGAAGCAAGGATAGCCTTTTCGATCTGCTTGAGGAGAGACATATCCCAGGGAGAGATAGCGATGGTTCTTGCGTCTGTTACGCTGATGGAAGCAACTCCGCTGATCTGTGTGGGAGAGCCGTAATAGTCAACCGTTACCTTGTCAAGGACAGCGGGATTTGCTCTGCCTGCTCTGATGGATGTAAATTCATTTTCCAGGCCGGAGACTGTTTTCTTCATTTTCTCTTCGTAATCTTTTGTGTTGAGTTTCATAGCGTTTAACCCTTTCTTTCTGTGTATGTATTTCTATTTTAAAAATTTTCAGACTGTGAGGAGCGTGCCGATCTTTTCGCCGTCAACCGCTCTGACAATATTATCGGGATCTGCAAGCCCGAAAAGGAGCACCTTCATCTTGTTTTCAAGTCCGAAGGTCGCCGCCGTGAGATCGATAACCCCGAGGCGTCCCTCGATTATCTGATCGTAGGTTATGTTATCCAGCTTCTTTGCCGTGGGATCCTTTTTTGGATCGGCGGTATAGACACCGTCGATGTTCTTTGCGAACAGCGCCGCGTCTGCTTTGATCTCGACTGCTCTGAGAAGCGCCGTGGTGTCCGTGGTGAAATATGGGCTTCCCGTACCCGCGCCGAAAATAACGACCTTTCCGCTCCCCATAAATTTGATAGCCGCGTCTCTGTTATAGGTTTCCGCAACGCCCTGGAGCGGTATCGCCGTCATAATGACAGCGTCAACTCCTGCGTTTATGAAAGCGTCCTGAAGCGCGATGGAGTTCATTACCGTAGCCAGCATCCCCATTCTGTCCGCTCTGACTCTGTCCATTCCGCCGCCCTGACGTCCGCGCCAGATGTTTCCGCCGCCCACAACTATCGATATCTGAACGCCCTTTTCAAGGCACTTCTTGATCTTTGAGATAACTGTGTCCATGAATTCATAGTTATACAGTCCGTCCGAGCCATCGGCGAGGGCTTCGCCCGAGAGCTTCAAAAGGATTCTTTTATACATAGGATCAGCCATAATTTTTCCCGTCCTTTCCACCAAAAGCGGTAGTGTATTTTATATTTATTATATTATAATATATATCTTTATAAATTGCAATAGGTTTTATATTATTTTATTTAATTTTAATATATTTTTAACCAAATATGCATTTTAAAAACGAGATTGTTTTAGCTACTTCAAATTTTGATTTATAGGTGCGCTACAAGGTTAGTGCTAACATCGCCTAGCGCACCCACTCGAAGCTTTCTTTTCGACAATGTCGAAACTTTTTCCTACGGAAAAAGACCGAAATCTTCGCAGAGATTTGGTGGAGAATTATGTTCCGAATGTGCACATATAAATTATTCGCCTGCAGGCGCTCGCCTGCTTCGCCGCGGGGCGTTCCCCGCTAAACTCCAATTTCTCGGATTGCGGGTTACATCAAGCGCAAAAAAGCGTTACCCTGAAGCTTCAAGGCAACGCTTAATTTTTAATCAAAAGTAGCCACAGGATTCTCGGGAGCTTCCGTTTTCACCATCGAAATCAGATGGAATACAGGTCCTATTCCCTTATACATCTTGTGTTTTTCGCGCTTCAGTCTGGCTGTGATCTCAAACCACTCGCCGTTTGAGCAAGTCACATCCTCTTCCGCAACGGTAACGAGTCCGTGGAAGGTTGTATCCTCCGCGCAGCAGGTCATGACCATTCTTCCGAAGGCGAACTCATTCTTTTTGAGCATCTCATCTCTTACGGTCATACCTTTCAACCGGATCACCTTTCCGTCATATTTTTTTATATCCTCAGCCATATCTCTGTACCAGACGGCGTAGTCGCGCTCGGAGATATCTACGATAGGCGCGTCGATATCAAAGGGCAGAGGATCCTCAATGTTATCCTGCTGTATCCTTCCGTCCGTGTATTCGTACACTATTCCGATCTGACGGCTGACTGCTCTTACCGCGCTGTGGAGCGCCATAATATCCGTCTCTTCCGTGCAGCGGTTGAAAAATACTACGCTGCAGCCCGAAAGCTTATCGAACATAAGGCTTCTCATATTGGCGTTGTACGTCTTGAAGGTCGTACTGTCAACGCACATTACTTCCTGGTAAACGAACCAGTCCTCAGGAAGAACGTCATAAAGCTGCGAGGTCATCCACATACCGTTGAGCTCTATCATAACTCTCTCCGCCTTGTGCTTTTCAAGCAACGCCTTGAGGTTTTCCGTGGTGAGCTCGTCTGGCTCCTCGATGGTTTCAAGGAACACCTTGCCGCTGTACGCGGAAACGTCATATTCCTCTATTCCCTCTTCGCAGAGGATTATAAGCGTCTTTTCCTTGTTTTGAAAGCGCTTGTCCGCCATAGTTTCGTGGACCATCTTGGTCTTTCCGGACTCAAGAAAGCCTGTAAAAAGATATACCGGTACTTCCATTATCCCAGTTTCCTTCCTTAAATTACTTTCAGATGCCGAAAAGCGTCTTCAGCTTTTCCTCGCAGATGTTTGAACCGATAACGCAAAGTCTTCCGACGACTCCCGCGCTTCCGCGTCTTACGTCGGGCTCTCCCGGAACGTAGTCGAAATGGATCCAGCCGCCGTCCTCAGCCATAACTATACCCTTCGCTCTGAGTACCATTCCGTACTCGGTCTCTTTTTCAAGAGCTTCGAGTATCTCGGTTATCTCTTCATCACTGAAACGCTTTGCCGTCTCAAATCCACAGCTTGTGAATACCTCGTCGGCGTGGTGATGATGATGGTGACCGCCGCAACCGCAGGAACATTCTTCATCGTGGTCGTGGTGGTGATGCTCATGATCGTGGTCATGGCAGCCGCACTTGCAGTCCTCGCCATGCTCGTGATGATGCTCGTGCTCCTCGTCGTGATCGTGGTGGTGATGCTCATGATCGTGGTCATGACAGCCGCACTTGCAATCCTCGCCGTGCTCATGATGATGCTCGTGCTCCTCGTCGTGATCGTGGTGGTGATGCTCATGATCGTGGTCATGACAGCCGCACTTGCAGTCCTCGCCATGCTCGTGATGGTGCTCGTGCTCCTCATCATGGTCGTGATGATGGTGATGATGCTCGTGCTTATGGTGCTTGATCATTTCCTCAAGCTCGTTTTTAAGGGTATCGTTACCTTCCATAGCCTCGATAAGCTGTTTGCCGTCGAGCTGATCCCAAGGAGTTGTAACGATCACCGCTTCCGAATTCTTCTCTCTGAGAAGAGCAAATGCCTTCGCGATCTTATCCTCGCTCATACCGCCCGTATGGCTCATAACGATAGAAGATGCGTGCTCGACCTGATCGTTATAGAACTCACCGAAGTTCTTCATATACATCTTACACTTACCCGCGTCGCAAACGGTTGTAAATGAATTGAGCTTTGCGTCTTCCGTTTCGACGCCCTGAACCGCTCTGATAACGTCAGAGAGTTTTCCAACTCCAGATGGCTCGATAAGTATTCTGTCGGGATGATACTCGTCAAGGACCTTTTTGAGGGCTTCTGCGAAGTCTCCTACAAGACTGCAACAGATACATCCGGAGTTCATTTCCGTAATATTTATTCCTGCGTCCTGCAGAAATCCGCCGTCTATTCCGATCTCTCCGAACTCATTTTCGATAAGAACGAGCTTTTCTCCCGCATACGCTTCGTTTATCAGCTTTTTGATAAGCGTTGTCTTTCCTGCGCCGAGAAATCCTGAAATAATATCTATTTTTGTCATTTTGCTTTTTCCTTTCGTTAAAAACAATTTTGATAAATTATCTATTATTTTATTATACCCTTATATTGTAAATCTGTCAAGGCGTTTTGAGAATTTTAATGTAAATTTATATGGATATAATTCAAATTTCACACAAAACAACCGTCTTACAAAAATAAATTATTCGCCATCAGGTGCTTACCCGCCCTGCAGGCGCTCGCCTGCACGCTAAACTCCAATTTCTCGCAAATGTTCGCACAAATAATTTATTCACTGACGAAAAAGAGCGCTTCCGCGCGCTCATTTCCGCATCTGCGTGCTCGGTTCAGGTCTCGGGATTACTGCAGATCTCCCTTAACTTAAACCGTTTTCGCTTCGACGAAAAATCTTGCGCGCAAAAAGCGCTCTGTAATATTCGAATTTTCCAAACAATAGTTCGATTCACGCCGCTTAGCGGCGGAAATAACGCATAAAGCGACGGATTTTCGGTCTACAATCCTCTGAGAGCACACTTTCATTGACCGCCGTCACGCAGTTTGTGCCTTCAGCGAGTGAGGCTCCGTACTTTCACGAAGCTTATATTGCGTGAACTCCGAGCTCGGAATCGCTGTTTTTGCCGTCAATTCCAAGACGCTCCTTAGCTCTGTTATCGAAGAACTTAGCCGCAACCTGCTCGAAGAGAGCGTAGGAAAGAACGTCCTCGTCTGTCATGCCTTCCCAAGCCTTGCACTTCTCGCGGAGAATATCCATTTCGGGCTTGAGATCGTCTGCGGGACGGTAATCTATAACCTTTGCATCCTTGCCAAGGATCTTTTCAACGAATGCGGGATCGATGGGAGCGGGAGTTGTACCGTACTCACCTCTTACAAGACCCTTGAACTCCTTGGTAGTATTCTTGTAACGCTCACCGAGGAGAACGTTGAATACAGCCTGAGTACCTACGATCTGGGAGGTAGGAGTAACCAGCGGAACGTAACCTGCGTCCGCGCGGACTCTCGGTACTTCTTCAAGACACTCGATAAGCTTGTCGCTCTTACCCTGAGCCTTGAGCTGAGAGATAAGGTTACTGAGCATTCCGCCGGGTACCTGGTACATAAGCGCGTTTACGTCGACCTTAAGCATCTTGGGATCCAGCTGACCGGAAGCGAGATACTTCTCTCTGAGTGTGCTGAAATACTTGGATATCTCGTCGAGCTTAGCCATATCGAGTCCTGTGTCGTAGGGTGTTCCCTGAAGAGCCGCGACCATAGGTTCGGTTGCGGGCTGGGAAGTACCGAGAGCGAGAGGAGATATAGCTGTATCAACGATGTCAACGCCTGCTTCGATAGCCTTAAGAGCCGTCATGGAAGCAAGACCGGATGTGTAGTGTGTATGAAGCTCAAGGGGCATATCGCCGACCTTCTCCTTGATAGCCTTTACGAGCTCGTAAGCATCGTAGGGCTTGAGAAGTCCTGCCATATCCTTGATGCAGATAGAGTCTGCGCCCATCTCCTGGATCTGCTTTGCAAAGTTTGCAAAGTACTCATTATTATGGATGGGAGACGTGGTGTAAGAGAACGCTACCTGACAGTGTCCCTGCTCAGCCTTTGTAGCCTCGATAGCAGTTTTAAGGTTTCTGGGGTCGTTGAGCGCGTCGAATATTCTGATGATATCGATACCGTTTGCAATCGACTTCTGAACGAAGTACTTAACAACGTCATCCGCATAGTGACGGTAGCCGAGGATATTCTGACCTCTGAAGAGCATCTGGAGCTTTGTATTCTTAACGTTGTCACGAATGGTTCTGAGTCTCTGCCACGGGTCTTCGTTAAGGAAACGGAGACAAGCGTCGAAGGTAGCGCCGCCCCAAACCTCCATAGAATAATATCCAACCTCGTCCATCTTAGAGAGGATGGGGAGCATTTCTTCGGTGGTCATTCTTGTCGCGATAAGAGACTGGTGCGAGTCACGGAGAGCCGTCTCGCAAAGCTTGATCTTTGCCATAATATTTTAACCTAACCTTTCTGAATATTTAGATTTCGGTCTATCAACCGAAGCAGCTGAGGAGTACGCCTGCAGCAACTGCAGATCCGATAACTCCAGCAACGTTGGGTCCCATAGCGTGCATAAGAAGGAAGTTCTTGGGGTTAGCCTTCTGTCCTTCCATCTGGGCTACACGGGCTGCCATAGGAACTGCGGAAACGCCTGCGCTTCCGATAAGAGGATTGATCTTGCCCTTTGTAAGGAAGCACATAAGCTTGCCGAACAGAAGTCCGCCGCAGGTGGATATTGAAAACGCAACAAGACCGAGAATAATGATAAATATCGTCTTGGGAGAGAGGAAGTCCTCCGCGTTAGCTGTTGCACCGACGGAAACTCCGAGCATGATCGTTACGATGTTGATAAGCTCGTTCTGAGCGGTCTTTGAGAGACGGTCGGTAACGCCGCAGACCGTGAAGAGGTTACCGAGCATAAGGAAGCCAACGAGAGGAGTTGCATCCGGAACGATAAGACATACTATAAATGTTACTACGATAGGGAAAAGAACCTTCTCGATCTGAGAAACGGGACGGAGCGTGGTCATTTCGATCTTTCTCTCGCTCTCGGTCGTAAGCATTCTCATAAAAGGGGGCTGAATGATCGGGATCAGCGCCATATAAGAATACGCCGCGATAGCGATAGCTCCGAGAAGATGGGGAGCAAGCTCCTTGGTAACGAGAATAGCCGTAGGACCGTCCGCGCCGCCGATGATACCGATAGCGGCAGCCTCAAGAAGATCAAATCCGACGTCGAGTCCGAACTGATCCAGCGCGCCCAGAGCGATAGCTCCGAGAAACGCTACGAAAACGCCGAGCTGAGCAGCCGCGCCCATAAGAAGGCTCTTGGGGTTAGCGATAAGAGCTGTAAAGTCCGTCATCGCGCCTACGCCGAGGAATATCAGCGAAGGATAAAGTCCGGTCTTAACGCCGAGATAGAGGTAGTCAACGAGTCCGCCGTTGTTAAACGCCAATTTCACAGAATCGACCAGCGTAAGGTGGCTCGGATCATCTATACCTGCATCCAAACACATTTTGAGGAACTCCGAGCTCGGATTCTCAGGCGAGATAAAGAAATCCATGTGAAACACGTTTGCGCCCGGGAGGTTTGCAAGAAGCATACCGAACGCGATAGAAACGAGCAGCAGAGGCTCGAATTTTTTTACAAGCGCAAGATAGAACAAGATTCCTATGATAACATACATCGCTATGTACTGGACTATCCTGACCGTATCGCCGCCCTCAAAAAGCTGAGCTATACCCGTTGTCTTAAGAAAATTGATAATAGAATCCATTGTTTATTTCCTTTCAATGACTTGATCTCGAAATCCCGAAATCAGTTCATGGAAACGAGAAGGTCGCCCTGGTTCATCGTAGCGCCCTGAGCGATATGAACACCGGCGATAGTTCCGTCCTGAGGAGCTTTGATCTCCTGCTCCATCTTCATCGCCTCGAATGCGAGAAGCGTGTCGCCTGCTTTAACTGTGTCGCCTACCTTAACGGAGATCTTTGTTACTGTACCTGTCATAGGAGCCTCGACCTTAACTGCTCCGGAAGCTGCTGCGGGTGCGGGTGCTGCTGCAGGTGCGGGAGCTGCTGCAGGCGCGGGAGCTGCTGCAGGTGCGGGTGCTGCTGCGGGAGCGGGAGCCGCTACAGGAGCGGGAGCCGCTACGGGAGCGGAATATGCTCCGCCTACCTCTTCAACTACAACTTCATATACTGTTCCGTTTACGGTTACGTTATACTTTTTCATTTTTATAATTCTCCTTTAAAATATTTTGAGTTTGATTATCTTATTTTTCTGAATGAAACTACTCTGAAAGCTGTCGAGGCAGGAATTCCTTCCTCTGCTCTTGCGGCTGTGATAGCCGCTATGATAGCCGCAACTATCTCCTCGTCCGCGCTTGTCTTCGGAGCAGGCGCAGCCGCGGGTGCGGGCGCAGGAGCAGGCTTTTCATCTTTAACTGCTCCGCCGTTCTTATTGCGTTCGGGGATCGTATAGAACACGTGCTTGAAGACCTCAAGACAAGCCCAAAGCAATCCGAGAACCGCAAATATCATCACCATTCCGAGAACCGCCGTAGGCACGCCTTTTTCTATGAAACGCGCTACCCAGTCGTCTCCGTAAGTGTCGGTAAAACCTTCTGCCAGATAATATATACCCTGCATTACTTATATTTCCTTTCGTTAAACTTTAAGATACGACTGAATCATTAGTCTGCGTTCATCATTTCGATAGCCGCGCAGATACGCTGACGAAGCTCTTCGGTCAGAATGATATCGTCGATCTCGCCGAGTCTTGCAGCTTCAACGGGAGAAGCGTACTTTTCCTTCCACTCTGCCATCTTTTCTTTGCGTGTAGCCTCGGGATCATCAGAGCCTGCGATCTCGCTCTGGTTGAGGAAGAATACTGCCGCGTCGGGAGAGAGCGCGCTGATCTCTGCGTTTTCTGTTGCGTAGACCACGTCTGCGCCCACGCTCTTAGTACCGAATACCGTACCTGCCGCGCCGTAAGCCTTACCGACTACTGCGGTAACGCAAGCGGACTGAGCCTGAGCGTAAGAGAATGCAAGAGAAGCGAGGGAAGATGCATAAGCCGCGTCTTCGCTGTTACCGTCAACTCCGACAGAGTCAACGAGAGTTACTACCGGAATACCGAAGGATGAACAGAGGTTTACAAATCCTGCCGCCTTATCAGCCGCCGCGGGAGTGATAGCGCCCTCGTTCATGGAAGAATTGTTTGCGATAACTCCGCAGGAATAACCGCCGACGGAAACGAAAGCGGAGATCATTTCGGGAGCGTAAGCAGAAGCGACCTCAAGAACCTTGCCGTTATCCGCGATGGAAGCTATGATCTTGTTCATATCGCCCTTACCGAGAACAGTCTCGAGCTCGGGTGTAAGACGGTTAAGGTCGTCGCCGTTTTCAACGATAGCCTCGCTGTCGCAGGTCTGGGGAAGGAACATAAGAAGCTCCTTTGCCTTAGCCGCAACTGCCTCGGGAGCGCATACTATATCAACGATGCCGCTCCTAGCGCTGCTTTCTGCGCATCCGCAAGCTTTTGAGGTAACGTAGATCTCAGCCTTTTCGGAAGCGATAACAAAATCGCTCATTGCGGCGAATGCTGCAGCAGAGCCTGCGCATACGCCTGTGATAACTGCGATCTGGGGGATATATCCCGATGCATCCGCAGCCTTCTTCATGACCTTTGCGTAAGCAGCCATTGCGCCTGCACCCTCTTCTATCTTCGCGCCGCAGGAATCAAACACACCGATAACGGGTGCGCCCGCCTTCATCGCCATATCGTATATGGAGCAGATCTTCTTTGCCTGAGCCTCGCCAAAAGCGCCCTTCATTCTTGAGCTATCCTGAACGAATGCGAAGACGAGTCTTCCGTCAACGGCGCCGTAACCGGTTATAACTCCTTCAAAGTCACTGCCTTTGTCGCTGTTATCAGCCGCTGTGGAATAACGCTTAACGTACGCGCTGAGCTGAGCGAATGTCGCTGCATCGAAAAGCTCGTTTACAACGTTCATTGCCGCGCTATCGGCTGTAAGCGTGTCTCGCAGTTCTTTAACAGACTTGCGTTTCGTGTTTTCCATTTTTCATCCTCCGTTTTATGTATTTTAATTTTTTCTTTCATTTAAAATAGGATAACCGCCCGCATCACGAAGCTTTTTTCGATTTCTGAAAATTATAAAATCTTCAAAAACCATTCTATCCCATTTTACTATATTATACCTTTATTATTTTCTTTTGGCAAGGGGATAGCAATAATTTAATGTAAACATTTTATTAACATATTATACAAATAAAAAGCACCGCGAGATCTCCGGACTCGCGATGCTTTTTTGTTTTAGTCTTAAAATTAACCGAGGAAGGGCTTACCCTTGAGCAGAACGCAGATAAGGTCAAGAATCCATATGAACGCTGCGCCGGGAACTATCGTGAGAATAGAGATCACGAGCATCAGGACATTCATGGGCTCAAGATACTTAACGATGCGGTAAATACCCCAAATGATATCAATTGCAGGAATGCAAAGAATAAGCTTTACAATAAGGGGCAGATCATCGATAGCTGCGATAAGAGCGTTTTTTGTTGCCATAACGGTTTCCTCCATATGTAAGATTTATAATAACAGTATAGCATTATCGAGCGGTTTTGTCAATAATTTTTTAAAAAATATTATTATATTTTTCTAAACGCCAGATTTAATTCATATATTCTATACGACCGACTTAGAAGGGAATAGCAAACTATGACTGCAGTAACCGAATTCGTCTCAGGCGCTTTTTTACCTCTCGTTCTGTTTTTTACGGGTATATACTTCTTCATTTTTCTCTCAAGGCATATATTCTCCCCGCTTAAAGTATGCCGTGCTCTGAAAAAAGGACGCGACCGCTCTCTTTCCTTTTCCTCACTGTGGCTGGCGCTCGGCGGAACTCTCGGAGTCGGCAACATTACCGGCGTTTGCGCCGCTATTTCAGTTGGCGGCGCTGGTACTGTGTTTTGGATATGGGTATGCGCTCTCTTTTCTTCAGTTATAAAATATGCCGAGACCGTTCTTGCCGTTCACTTCCGCGAAACCGACGGAAACGGCAGACGCTTCGGCGGCGCGTATTCCTACATAAAAAACGCTTTGAAGTCACCCCGAACCGCCGTTTTCTTCGCAATTCTTTGTGTGATCACCTCATTTACGATGGGAAATATCACTCAGGTAAAGTCCGCGTCCGACGCCGCATACTACGCCTTCGGCATCCCCACCCCGATTTTTTCGTTTCTGTTTTTTGTAATAGTTCTCATAATTTGCAGCGGCGGGGGTAAGCTCATAACCGCGTTTACGGGCTTTACCGTTCCGTTCCTGTGTGTTTTTTACGTCGTGCTTTCGCTCATCGTCATAGTTGCTTTGCGGGAGAATATCCCTGAGGTCACCGCCCGTATATTCCGCGAAGCGTTTACGCCACGCGCGGGCGTTTCGGGAATCGCAGCCTACCTCTGCTCTCCCGCTATGCGGCTTGGAATAACCCGCGGAGTCATGTCAAACGAGGCGGGGTGCGGTACCGCTCCCATCGCCTACGCCGCCGGAAAGTCGACTGACGCCTGCGGAACGGGACTGCTTGGCATAGCAGAGGTGCTTTGCGACACTCTTCTCCTCTGCACACTCACCGCTTACGCGGTGCTTTTAAGCGGAACCTCTATGCAAGACTCATCAGTTCTGACCGCCTATTCCGCCTTTTCATCGGTACTCGGAAAATTCGTTTATCCCCTGCTCGGCGCGTCTATATCTCTTTTCGCTCTCGCCGCCGTAACCGCTTGGGGCTTTTACGGACGCTCAGCTATGACTTTCCTCGGAATGAAGCAACCCGCAATCGCCGCTTACTGTTTTTTATTCTCGCTTTCCTCGTTCCTTTCCGCGTTCATTCCCGAGTCCCTATGCTGGAAGCTTGCCGATCTTTCCATTTCCCTTATGGCTGTGATCAACGTTATCGCTTTATTCCTGCTCTTTCCGACTGTAAAAAGGCTGACTAAGGAATACTTCATTTAGCTTTAAAAGCATCGAATCATCTAACCCGCGCTTCGGGATTTTCAAATTCAAGGGTTATAATATAATAATCTGAAGAAAGAGCTTCGGTTATTTTTTCCATCCCCGTCATCTCTCTCTTAATGAATAATTACGCCCCGTTTCCGTCAATACTTGAAACACCTTAAACGACGAAAAAAGGGGTGTAATCTTGTACTACAACAAAGTTGAAATATGCGGCGTCAACACCTCAAAGCTGGAAAATCTCAGTGACGAGGAAAAGCGCGCCCTTCTTTTAAAAGCCCACGCAGGAGACGGTGAGGCGCGCAAGCGTCTCATTTCGGGAAATCTGCGTCTCGTACTGAGCATCATTCAGCGTTTTGGCGGACGGGGCGAGTCCGCGGACGATCTCTTTCAGATCGGCTGTATCGGTCTGATCAAGGCTATCGACAATTTTAACGTAGAGCTGGACGTCAAATTTTCCACCTACGCCGTTCCCATGATAATCGGAGAGGTTCGGCGTTATCTTCGCGACAACACGCCTATACGGGTAAGCCGTTCCATGCGCGATCTGGCGTACAAGGCGCTCGCCATACGCGAAAATCTCTCTAAGACCGGAGACGGCGAAGCCGGGATCAGCAAAATATGCGCGGAGCTAAAAAAGATGGGCGAGGAGCACGACGAGCGGGACGTAGCCGAGGCACTGGAAGCGATCATCGAACCCATCTCACTTTACGATCCCGTCTATACAGACGGCGGCTCCTCCGACTCCATATACGTCATGGATCAGATACGGGACACGTCAAACACCGAGGAACGCCGCATAGAGGAATACGCTCTTTGGGATTCGATGAAGAAGCTAAGCGAACGGGAGCGGAACATTCTTCTTCTGCGTTTCTACCGCGGAAAAACTCAAATGGAGATCGCCTCCGAGATCGGAATAAGCCAAGCGCAGGTATCACGCCTTGAAAAAGGAGCGCTTGAGAGGATCAAAAAGGAACTCATATGAAGCAAAGCCGTACGCATCAAGCTTGATGTATACGGCTTTTGTTATTGATGTTACTTAATGCTAAACTTTTTGTTAAATATACACCATTATCATGAATATTCACTAAACTTTATTGACAAATCCGGCAATTCATGCTATACTGCAATTAAGCTAATAATGAAAGTCACGCTCGTTTATTTGTTAATAAAATAACTATTTACAGGAGGCAATCTATGGTTAAGAATCTATCCACAAAGAAAAAGGTACTGATAATATCCCTTGCGTTTATATTAGTGATAGCAATAATATTGTCATGTCTCTATTTAAATTACGATAAAATGGATTCAAGAAATTTGAATCCGATTGAAAGAATAAAATACGGAAGTTCTGCATTTAAATGCTATTCTGACAATTTTTATATTGGGTTTGCTACATATAACACATTGATTCAGAAAAATGAAGATATACGAAATTATGAAGATTTTCCTGTTTTTATCTATAGTAACGGTGAGAAATATGAATATGTAACCTTGGATGCCCAAAACAAGCACTGTGATGCCGAAATAGCAGGCAGATGGTCAGAGTTGCGTGGATTGATTGAGAATCCAACGAAGTTTCTGCGCTCTATGTCGCTGCCGTATATGCCTGATAACGTCCGTGTAAAAAGTATATACTGCGCTATGTTAACAGAAAATGCGGATAAAACTCCGACACATTGCTGTCAGGTATTTATTGATACGACTTATGGTGATTATCTATATATAAGCACCGTATATGGCGATCACTTGATTCCTGTGAAAGATATTATTACTCCGAACGATGATTTTTGCACATACTCAGATTATAACTATAATACTATGATTAAAATACACAGATATTTTAAATTCAATTATTTAGTAAATGATAAGGGTATTACTGAAAAAACTTTGGCAGATTTAATAGATGAATATCCACCAAGCAAGGCTATTGCTTAAATGCATCCGCGATTGAATTTTTCGGTATTTTTCAACTTTAACAAAACATAAACAAAACTCAAAACTTTCAAAAACAAACTGCTGATATAATTAGGTCACAAAATCAAAAATGAAACAAAGAGAGGTAATTTAATTATGAATAAGAACGATCAGCAGTTTATGGCGCAGAAGATCCGCGCTCAGTACATGGAAAAGCAGTTTACAGAGCTTGATGAGCTCCGCGAGCTTGACGCTAAGGTCAAGAGCCCCGCAAATATTTTTGCGTATGCATTCGGAAGTCTTTCCGCTATAGTCATGGGCGCAGGCATGAGCCTTGTAATGACAGATATAGGCGCGTTCCTCGGTATGGAAAACACTATGATCCCCGGAATAGTTATCGGTCTCGTCGGAATGGCTATGGCTATCTTCACCTATCCCTTATACAAAGGTATCCTCGGAATCCGCAAGAAAAAATACGGCGCTGAAATACTCAGTCTCAGCGAAAAGATCATGAATAAGTGATAGGAGGACAAAGAATATGGGTATCAAAGCGTTTTTTAAGAAGGCTTTCGGCGATATGAAGGAAAGCGCCAAAGCGCAGCACGAGGTAGATAAAGCGGAGTTTCAGGCGGCTAAGGCAGAGGCCAAGGCAAGCTTTGAAGAAAACAGAGGTCATAACACCTTCAAGAAGGCTAAGGCTGACGCAAAGAAATCATGGGATAACGCTCACTTGAGTCCTTCCGAGAGATCCGCAAAAATGCAGGAAGAACGCGACGCAAGGATCGCGGCTGCCAAGGATCGAACCGAGGCGGCTAACGCCCGTTACGAGGAAGCAAAAAAGAAATAAATTCCGCCTTAGCATAAAATTTTACAAAACAAATTTCTCTTCCTTCTCTTGAAAAATCCGCAAAAACGTGATATAATATTGAGGTAGAATTCTACCAAGAGAGCGATGTAGCCTGTTCATATCTGCGGCAGTTAGGTATGTTCAAACTCTATGTTTCGCTCACTCCTCTCTGCATTACGATCCTGTCGGTCCTGCCCGGATGACGGTATCGAGAGAGGAGGAATACCGGCAAGTGGACAATTTAGAACGCATAAAAAACGGAATCGAAAGGCTATA
>SVSQ01000032.1 GCA_015064245.1 Oscillospiraceae bacterium | reverse complement strand
CTCATAACTGCCGTTCTATTCACCACAAATGAGCCGTCACAGCTATGTATTTATTAGGTTCTGCGTGACGTACACACATTACCCTCTATAGAATACAATATGGAACATTTTTGACACCTCATCCACCATCTTCGATGGTCCCCCTTCTCCCGCTGGAGAAGGCTTCTATTTTGTGCGATCACACCGATAAACTCACAATTCATCACATACATAAGTGACGTAACAAAAGGAATAAAAAATGCCAACACTGTTTATAAGAACGATAATAACCTATTTTTTCCTTCTGATAGCCCTGCGTATCGGCGGAAAACGTCAGATAGGAGAGATGCAGCTTTCGGAGCTTATCACAGCTCTGCTGCTTTCGGACCTTGCCGTATCCCACATCAGCCGCGAGGATACTCCCCTGCTTTTCGGACTGATACCCATAGCCACCGTAATCTGTCTTGAGATAATCTGCGCCTTTTCAGCGACGAAAAACAATATGCTCAAGAGATTTTTCGACGGTGTTCCAAGCGTCATAATCAAGAAGGGTAGGCTGGACGTCGGCGAGCTTACGCGTCAGCGTATGGGGATCGAGGAGTTCATCAGCGAAGCGCGTCAGCAGGGCGTCCGCGACATATCCGACATAGAGTACGCCATAATCGAGGCGGACGGAAACCTCTCCGTATTTCAGAAGAGCGTGACCGAAAACGGAATTTCACATATCGTCATTGCGGACGGCTGTATGAACGAGCACGGACTTTCTACTCTTTCTCTGACCGAGGAGAGCGTAAAAAGCAAGCTTGCGGGGATAAACGTCTCCGTAAAGGACGTCTTTCTCTACACAGTATCCGACAGCGGGCGGGAGACTGTGATCCTGACCTCGGGTGAGAACGTCTCCGCCCGTTTCAAGAAAGGAAAACACAAATGAAGAGCTTTCTTTCCGCCTGCGCCGTTCTGGCGGTGATATTTCTGCTGATACTCTGGTCGTCCGTCTATTGCTCCGAGACCGTCGCCCTCACCCTCTCCGCCATAGACGAGCTGGAACGCGGCGGCTTCAGCCCCGAAAAGGCGGAACGGATATACTCGGATTTCAAAAGCCGCGGCGACGTTCTGAGATATTTCACCGTCACGGCGTACGTCGAAGAGATACAGATAGCGCTTTCCGCCCTGCGTTACGTTCCCGAGACGGATACCGACGCGCAGAGAACGCTTATCGAAGAAGCGCGGGTAAAGCTGGAGAAGCTGCGTATCGCGGGGACGTTTTCACTTGAGACGGTAGTGTGAATGGGAAGATTTATTAAATTTTGATTTATGGGGGAGATGAACGCACAAATTAAAGGCTCTCACTTTGGGAGAGCTGTCGAGCATAGCGAGACTGAGAGGGTAGAAAAATAATACATTTTGCTAAAATACCCTCTCCGTCACCTGCGGTGCCACCTCTCCCGTAGGGCGAGGCTTTATAAGTGCTATCTCACTTATAAACACCAATTTATCAATTCACGCAAAAATACTCTGCCGCATATAATGGCAGCAGAGAGGCAGATATACGAAATTTGTCGAAAAGATATTTGACCAAGTGGTCTGAAACGCGATTAAACCGGAGCGTTTTCAGGCAAAATATAGACAGCAAAGTCAAAACGAAAGGAACGTATATAAAATGGTAGTGAAACGAGGAGATATATTTTACGCAGACCTGAGCCCCGTCATAGGCTCGGAGCAAGGCGGACTGCGCCCCGTACTTATAATTCAGAACGATGTAGGCAACAAATACAGTCCGACGGTCATAGCCGCCGCCATAACGAGCAAAACGGGCAAGACCAAGCTTCCCACCCACATCGACGTTATTCGTTCCGATGAGAGCGAAAAGGATTACGGTCTTGCCCGCGATTCGGTCATACTGCTGGAGCAGATACGCACCATAGACAAGCGCAGATTGAAAGAACATATGGGACATCTCGACACCCTGACCATGCAGAAGGTGAACGCCGCTATCTCCGTCAGCTTCGGGCTCGAGGTCTCCGACACGCCCGCAGAGGACGAGATACAGGAAACGCCCGCGCCTGTCGCCGCGGCGAAGGCAGTCCAGCCGTCGGCTATCGGTTAAGGCTTACTCCCCGTCAAAGAATCCCTTTTCAAGCAGATATTCCATTCTCTCGGTATCTCCCTTGAGACAGAGGTAACCGAATACCGCCTCAAGCCCTGTGGCTTTGCGGTACTCAAGAGCGGTAGCGTTTTTGGGAACGGAATTCGTGTGGATATTCTTACCTCTTTTGTAAGCGGAAAGCTCCTCTTCCGTAAACATCTCCAAAAGCTTATCCGCCGCCTTGCTCTGTGAGCCTGCGCGTACCAGCGCGTCCGCTTCTTTATTCAGTTCTCCAAGCTTACCCTTTTTCAAAATGAGCTTTTTTCTTACGAGAAGCTCGAACTGAGCGTCCCCGAGATAAGCCAGCATCCCGCCGTTGAATTCAGTGGCGGGATTTTTTTCGTTTTTTTCGTTCATTTTTTCCGTTCTCTTCGGTTTTTAAAAATTAGATTTGTCGGTGAGTTTGCAAACATTTTTATACAAACACCCTTAATGTTTGTAGGGACCGGCGTCCTCGACGGTCCTCATAAACAAAGCGTAAATCTTACGGACCGTCGAGGATTGAAAATCCATAGACGCACGTTCCCTACAGTTTTCGGGGTTAACACACCTACAAACCCCAATTTATTGTTTCATGTCAAAAATCACTTCGCCTCGGGCGCGGGAATATCGTAATCCTCGGTGTAATACGCGTTGGTGTTGGCGGGCTTACCGTTTTCGTCGATAACGGTGAGACGGAAATACTCGTACAGAGTGGGATCGATCTTGAAGACCGCCTCGGTCAAGGTCTCCCCTTCGGGAGCTTTCTTCTTGGACTTTTTACGGCAGCCGTAATTGATAAATATCTCTCTTGCGGGAGAGCACTTGATGTGCACCTCGTCGCCCTCTAAGTAGAGTTCCTC
This sequence comes from Oscillospiraceae bacterium, assembly GCA_015064245.1. GTDB lineage: Bacteria > Bacillota > Clostridia > Oscillospirales > CAG-272 > SIG673. The sequence continues at coordinate 20,497 of SVSQ01000032.1, read as the reverse complement.
GATCTTCGGACCCATGGACGCGTAGAAGTTACCGTCCTCAAGAGCCTTGGTGATAGCGCGGTGCTCAAGCTTATCTGCCTTTATCATTGTAAAGCCGCCGCAGGTGCCTGCGAGACCGTGACAGTCGTCCGTTGCGATGCAGTAGAGCCTCTTGCCCGTCTGAAGCATCTCGTCATAGATCTTCGGATTGTACTCATCCGTTCCGCCGACGGTACACTCGTAGTTCACGATCTCCATAGCGTGCATACCCTCATAGTGGGCGTACTGCTCGTAAGTCTCCATAGACCACGTTGGGTGGTTATACGTAACGAAGAACCCCTTTTCTCTTGCGATCTTGAACATCTCGCTTACGCCCTCAACGGAATATCTGCGGACGTAGTCCGGCTCGTTTTCGTCGAATTTGACCAGATGAGCGTAATTCGGCGCGTTTCGGGTGAGATATTTGCCCTCTCTGTGCCACAGAGGCTGGACCTTGTTATCGGGCTCAAGAGGGATAAGGCAGAAATGACAGGTCTTGGTTCTGTAAGGGTACTTCTCGTCCGGCTTCTTTGCTTCGCCGACATTCAGCTCAACGCCCATAAGGGGAAGGAAATTCTCGTCTGCAAGGTCGGAATGGTCGATCATAACGTTATGGTCGGTATACGCGACGATGGAATAACCGTTCTTAACGTAATGGGCTTTGATCTCCTCGGGGGTAAGTCTTCCGTCGGAGACTGTGGTGTGGCAATGGAGGTTTGCTTTGTAGTAAGTTCCGTTTTCGGGCAAAAGATAGGTTTTCATATTTTTTCCCTTTCTAAAAAATATTTTTAAAAAATGGTTTTTGATATTTTGAGTAGATTTTATAATTTTTCTTTAAAAGTTACTTTTTATTTAGTAAATGCCCATTTCTTTCCTTTTCTTTCGAGAAAGAAAAAGAAAGAAGTAGGCGAAAGAAAGAAAAAGAAAGACCGTGGTAGATTTGGTACGGCTCACCGAAACACGCTCGCATAAGCAGGCTCGCGGTTTTTCGTACATGAAATACTGCCGAGTTGCTCCCGCAACTACCCAAGATAGGAAATAATTTCTTTACAGAGCATGGAACTTCTACTTCCGCCAAAGCTGGCGAATATTTCGGGCTTTTTTCGTTAGAAAAAAGTTTCGACGGTGTCGAAAAGAAATATTCGAGGGGGATACCAGCAGATGTTCGCACAAGGTACACGGTATCACGCATTTCGAGAAAAATGCTCGTAAAACACTCGCATTTTCGGGGTGTGCTGGGTAGGTTGGTGTAGAAATCTTCGTTTGTGGGTTAGGGTATGTATGCTCTTGTTGAAAAGGGGTGCACGGACGATTTCCGAAGGAAACACCACACTTATTCTTTTACGACGATGGCTCTTGCTATCGTCGTAAAAGAAGTTTTTGCGGAGCTTTTTTCAAAAAGCGACCGTATCCTCCCTTTCAAACAAACGCGCTCATATCACCCTTAAACCACGAACGGCGGGTAATCGCGCAGTCAACATGCTGACCGAAGAAGGCTTTGCAGAAGAGATCGGGGTTCAGATAGGAGGAACCTGAAGCGTCGAGAATGGCAAAGTAGCCGCCGTCGCAAATAGCGACGGAATGAATTTGGGGACGGATATTAAGCTGCTTTTCCTTGCCCTTAGAATTCTTGGTAACGATCAGATCGGACGAAAGCTTAGAGGCGATCTCAGCCTCGGAGAGCTTCGTTTCGCAGGCGATGAAGTAACCCGCATAGGCGATTTCGGTAAATTTAACGACGGGAGTATAAACGTCGAGAACGTAAAGCTCGTCGGTAAACGCCGAGCGCAGACGCGCCTTCAGCTCCTCGTGGCTTACGGGCTCGGTTATCTTGATGTCAAGAAACTCGCACTCGCTCTCAACGAAGAGAGGAAGCGGCTGAGCGAACACCATTTTCGGGTGAGGGTTAAATCCCTCGGTGTACCAGAGCGGTATCTTGGCTCGGATCATCGCGGGACACATTGTTCGGCAGAGGTCGAGATGGGAAATGTACTTCAGACGCCCCGTCTTTGTGAACTTTATTCGGATATTTTCGGGCACCACGGCGTTACACCTCCTAATCTGTTCGCTCCGCAGGCGGAGCATTTTTCCTTGCAGTTGGGAGTGGAAACGGACTCCCTGGATTTTTTGTACTCGCGAAGCAGGAACTCCTTGGTAACTCCTATATCAAAAATATCCCACGGGAGCACCTCGTCGAGCCCGAAGGCTCTGTTTGCGTAGAACGCTATATCAACGCCGGCAGTTTCAAAGGCGGCTATCCAGTTATCGTAGCTGAAATGCTCGTCCCAGGCGTCGAACTTCATTCCCGACTTGAAGGCTTCCAGCATAACGGCGCAGAGCTTTCTGTCTCCGCGGGCGAGAGCCGCCTCGATCCTGGACGCCTTGGCGTCGTGATAGTTATATCTGATGCGCTTATCCTTTATACAGCTTTTAAGGTACTGCTGCTTGCGGTCAAGCTCTTCGAGTGTGTCCTGCTTATCCCACTGGAACGCCGTAAACGGCTTGGGAATAAAGCAGGCGCAGCTGAGGGTGACCTGAGGCGCGCGGCCTTTCTGACGGTTCGGGTTCTGATAGAACTCGTCCACCACCACCTTACCCATGTGAGCGATACCGACGATGTCCTCGTCCTGCTCAGTTGGAAGTCCCATAATGAAATAGAGCTTAACGTTGGTCTTTCCGCCGCCGAAAGCCAGCGAGCAGGCGCGGAGTATCTCTTCTTCCGTGACGTTCTTGTTTATCGCGTCGCGCAGACGGGGAGTTCCCGCCTCGGGAGCGAAGGTAAGTCCGCTCTGACGTACGGAAGATATCCTGTCCATAAGCTCCTTTGAGAAGGTATCGGCGCGGAGCGACGGCAGGGAAAGGCTGACCTTACGCTCGTCCGTCCAGTCAAGGAGCTTTTCGGTAAGCTCGGAAAGACGGGTGTAGTCGCTGATCGAAAGCGAGAGCAGAGAGACCTCCTCGTAACCCGTGTTCTCGTACAGACATTTCACCTGCTCGTTGACCTTGTCGGGAGACTTCTCTCTTATCGGACGGTATATCATGCCCGCCTGACAGAAGCGGCAGCCGCGAATACAGCCGCGGTAGACCTCTTCGGTGATTCTGTCGTGGACCGTCTCTATGTACGGCATGACGAATTTGTCGGGATAGGGGGCTTCGTCCATATTCTTGATTATGCGCTTGCGGACCTTCGCGGGGACATCTTCGTATTTGGGCGTGTAGCTCTTGACCGTTCCGTCCTCGTTATACTCCACCTCGTAGAGCGAAGGGACGTAGAAGCCCTCGATGTGCGAAAGCTGACGCAGAAAGTCCGCTTTGGTGTAGCTTCCGCTGTCTTTCATATCTATATAGAGGCGCACCATCTCGCATAGCGCCTCCTCGCCCTCTCCAATGGAAAATACGTCGAAGAAGTCCGCCATAGGCTCGGGGTTATAGGTGCAGGGACCGCCGCCAACGACTATGGGGAACTCCTCTCCTCTGTCCTTTGACAGCAGAGGCATTCCCGCCAGATCCAGCATACTGAGCACGTTCGTGTAGCACAGCTCGTACTGGAGCGTTATTCCCATAAAGTCGAAATCCTTTACGGGATCGAAGGTCTCCAGAGCGTACAGCGGGATACCGTTCTCTCGCATCTGCTCTTCCATGTCGGGAAGGGGGGAGAATACTCTCTCGCAGTACACGTCTTCCATCTGATTTATCGCGTGGTACAGCAGTCTCATTCCGAGATTCGACATTCCGATCTCGTACGAGTCCGGAAAACAGAACGCAAACCTCGCCTTCATCTTTGTCTTATCTTTTATTACCTGTCCGTATTCGCCGCCGGTATATCTTCCCGGCTTCATTACGTTTTTTAGTATCTTCTCAAGTTTCGTTTTCATAGTTACACCTTTCTGAAAGGGGGATACGGTCGCTTTCTGGCGACACTGAAAGCTTGTGCTAACATAGCTTTGTGTCGCCCCTCGAAGCTTTCTTTCCGACGCCGTCGGAACTTTTTTCTTACGAAAAAAGACCGAAATCTTCGCAGAGATTTGGTGGAGAAAAAAGTTCCAATATGCGCAAATAAATTATTTTCCTGCTTTAGGGTGTTGCGGGAGCAGTGATACCGTGTACCTTGTGCAAACATATACGGGTATCACCCTCGAATATTTCTTTTCGACATAGTCGAAACTTTTCTTCGAAAAGCCCGAAATATTCGCCAGCCTTGAAGGAAATTTAAGATACCGTGTACTTTGTGCGAACATATACGGGTATCACCCTCGAATATTTCTTTTCGACATAGTCAAAACTTTTCTTCGAAAAGCCCGAAATATTCGCCAGCTTTGGCGGAGCTATTGTACCCAACCCCCGAGCACACGGAGTGTGTTACGCGAGGGGGTTCGGCGAGCCGTTAAAAATCTACCACGGGCTTTCTTTCTTCTTTCTGGAGCGTCTTTCTTCTTTCTTTCCCGAAAGAAAGGAAGAAAGATGCGGATTATTTAACATAATGAATTATTAAAAGTAAAATTATAAAATTTACTCAAATATCCTTCTTAAACCAAATCCCTTATTAAAACAAATTCAAATTACCCAATTTCATCTTCAGCTCTTCAGCGTTTCCGCTGAACGTTATACCTGTAAAACCCTCTTCCGAGGCGCTTTGCACGTTTGCCTGCGAATCGTCAACAAATACGCATTCACTTGGGGAAAGCGAAAACTGCTTGCAAAACAAACGGAATATCTGCTTGTCGGGCTTAAGCACGCCGTGATCCGCGGAAATAAAAGTACCGTCGAATAGCTTTATAACGGGGAATAATTCTTTGAAGCTGTAAAACACCTTGCTGGTATTTGACAGCAGGTAGACCTTATACCCTCTGTCCTTAAGCTCCTTTACAAGCTCTTCCATACCGTCGATCTGCGACGACATATCGTACCATCTTATCAGCTTTTTCGCGTCGGCGCGATAGGACTCGGGGATCCTTTCGCAGACCAGCTCCGTAAGCTCCTCTTCGCTTAACTCGCCGCGGTCAAGCCTCAGCCAGTTTTCGGAATAATAGATCTCTTTCCCGAGCAGCTCCCTTGCGGTCTCGGAGCAACCCTTCATAAACGTTTCGGGGATCCATTTAATCAGCACGTTGCCCATATCGAACACAATATTTTTTATCATTTTTCCGAACCTGTTTAAAAACTCCACCCCTGATTATGCTTTAAATAAAACGTTTAAAACATTTCAAGGGCGAGCGGTTCTCGCTCGCCCTTGCGGTGGATTAATCCTTTTTCTTTTTACTCTTGGTGTTTATGGCGCTTCTGCTTGCGGTAAAGGCAGCCGCGACCGCCAGAACGCCCGTGACCGCAGTAGCGGCGATGGACATATAGCCGAGCGAAGCTCCGACGAACGCCAGCGCAAGTCCTGCCGCGCCGCCGATCACACAGCTTACGACCGCAAACTTACTTCCCGCCAGCACCAGTCTCTTCTGACGCTTGTACTCAAGCAGGGCTGTAAGAAGTCCTTTAAGTCCCGTTCCCGAAACAAGGATACCCTCTCTGTCCGTTTTTGCGGGCATAACGTCGTCACCTGCGTTGAACTTGACCAATCTGAGCAGGTCAGGCTCGATTCCCGTGGTGTCGAATACCAGCTCCGTATCGATGCAAGGGTTGCAGGATTTAAGGGAGAACAGCGTGTCGGTATGTCTGTGCTCGGATATCTTTTCGCACATCTCATCGTCCGCCTCGAACTCCATGATTATCCTTGCTATGAACTCGCCGTTTTCCGCCACGTACATCGCTCTGCCGTTCGGCGCCATGGGACCGTCGTAACGTTCAGCCTCAGCGCCGTACTTCGCAAGATAGCTCTCGCAGCCCGCGACAAGAAATTTGCCGTCTATCAGCGCCGCGATTCCTCTTTCCTCTATCTCCGTGAACTGTATCTCGCCGCAAGGCGTAAGCCCCTTCATATTCGCGAATACGTTCTCAACGGGACCGCCCATAGCTCTGAACAGACCGCAAAGTCTGCTGAGCTGTCTTTCCATATCGGGAGTCTGGCATACGACGAACTCCACCACCTTCAGCTTATCAGAGGGGAAGATATCTCCGTCGTCCGCCATGATGACCGTTTCGTCCATCTCGTCGCTTTCATCGTCGAAGCCGATTATAGCCGCGCCCGCCTCGGAAGCCGCCTTGGCGCTTCTGATCCTGGGGTAGTACATGGAGACGAACACGCTTACCGGAGAGGCAAGAATTATGATAAGGTACGCGCTGAGGATACCGTAACAAACGTCGCTCTTCAGCAGTCCGAAGACCACTCCCACCACCGCGGATATGCACATTACCGCGATAGCCAGCTTTCTCAGTATACCGAAGCACTCGTCCTTTATAGGGGACGCAGTGTAACAGCCGTCTATTCTCGTGACCTTATTTATCTTGTAAAGAGATGTATTTGCGGAAGCCATACCCTTGAATGAGCGTCCCTCGGGGGAGTTTTCGAAGCTTTGCATCTTCGCTTCCGTGGTATATTCACCGTAAGATGACGCAACTCCGAAGGCCGTTATCTCGCGGTTGATCATATTGTATCTGTAAAGAGCCGTAAGCAGTATCGCCAGCATAGCGGGAGCGCCCAGAAGCAGAGCGCTTTCGGGCAGAGGGGCGTACGCCATCAATGAGATATGGTAAGCCAGCGCCGACAGTACCACGCCCGCCGAAATGCTTTCGGGAGTAAATACGCCTTTGAATACGCACTTGATGCCGTCGAAGACAGCGTCGAAGATAAGCATAGCGCCGAAGAAGATAAGTCCTATCTCGATGCACGCGAAGAGATAGACGTTATCCATGGTGAGCAGCTTATCGGGAGCGTCTCCCATAAACAGATTTATGTTTTCAAATATCAGTACGGTTATCATGAGAACAGCGGCGAATATGGAACGGCTGTAATAGGAGCGGGACTTGTTTCTCAGCTCCGCAGACTTCTTCTCTGCTCTTTCCGCGCAGTAAGCCCTCTCTCTTTCGTGATAACCCGCGGTATCGTTTCCGCCGTGTATTCCGTCGGGGAATATGGGAAGACGCTCCACCTTTTCGTATCTGTATCCCGAGCCCTTGGGCTTCGAGGCGAACGCTTTCTCCTTCTCCTTCTCGGAGACGGTCTCCTTGATGATCCTCAGCGGCGGAACAGTAAGGGAACGGCAATAATCCAGATAACGCTTCTTTGCGCGAAGACGCTCTCTGTCCTCCTCGTCCCAGATGTCCTCCGGCAGATCCTTTTGCTCTTTGACTGCTTCGTTTTCGGGAGCCGCGCCCTCATCTCCGCCGTCGGGAGAGCCGTCCTCGGGCGATCCCGAGGAAGCGTCCTCCGCCTCGGCTTTGACCTCGGCAGAGCTTTCAGCGGGAGCGGAGTCCTCTCCGTCGCCGCCGTTTATTATATCAAGGAAGGTCACCTGACCGGATCCTGCACTCTCGTTCTTCTCACCCGTAAAGCTTGCCGCGATCTGCTCAGCCATGTGAGTCTTCTCTTCCGGAGACACGCTCGGCAGACTGCTATCCAACGCAGGCTCTGCGTTTTCGACAGTTTTCTCGGTTTCGGGTGCGATGGAAGCCTCTTTTTCAGCCGCATCGACCTTTGCTTCGGGCTCTGATTTTACCTCGTTTTCAACCTCGGGATCCGCCGTCACAGCGGCTTCCTCGGACACCTTTGCCTCTTCTTTTTCCTCTTCTTTTTCTTCTGCTTTACCGTTCTTCGGAGCGATCCCGTGAACCTCTGAAAGCCTTGCGATCAGCGCCGCGTCGCTCTTCAGCTCCGATTCCAGCCCCTGATCCTCCTGTTTTTTTGATATCTCCTCGGTAAGATCCGTCATTCCTTCGGTCTTTTTCGCGGTATCGGCTTTGTCCGAGCGCTTGACTTCTTCAAAATCAAACCCGTCAAATTCGAAAAGCGACTCTTCCACCGGCAATTTCACCAGCTTCGGCTTTTCAGCGGGCTTGGACTCTTCGGGCTTCGCGTTTGCCGCGCCGTTACCGGATAATACGTTTTTATCGTCCATTACACCTTTGCTCCTTCCTTGTGTATGCTATTCTATGTCAAATCTATGTTATATTTCTGTAATCCGGGCGTTACCCTCCGCTCAGTTAAAGAACCTTCTTGCGTGGAAGAGTATGACCGCGCCCGCAGAGGAAACGTTGAGGGAGTTCACCTTCCCCTTCATCGGGATAGACAGGATGAAGTCGCTTTTCTCCTTCACCAGTCTTGAGACTCCTTCTCCCTCCGAACCGAGGACGAACGCCGCCGGAGTGACTATCTCCGTCTTGTCGAACTCCTGACCGCCTGCCTCAGCCGCGTATATCCAGACGCCGCGCTTCTTCAGATCGTCTATTGCTGACGCGAGGTTCGTCACCTTGCAAATGCGGAGATGCTCCAGCGCGCCCGCAGAGGACTTTGCGACCGTAGCTGTAAGAGTGGCGCTCCGTCTCTTGGGAATTATCATACCGTGACAGCCCGCGCCCTCGGCGCATCTTATGAGCGCGCCCAGATTATGGGGATCCTCTATTCCGTCGGCTATGACGATGAACGGCTCTTCGTTTTTCGAACGGGCGTAATCGATTATCTCCGAGATCGAGCAGTATTCCTTCTCCGCCGCAAAAGCGATGACGCCCTGATGAGTAAGTCCGCCCGCCAGCTTGTCCAGCTTGCTTTTGCCGGCTGAAACAACGGGTATTCCGCGCTCCTTAGCCATCGCCGCGATGCTTTTTATAGAGCCTTCCCATTCTCCGTCCTTCAGAAATATCTTATCGATGTCTCTTCCCGACTTTATTAGCTCCGATACCGCGTTTCTGCCAACGACCATGTTCGCGTTTTCAGCGTTTATAACGCTTTCATCCGTTTCCCTCATCTGCGTCTTCCTTTCCTTCAGGAGTTTTTTTCTCTCTTTTTTCGACTTATTCCTATGTCTTATCCGATTTTCCATCGGTAAATATAGTTAGTTATTATTATTATAACATATAATTTCAGTTTTGTATAGTGGTTTTTTAAAATTCTTTTTAATTTTTTAGCAGGGCGGGTAGCACCCGCGGGCATATAATTCATTTGTCCAAGACAGATGCTTTTCAAAAAATCTATTTCAAATTTTGATTTGTAGATGTGTTTGAAATATTTTTTATACAAATGCCCTTAATGTTTGTAGGGACCGGCGTCCTCGACGGTCCTCATAAACAAAGCGTAAATCTTACGGACCGTCGAGGACGCCGGTCCCTACAGTTTTTGGAGTTAACACACCGATAAACTCCAATTTGCCGTAATCATCGTGACATATTCAAAGAAAAAAGCCATGCGAAAAAAACGCACGGCTTGATTTTCCTTGCAGACTTAATAGACTTAATACCAAATAGACCGAAAAGGGAAAATATGGAAATGTCCGAATCGATAAGACTTAATGCTTAAACTGCTTTAAATGTCTTACTGATTTTTGGATGCAGCATAGCACTCGCTGCAAAGAACGGGTCTGTCGCTTGTGGGCTGGAAGGGAACCTTCGCATCTTTGCCGCACTGAGCACAGGGAACTGTGAAGTACTCTCTGTGAGGCTTAGCAGCGTTCTTTCTCTTGTCACGGCATGCTTTGCATCTCTGGGGCTCGTTCTGGAAGCCCTTCTCTGCGTAAAATTCCTGCTCGCCTGCTGTGAAAACGAACTCCTCGCCACAGTCTTTGCAAACTAAAGTCTTGTCCTCGTACATGGTTGTTACCTCGCTTTGAAAAAATAAAAATATTGTGTCCCTCAGGCGGACTGACACCGCCATCCTGCAATGCGTGGACAAGCATGTACAGTGCTTTGTTTTAAGCTATTCGGGCATATATGTAAATATGAAGCGTTGCTTCACATCAACAGCTTTTTGAGCTTACTCTTAACGCGGTAGATCGCGTTATCAACGGACTTTTCGCTCTTTCCCACAGCCAGAGCGATCTCCTTGTAACTCCGCCTGTCCAGATACATCAAAAATATCTGCTTTTCAAGAGGAGTGGTGTTCTCGGAAAAGATACGACGGATCTCAGAGTCACTTTCCAAAACGTAGGACAGCTCCTCCGAAAACCTGCCTTCTCCCGCCTTTTTCTCGGCGTTCAAGGCTTTTTCCTCACGTTTTTTCGCCGTGGTGAGCTTGCGCGCGTAGGATATCACGCGGTTACGGATGCAGATCTTGGCGTAAAGCCCAAAGGTGACCTTGCCGCCGCTTGCCTTGCCGTCAAAGGAATAACTCTTCGCCGCTTTATACAGCGCCATCAGAGCTTCCTGCCTGATCTCGTCCTCGTCGGCTCTGAAATCGGGGTTTACGGAAAGGATCTTCACCGTCTCCGATGATATAAGCGGCTCGAACAGTTCTTTCAGCTCCGCAAAAGCAGACTCGTCGTCGGCTTTCACAGACTTCAAAAGCTCATTTATCTTCTCTTCCATTCTTTACCTATATTCCGGCTCAGCCGAGCCGTCCGCAAAATCGGTATAAAAAAACCGATACTCCAAATGCCGAGATTTCACCGACATTTAAGAAAATCGGTTCGCCGCTTACTATTTAAAGATATTATATACTTAATTTTCAATTTTGTCAATATATTATTACAAAAAAATTTAAAAACAATTATCTATTTGTGCTTAATACACAACTGCGGCTCTGTTTTTTTGTTGATTAAACCAAAGTTTTTTAGTCTTTTTACTGTATATAACAGCTTTCGATTGTCAATATGCATAAAAAATATTCAAAAACTTTAGTTGAAAGTTCAATACACTTAACTTTTATCAATCGATGAGATAATCGACCTCACCCGTAAGCACAGCCATAAAGCCTTTGTAGACGCTTTCGGGACGCTGATCGAAATTATACACCATTCTGTCCAGCTGTTTTTTGTTATCCACCTTCAGCGTCAGCTTCATGACCTCCACCTTGCTCTCGATGATACTGCAATCGAGGAGATAGCTTCCGTCCGCTTGCGGACGGCTCTTGCACTTGATCTGCGAACCGCGCTTCTTGAAATCAAGCAGACGCAGGGCGCTCTTCAGACTCTTCTCTCTTATCATCATAAAGAGCTCGCTCTGAAGGTTATCGGAAACGTGCTTGCCTTGCTCGGTGACGCTGTAAAGCTTTTCGCCGTTTTCGTCCTCGCTCTCGGAGACGTTGCCCGTTTCGATAAGCTCCGCGAAGCACTCGGCGAAGTCGAAATAGTTGACCACGCCGTCCTGAACGACAATGTCGTTGATGTTGGCGAAATCCAGCGGGTAGCCGATATTTCTCATCAGGTACAGAATAAAAATCTTAATATCGTTTTTTTCTTTAAGCTGAGCTTGCATTTTTGTAATATCCTTTTGGTTTTATTAAGCAGGCATATGCCCAATTGGTTTGTATAAGACGGATGTTTTGTGTAAATTTTACGGGAGCAGCAAGCCGCTCCCCTACCGATTTCGAGGAGATTTTATCGTTTGTGAGTAAAAAGATGTTCGCTCTTTTTTGAAAAGTGAGCACATACCTTTTTCCGAAGGAAAATATACAAACTGTTCTGTTACACCGATAGTTTTTGCTATCGGTGTAACAGAAGTTCTTTTGCCAACATACCGAAGGTATGTATTTTTTCATTTCAAGAAAAGTAGGGCTTAGCAGGGCAAAAATAGCCCCCTCTTTCGAGAAGGCTATTTTGATTACTTAAAGCTTGGATAAATTACTCATCCTTGATGATGAGGAAGTCTTTCCAGTTCTTGAGGTTAGCCTTAGTAATGATAGGAGAACCCCAGTAGTCGAACTTAACGCCGGAAAGCTTGTTGCTTACGAGAACAGCGTTCTGGTAAACGATCAGAGGCATGATGGGCATATCGTTCAGGATAAGAGTCTCAGCCTCGTGAAGCTTAGCGGAGAGACCTTCCTTGTCGCCTGCAACGTAGAGAGCGCGAGCCTCGTCGATCAGCTTGTTGTAAGCCTCGCTGTTGTAGCCGGTGATGTGTCCCATGGGATTTTCTTCAGCGTTAAGCATGGAGCCTGCGTAGTAGGTAGCGTAAACGGAGAGAGCGGAGAGAGCTGTCTCTTCCATGAGCTGGTAGTCGATAGCGATAACGTCGAACTGAGCTCTTTCAACGACGATAGGATCTGCCTCGAATACCTGGATACCGTCGCCGTATGTACCGAAGAGAGTCTCAACGAAGCAGTCTCTGTACTGAACGATAGAGGAAGTTGCCTCGTTATACTGAGCGGTGTTGACGCCGTTGATCTCGAACTTGAAGCCGAGCTGATTCCAGATATCAATGACCTTCTTAGCCATTACGTAGTCAACTGTGTTATGAGCGAGAGCCTCATCGATCTTGCCGCCCTTGTGAAGGGTATGCGTACCTGTATCGTCGCTGTACTCACCGTCAGCGTTGGTTCTTACGGTAAGCTTGAAGGTGCCGTAGGAAGCGGGGTTGACGCCTGCCTTGCTGAGAGCGGACTTAGCCTCGGAGATGGACATGGTAGCGTCTCCGGAAAGCTTGCTTGCATTGTTAGCTGCGAAATCGTCCTTCTTCGTGAGGTCGTGGATACCGCCGGGAACTACGCCTGTAGCGGGCTTAGCAAATACTACCTCAGCTGCCAGATCGTTACGGCTGATAACGCTGCTCAGGATCTTGCGGACCTCGGGATTGTTGAAGGGATCAACGTTGGTGTTGAAATAGTACATATGAGTAGCGAAGGTCTCTGTGATCTTGGCTCTGCTCTTGTACTGCTCTCTGATCTCCCTGCTTGCGGGAAGCTCGCCGATGTAGAAGAGCTGTCCTTCCTCGTACCTCTGCATCATCTCCTCCGCGTTGAGGCGGTAGTCGATGTTGATGAGGTAAGGCTTAACATACTTCATAGGAGCGGGAAGTTCGTCTTCCTCGGTGATATCGTGGTTATAATATGTGTTTCTTGCGAGCATGAGGCTGTCGCCGGGGTAGTACGCGAGAAGCGTGTACTGACCGTTGGTAGCGATAGTCGTGTTAGCGCTGGACCAGTTGTAGTAGTGCTCAACTATGTCCTCGCGAAGCGGAGCAAGCGCGATGTTCGCGGTCTTGCGAAGGAACGCCTCGGGATCAACGGGGTGAGCGAACTTGATGGTGAGGACCTTCTTGTCAGCCTCGAGACCGACGTCGTCGGGGCTCATCATTTCGTTCTTTCTTTCCCATGCGCCCTTGATGTCGTAAAGAAGCTCTGCGCCCTCGCCGTCGAATTCGGGATCAAGGAGACGCTTCCAAGCGAATACGAACTGGTCTGCGGAAACTGCGCGTCCGTCGGACCAAGCGCTTGTCTTGAGCTTAACTACGAGCTTGTACTCGTCGTCACTTGTATCGTCGGGAAGGATACCTTCGTCTTCAGTGTATTCCCACTCGGTACACATCGCCTTTTTAAGATTTCCGTCGTCATCGAACTTCATCAGTCCCTCGAACATAAGTCCGAGAACCTTTACTGCGTTCGCGTCAAGGTAAGCGTACGCAGGGTCAAAGTTGTAAACTTCGGTAGAAAGATACATATTGATCTGCGGTCCGTATGTAAGTTCTTTAGCCGCGCAAGCTACCAGCATGGGCGCCAGCATTACGAGGCAGAGAACGAGACAAAGAACTCTGGTAATTGTTTTCATAGAGTGCTCCTCCTAAGTGTTTTACGGGATAATATAATCGTACGAACCATTATACCATTTTTTTTTATAATTATCAATGGTTTTTTTGACCGATTTGTAAAATTTCAAATAATTCGGTTACATGCACAAATACGCCGCTGCTTTTTTGGAGATTTTAACAATAGATTTTTGTATTTCTACGCAATTGCCGGGAACGCCCCGCCGCCAATTCACAAGTCAAGCCTTAAATTTCCTTTTTAAAAAACGTTTCTCATGAAATACTAATTAAGAACAATTCTTAAAACTGTTAAAAAGGAAGATCCCGAAATGGCAACTGAAGTAAAACCAAACGAATACGTACGCACCGATCTCGCCGCGGAGAGCGAGCATTTTCCATCCTCGAACACCTCGGTAAGGGAGTACAGCGAGTTTGGGTTCCGCGTCTGCGACGCGGTATTTGAGGATACCGAAGGTCACAGCTCCGTTGGAAACGGGCGGTATATCACGGCGTACATCGGCTCGCCCTGGCTCTTCGACAGAAGGAAGAGCCGTCTCGCAATTGAAGCCGTTTCCGCTCTGCTGAAGCGTCTTATAAAAGAGGATTTTTGGCGTTCGAGCGCACCCGTACTCACGGTTTGCCTCGGAAACAGACATATTACTGCGGATGCGATCGGTCCTCTCTGCGCCGACAAGATCATCGTCACCCGCCACCTTAAAAATGAAAAAAGAGAGCTTTTCAACTCTCTCGGCTCTCGCGAGCTTGCTGTTTTGACTACCGGCGTTACCGGCAACACGGGCATCGAAGCCTTTGAAATGATCAGCGCCTGCGCCAAAAAGATACGCCCCGGTCTCATAATCTGTATCGACGCTTTGACTGCGCGAAACGTTGACCGTCTCGCCTCCGCCATACAGCTCAGCGACGCTGGTATTTCCCCGGGTTCGGGAGTTGGCAACAGCCGTCCCGAGATCTCGTATAAGACTCTCGGTATTCCCGTGGTCTCCATAGGAGTTCCGACTGTGGTGCAATCGTCCACTCTTGTTTATGACGCTCTTGACAAAGCCGGGATCAAAAGTTTCTCCCGTTCCCTCGAAGACGTACTTGAGAACGAGAAAAGCTTTTTTGTTACGCCGAAAAACACCGACGTGGCTGTTCAGAGTCAAGCGGAAATAATCGCAAAAGCAATAAACAGGTTATTTCTCGGTTTTTGCGAGTTATAGTTTTTTTGTTTTACGCGCGGGCGCGTATAATTATTTTTGCGGTCAAACCGCAAGAGGTTTTGTTTGAGTAAAGTTTTTGTTTTTTATTAAGAAGGTTATTTGAGTAAAGTTTATAATTTTTCTGTTAAAAGTTCTTTTTCGTTTAGTTCTTCATTTCTTTCCTCTTTCTTTCCGAAGAAAGAAGAAAGAAAAGGAAGCAAAGAAAGAAGAAAGAAACGGGTGCTAACATACCACGCCCCCCTCGCGTAACACACTCCGTGTGCTCGGGGAGTGGGTACAATAGCTCCGCAAAGGCGGGGATACCAGCAGATGTTTGCACAAGGTACATGGTATCCCCTGTATCTCCTATCTTGTAGTCTGAGCTTCGACGAGGCGGGTGCCGCAGTAGATTTCGCGGAGCTTGGGCTTTTCGATCTTACCGGTAGGATTGCGGGGAACGGTAGCGAAGATGACCTTTCTCGGACGCTTATAGCGAGGAAGAGCCATACAGAACTCGTCTATCTCCTCGACGGTAGCGGAGCAGTCGGGCTTGAGCTCGATGATAGCCGCGGCGATCTCGCCGAGACGCTCGTGAGGAAGTCCGATAACAGCGACGTCCTTTATCTTATCGTGACTGCGGAGGAAGTCCTCGATCTGAACGGGATAAAGGTTCTCGCCGCCCGTGATGATAACGTCCTTTTTACGGTCGACGAGGTAGATAAATCCGTCCGCGTCGAGCTTAGCCATATCTCCGGTATAGAGCCAACCGTCCTTGAGTATCTCGGCGGTCGCCTCGGGGTTCTTGTAGTAGCACTGCATAACGCCGGGTCCCTTGACCGCAAGCTCACCGACCTCTTCGGGCTCGGTGATCTCTTCGCCGTGATCGCCGACGATCTTGGTCTCCCAAAGGTAGCCTGCGATTCCGATCGCGCCGACCTTATGTATATTTTCAACGCCCAGATGGACGCAGCCGGGGCCGATGGACTCGGACAGACCGTAGTTCGTATCGTACTGATGATGCGGGAACACCTGCATCCAGCGCTTGATAAGGCTTGGGGGAACGGGCTGAGCGCCGATATGCATCAGACGCCACTGGTCAAGGGAGTAGTCGCTGAGCTTGAGATCGCCTCTGTCAAGGGCGTCCAGAATGTCCTGTACCCACGGCACGAGCAGCCAAACGATAGTCGCCTTCTCCTCGGATACGGTTCTGAGCACCCATTCGGGAGTTACTCCGCGGAGCAGAACGGTGCGTCCGCCCGCGAGCAGAGAGCCGAACCAGTGCATCTTCGCGCCCGTATGATAGAGGGGCGGGATACAGAGGAAGACGTCGTCTCTTGTCTGACCGTGGTGGTTCTGCTCGGTACGGCAGGAGTTGATGAGCGCCTTGTGGTTATGCAGGATAGCCTTCGGGAAGCCTGTGGTACCCGAAGAAAAGTAGATAGCCGCATAATCCTCCTCGTCAAGCTGGACGGGGGGAGTATTGCTGGAGCAGAAGGACGCCAGCTTCTCCATATTTTCGGAGAAATCGGGAGTGTCGGCTCCTACGTAGAATTTGTACTTAACTCTGTCAAGCTTCGGCAGAACGGTTCTGACTCTGTCGATAAAGTCCTCGCCGAAGATAAGAACGTCAACGTCCGCCAGATCCGCGCAGTACGCGATCTCGTCCGCGGTGTAACGGTAGTTCATCGGTACGGCAAGAGCGCCCGCCTTGAGTATTCCGAAGTAGATGGGAAGCCATTCGAGGCAGTTCATAAGAAGGATAGCGACCTTATCTCCCTTCTTGATCCCGCGGGAGAGCAGGAAGTTGGCGAATCTGTTCGCCTTGACGTCGAACTCCTTCCATGTGATCTCTCTGCGGTACTTTTCGCTCTTCGCGCTTTCGATCAGATTGAATTCCTTCCACGTCATTCTGTCGTCGGGACGGTGTGCGGGATTGATCTCCACGAGGCTGACGTCCTCGGGATGAAATCTCGCGTTTCTTTCAAGCAGTTCTGTAATTATCATTTTCAAACAGGTACCTTTCTGTTAATTTCCGGTGTAACCCCAAATTGCCTCGTGGTTTCCACACCAATCTTCATGCCAGCCTTCAGGCTTAGATGTCGCGTAGCATCTTATAGGCGTTACCGAACCGGTTAATCCCCAGTCGCCGATGACCTCTACGGATGCGGGAACTATGACGTTATCAAGGATCTGACATCCCATAAACGCGTACGCGCCTATATTTTTAAGAGTATTCGGAAAGCTGACGCTTTCAAGCGCGGCGCAAATATAGAACGCCGATTGGCCGATAGTCGTAACGCCCTCGGGGATAACGATGCTCGTAAGTCCGCTACCCTCGAATGCATTGTTTCCGATAGTCTCAACAGTACCGGGGATAACGACGTTCTTCAGCGCCGTTGCGTTTTTAAACGCTGCGGAACCTATCGTCTTAACTCCGGCGGGGATTTCAAATCTTTCTTCGCTCTTCATGTTGAAGTAGTACTTATAAAGCGTAGTTCCGTCCTTGCTGTAAAGCGCGTTATCAACCATCTTAAACGCCAAATTTTCGTCGGATACAATAACCGTCTCAAAATCATATTCATCAAGCAGATACATTGAGCTTTCGAGCCCCTTACCAACCTTAACTACCTTAAGATCGACGCAGTTATCAAAGGCTCTTAAGAAAATCTCCGTTACTGAATCAGGCAGATCGATATATACTATACCGGAGCCGGCGAACGCGTCGTATAATATCGTTTCCACGGTGTTCGGAATGTCCACGCTCTTCAGAGTTTCGCAGTTTAAAAAGGCTTCGGAAGGAATCTTCGTCCATCCGTAAGGTATGATAGCGTTTTTAACGCCGTAAAGCGATTTGACGTCATACTTGGTAACGTTCTCTATGCCGCCGGGTAACGTGACCGTAGGCTCAGTTCCCGCGTAAGCGACCAGAGTGTAGAGGGTGCTGCCGTCATGATCCGTACCCTTCTTGAAGATGAATCCGTTTTCGTCCTCTAAGTGAACGCTGCCGTCATCGTCTTGTTTGTAAGACTTATTTCCGTCCTTATCCACCAGGACCAGCGCGCTTTTTGCGATACCCTCGCCGAATTCAATGGCGGAGCCGCTCTTATTTGTTATCTTGAAGAGATGACGCTCGACCTTATTATTCGTCAAAGCGGGCATATCGGTTACCGAGCTTCCTATAACGAGGCTCGTGAGGCTGTTACAGCCGCTGAGGAGACAGCCGAACTCGGTAACGCTGTCGGGAATAACGAGAGTCACGAGGCTCTTGCAATCCAGAAATACGTTGCTTCCCACGGTAACGAGAGCGTCGTTCAGTCTGATCTTCTCAAGAGCTGTGCATCCCGAGAACGCCTTATCGCCTACGGAAACGACCGTGTCGGGCAAGGATATCTCCTTCAGGGAGACGCAGTCGAGGAACATAGAACTCGGAACCGCCGTAAGGGACTTTGAAAGGGTTACGCTTTCCAGCGCAGAGCAATTCTTGAAAGCGAGCATTTCTATAGTCGTTACCCCGTCGGGAATAACGATGCTCTTTAAAGAGGTACATTTATAAAACGCGTTGATGCCTATCGATTCGAGGGTTGAAGGAAGCTCTATCTCTTCAAGGCTTGGGCATTTTTCGAACGCCTCTCTGCCTATGACTGTCAGATTCTTCGGGAGCACGACGGTTTTGAGCTTTTCGCAAAAGCTGAAGGTGTCTCTGGGAAGCTCAGCCACCTCACCGGTAAAGACGACCGTTTCAAGCCAATCGCTGTTTGAAAATACTCCCTCGCCAAACTCGCAGGAGCCGTATATGAACGCCTGTTTGATAGCGCAGTACAGGGATTGGTATCCGACGACCTTTGTAGATTCGGGAATAACGATAGCCTCGATATTGGTTCTCCAGAACGCCTCTGCTCCTATAGAGACAATAGAATCGGGGAGCACTATCTCTTTGGCCGTCGAAGAGGAAAACGCCTCTTCCTTTATGGTAGTTATAGTCGCGGGCAAAGCTATCTTGGTTATCCAACCGGATATATTATTACCCGGGAACGCTCTTTTACCGATAGAGGTTACGGGAATACCCTTGTAATAATCGGGAATGTTGATAACACCCTCTACCTTGCTTTTAAGGCCTTGGCACTCGTAGGTACCGTCGTCAAGGAGCTCGAAATAAAGATCCTCGCATACCTTGGCGTTACAGACCGTACAGTTCTTGCTGTCTCCGAAGGTGTGTCCCTTCGCAGAGATGAGCATCTGTATAACAGTGACCTCACCGCATACGGAGCATTTTTTGCCTTCCTTTTTACCGTAATCCGCGCAGGTAGGCTCGGATGCGGGAAGGACCACCTCGGTATGGGGAAGCATCTCGCCGTAGGCTTCGCCGCAGTCGGCGCATATAGCCCTTGCAGAGCAGGTCGCTACGCCGCCGCTGTGAGTGTGAACGGCGCCCTGACCGCCATTTCCGCCTTGGTCGCCGCTTCCGCCCTGGTCGCCTGTGCCACCTTGGTCACCCGTACCGCCTTGGTCACCCGTACCGCCTTGGCTTCCGCCGTCTCCCGAAGGATCTTTATCCTCGGTATCGGGCATGACCGGAGCTCCGCCCGGCTGATCGGAGGTTTTTCCGCAACCCGCAAGGCTCATCGTGAGCATAAGCAAAGCTAAGATCAAACAAATAATTCTTTTCATAATTCGTCTCCTTCTGAAAGTGAAAAAAATAACACCCGTTCCGAAAAAAGCCTTTCGCTTTTAACAGAGGGTGACATCTCAAAAAAGTACATCACGGTACCACCTCGTATTCGCCCCGCCTTACAGCGGAAGCCTCGCAGGCGCTTTTAAATAGCTTTTAAATAAAATGAAGACCTCGGGGTGAGATCGCGCCCCGTTTCTCAAGTGAAAATAACGCCTTGACCGATTAACGGCGGTCAGCCGTTCCGTTCTACACGCGGCATCTGCCGTTTTCGACGGACTGCTCTCGGGATGTATTCGTGCGACGCCCTTCCGCGCTGTTTTACACCACCCAACAGCTCTCTGCGGCGAAATCATGCGGCATTACTTATTCCCGGTCAATGCATTTATCCCATTATAGCACTTTTAAGTCCGTTTGTCAACAGTATTTTAAAGGAATTTAACGCTTTGTCGAAAAAATCTCGGAATTTTTTCTCAAAACGTATTGACAAACGGAGGGAAATAGTGTATAATATTAAATGCGTTTAATCGGACCATTAGCTCAGTTGGTTAGAGCACCCGGCTCATAACCGGTAGGTCCAAGGTTCGAGTCCTTGATGGTCCACCAGAAAAAAGCCAAGTCGAAAGACTTGGCTTTTTTCAACGAATTTGCCCTTTGGGCAAGTGAAATAGCTTTGCTGTGAAATATTTGCTACGCAAATGTGAAATGTTCGCTTAACGCGAACGTGGCAAATTTCATTTCACATCTAACGTAGCCGCAGGCGGCGTGAGATATTTCACAATTTCCGTATGGGAATTATTTCACATTCGGCGCGAGCCGAATATTTCACTAAACATCTTTTTTTATCTTTGCTTTTACCCGAACGGGCGAAAAGCATTTTTTATTTTCGCTCTGTCACACTATATGGATGATAATTTCAAATTTTGATTTATAGGTGCGTTTGAATTTGAAATTTTGTTTGTGTAAAAAGGATATTTGCTTATTTTTTTAAATATTTTTTATTCGTTACTTTCTTTCTCTTTTTCTTTCCGAAGAAAAAGGAAAGAAACTAACCAAA
>SVSQ01000115.1 GCA_015064245.1 Oscillospiraceae bacterium | reverse complement strand
CAAAGAATTTATATCCGAAAACAATTCGGTAATCAAATTCCATACCGCTTGATACTGCTGATTTGCAAATTCAAGTTGAATATCAAGTTTAGATGATCTTTCGTCAGGTGTAGAAATCAAAAAATCGGTAACAACCTTGTTTCCGTTTCGTACCATCAGCTCGCACTTAACAAGATCCTCGATCGCATTTTCAACGTAAGGCGTTGGAATACCAAGTGCTTTAGCAATTTTTACCGCTGTTACGGGTTGCTCATACGCAATAATCAATATGTTTTGTTTCATTAGATCGTCGCTTACAAGCGACCACGGCTCCTCATTAAATCCGGGATTACCGGAGCAACCTACTTCAAGCCGTTCGGGGACATAACTTTGCTTTTCATACTGTTCCATTGAATCAAATCCTTTCCGCATCTGATCTCTGCCCGAAGATAGCCGTGACAATACCGTTCCTTTCGGGATGCCTAACTCGTCCGCTATATCTTGAACCTTCTTTCCTTCGAGATAATGCTTTACGATCACTTCTCTTTGTAATCTTGCCAAATATGCTACTTCTCGTCTGACCTGCTCGGCAGTAGGTCTATCAATGTCAGCTTCGTCATTGTAATCTTCAACATCTGGAATTACATCGACGCTAACAAGCGGCAATTTGTATTTTATTCGAAGCGACTCGTTCCATTTGTTTGAAAGAACAGAAGTAAGCCAATATTTCACATTAGAAATACTACCACCTCGGTTTATAAACTGAAACGCGGCGAGAAGTGTCTCTTGCGTTAGATCTTCGGCATCGTTTACATCACCGCACTTCTTAAGGGCAAGCGCAAACAGATACTCTACATATTTTATAATTTCATTTTCCATTTTGAGACCTCTTTGAAAGCTTTCACCCATAAGTCGTAAAATTTGAATTTGATTCGATTGATTATCAAAGTTTTTTATAATTATATCATAAATTTGTGAATTAGTCTACTCGATAAGCATATAATTCGCTTTTGTGTCCACAAAAGCAGTGCTTGTCAGGAAAATTGGCGAGCAATAGATGAACATAAAGAAAGGCTTGACAATCTGGCGAGGCTCATTACCGCCCGCCCGTTCACCTGAAAGGTGTAACACACTATACCTTGCAGGCAAGGCGTGTGAAAAGGAGTACGAACAAATCGTCCGTACTCCTTTTGCTTTTTTCGGTAGGTAAAACCTGCTTTATGGCAGGCACCCCTTAGTGGCTGCTTTTTTTGTCGAGATAAGAGTGAAAAATGAGAAGCCGGAGGCATTTCGAATTACGAATTAAAGAGGAGCAGTTCTCGACTGCTCCTCTGTTTTAACTTTTTCTTGTTGCGGGTTTAAACTGTATAAGCTTGCTTGAGCTGGAAAGGGCTTCTATTTCAAATCCCATCTCCAGAAGACCTTCGATTATCTCGGGCAGAGCGTCTACGGTAGACTGCTTGTTTGTGCCCGTATCGTGCATAAGGATAACTGCGGTGGTCTTGTTCTTGGCTCCTGAGAGAACGTTTGAGGCTATTTCGTCAGCGGTGTGCTTTTTACCGTCAGCGTCGCGGCTGTCGACGTTCCAGTCAAAGTAGATATAACCCATATCGGTTATCTTTTCCACCGCCTTGGTGCAGAAGCTTGTCTCACTGTTGTGTTTCTGATTTATTGTATTGTTGGTGCCTCCCGGGAATCTGAACAGGGTCATCTTATATCCCGTAAGGTCGTACACCTTGTCCGAAAGGGTCTGCACCTCGTCAACAAATCCGTCGAGGGTGGAGTATACCGTATCCCATTCGTGGGTAGCGGTATGGTTTCCAAGGGCGTGTCCTTTTTCAACTATAAGCTGATAGTAGTCCTTGTATTTTGATTTCCAGTTAACGAAAAACGTGGCTTTTACACCGTAGCGGTCAAGGATATCGAGGATCGTGGGGGTATTTACTGAGCATCCGTCGTCAAAGGTCAGGTAGGCCTTCTTTACCGTTTGCTCAGCCTCGCCTGAAGTACCGTCACCGTTTCCGGTGCCGGTACCTGTCTGGCTCATTTTGCCCTTGAGGTCTTCGTTTTCGGCCTCAAGGTCAGCTATTCTCTGCTTCATGGATGCGTTTTCCTCAGAGAGCTCTTCCAACTGCTTCTGGATAGAAGAAAGCAGATTGTTCGCTTCGGCGACCTTCGTTTTCAGTTCACCCATTTCAGCGTTTTGAGACGCGTAGGTTTCCTTGTAGGTCCGGTTTTTCTCGTTGAGGGCTGTCCATGAGAAGGCGAGAACGGCGTTAACTATGACTGAGATAAGAAGCAGAACTGCCAATATGGAGGTGAATATTCTGCCTATTATCTTTTTCCTTCTCTTCCTGCGGCGTTTGATGACGTCGTAGGAGGAGCCTGTGGAAGAGGCGTAGTTCTTTTCTCCCATGATCTCGGATCTCCTTTCCGTAACCGCGGGGCGGTGTGTCTGGTATAAAAGGGATGCTGCGTACGCAACACCCCTCGGTTTTATAAATTAATAAGCTTTACCCCAGTAAACGAGATGCTTTGCGGGCTTGCCGCAGATGGGGCATACGTCACCCAGCTTTTCCTGAGCGAAGGGGATGCAGCGGGAGCCGACGCCGTACTTATCTTTAACGGCCTTTTCACATTCTTCCTCTCCGCACCACATCATACGGATAAATCCGTTCTTTTCGGAGGTGACCTTTGCCAGCTCCTCTTCGGTGGTAACGTCGTATATCTTTTCGTCTCTTGCGGCCTTTGCCTTTTCAAACATAAGGGTCTGGACCTCTTCAAGCATATTCTTAACGGTGTCTTCGATACCGTCGAGGGAAACGGGTACCTTTTCGCCGTTAACGCGCTTTACGGTCATGCATGAGTTGTTTTCGATATCGCGGGGACCTATCTCTATTCTGAGGGGCACGCCCTTCATTTCGTACTGAGCGAATTTCCATCCGGGGGACTGCTCGGAGGAGTCAAGCTGAACTCTGATGCCTGCAGCCTTAAGCTTTTCGGCAAGCTCGCTTGCCTTTTCAAGAACGTTACCCTTATGCATTGCAATAGGAACTATAACTGCCTGTACGGGAGCTATTCTGGGAGGCAGGGACAGACCGTTCTGGTCGCCGTGAACCATGATGATAGCGCCGATAAGACGGGTGGTAACGCCCCAGGAGGACTGGAAGACGTGTCTGAGATTATTCTGTCTGTCGGCGTACTGGATGCCGAAAGC
>SVSQ01000031.1 GCA_015064245.1 Oscillospiraceae bacterium | reverse complement strand
TAGGTGGGAGTAAGAAGTCCGGGAGAATCGATATAGGTGTTTCGGTGCATGACTCCGTAACGGAGAAATTCAGCGTTTTCAAGCCCCGGTATCATTCTGAATACCCGTTTTTGTTCAGGAATAGTCAGATGCGTTTGAAAACCAACGAGATTGAACATAGTCTTCTCTTTGTTTTCCGCGCGAAGCTGAACGCAGGCGTAAGGCTCTGCGCCCGTCCTCGGATCGGTAAGACCAACGGGCTTCATCGGTCCGAAGCGAAGAGTGTCGATACCTCGTTTAGCCATTACCTCAACGGGCATACAGCCTTCAAATACAGTGAGCTCCTTCTGAGATTCTTTATCGAAATCGTGAAGCTCCGCTTCCTTGGCGGTTATAAGCTCGTTATAGAAAGCGAGATACTGCTCTTTGTCCATTGGGCAGTTAAGATAATCGGCGTCGCCTTTATCGTAACGTGACTGGGCAAAAGCAATTTCGGTATTTATTGTAGAAGCGTCAACTATGGGAGCGGCGGCATCGAAAAAGGAAAGCCGCTTGTTTCCGAAAAATCTCGCTATGTCGGAAGAGAGCGTATCCGAGGTAAGAGGCCCCGACGCTATTACGCAGATACAGTCCTCGGGGATATTTTCAACCTCTTCCGAGATTATCTCGATATTCGGATGGTTTTTAAGCGTTTCGGTTATATAAGACGCGAATTTTGTTCTGTCAACAGCCAGAGCCGCTCCCGCGGGAACAGAGCTGGCATCCGCCGCCTGCATGATAAGAGAGGAAAGTATCCTCAGCTCATCCTTGAGCATACCTGCGGCGTTGGTTATCTGCAGAGAGCGCAAAGAGTTGGAGCAGACCAGCTCTCCGAAAAGCTCGGATGAATGCGCCGGAGTTTTTTTATGAGGCTTCATTTCGTAAAGCTTGACCTTCACGCCTCTGTTTGCTATCTGAAAAGCGGCTTCGGATCCGGCAAGTCCCGCGCCGACTACTATAACGCTGTCATTCATCATCGGTCTCAAAATCATCAGCCGAGGCTGTAAACGCGCAGGATTCTTTATTCAGACAGTAAACGGTATTCTTACCCTTCTTCTTCATAAGCAGACTGCCGCAATCGGGGCAGGGAGTGCGAAGAGGCTGATCCCAGGAAGAGAAGTTACACTCGGGATACTTTTCACAGCTGTAGAAGAAGGTGTTGTTTCTGCCTTTTTTGGTGACGATGCTCGCGCCGCACTTGGGGCAGGGGATGCCGATCTCCTTGGTTATCTGCTTTGTGAACTTACATTTAGGGAAGTTTTCGCAAGCGTAGAAGTTGCCGAATTTACCGTTTCTGATGACCAGCTTGCCGCCGCAGGTCTCGCAGGTGAGTCCCGTTTCCTCGGGAGCCTGGACCTCTGCCTTGGGCTTTCCGGCGCTGTCAAGCGGCTTTGTATTCTTACATTCGGGATAGTTGGGGCAAGCCGCGAATTTACCGAATCTGCCGTTTTTGACTATCATCGTAGCGCCGCACTTGTCGCAGATTATATTAGTCTGCTCGGCGGGAACGTCGATGGACATATTCTTGATCTCAGCCTCTGCTTTTTCAAGATTCTCGGCAAAGCCCTTGTAGAATTCGCCAAGAACTGATTTCATGGTCGTCTGTCCGTCTGCGATGCTGTCGAGACTGTCTTCCATGCGCGCTGTGAACTTGTAGTCAACTATATCGTGGAAATGATTTTCCATAAGGGTGGTCGTTATCTCGCCAAGAGCCGTGGGAACGAGATTGTGCTTGTCGCGCTTGACGTAGCCTCTGGAAATTATGGTGGAGATGATCTGCGCGAAGGTGGACGGACGTCCTATACCGTTTTCCTCGAGGAACTTGATGATGGTAGCCTCGTTGTATCTTGCGGGGGGCTCGGTGAACTTCTTTGTTGGAAGCAGCTCCTTGAGCTCCATCTTTTCGCCTTCCTTGAGGTCGGGAAGACGGTTTTCAGCCTCGTCCTCATCGCCTTCTCCGTCGTCCGTGATATATACAGCCATATAACCGTTGAATCTCACAACGTTTCCGCTGGTTCTGAATATATATCCCGCAGCCTCTATATCAGCGGTTACCGTATCGAATTCTGCGTTAGCCATCTGGCTGGCAACGAAACGGCTCCAGATGAGCTTATAGAGCTTATACTGTCCGGAGCTCAGATACTTTTTGACTGCATCCGGCTCAAGCGTTACGTCAGCGGGACGGATAGCCTCGTGCGCGTCCTGAGCGGAATCCTTGGACTTGTAAACCCTGGGCTGAGAGGGAAGATACTTTTCGCCGTATTTCTCGCCGATATAAGCCTTTGCCTCGGATGCGCCCTCGGGAGAGATCCTGAGAGAGTCTGTTCTCATGTAGGTGATAAGACCGTGAGTACCGCCGTTTTCAGCGCCGAGGTTGATACCTTCGTAAAGCTCCTGAGCTATCCTCATAGTGTACTGAGACTGGAAATTAAGCTTTTTAGCCGCTTCCTGCTGCATTGATGAGGTGTTGAAGGGCGGAGCGGGAGACTTGAGACGTACGGAGCGTTTTACCGTCTTAACGGTGAACTCTGCATTCTGAGTAGCGCTAATGACGTCGTAGGTCTGCGCTTCGTTTTTCAACTCAAGCTTGTTCTGAGCGGGAGACTTGCCGTAGAATTTCGCTTTGACCGCGCTGTTTTTGAAATAAGCGTCAAGGAGCCAGTATTCCTCGGGCACGAAACCTCTTATTTCATTTTCTCTCTCAACGATGATCTTGGTAGCCACGGACTGTACTCTTCCTGCGGAAAGCCCGCTCTTCACCGCTTTCCAGAGGAAGGGACTGAGCTTGTATCCGACGATACGGTCCAGAATTCTTCTTGCCTGCTGGGAATCGACCAGTTTGATGTCGACGTTTCTCGGGTTTTTGATAGCCGCTTTTACGACGGGCTTCG
Source organism: Oscillospiraceae bacterium (assembly GCA_015064245.1). GTDB lineage: Bacteria > Bacillota > Clostridia > Oscillospirales > CAG-272 > SIG673. The sequence goes on along the minus strand of SVSQ01000031.1, from coordinate 22,762 downwards.
TTACCGCGTTGAAGGTCACACGCTTGGTCTGCTCGATCGGGATGCCGAGCGCGTTTGCAAGATGCCAGGCAATAGCCTCGCCTTCGCGGTCAGGGTCAGTTGCAAGATAGATCTTGTTAGCGGCTTTAGCGTCTTTTTTCAGAGAAGCGATGAGATCGCCTTTACCTCTGATGTTTATATAGTGGGGCTCAAAATCGTTTTCTATATCGACACCCAGAGAGCTTTTTGGAAGGTCTCTGACGTGTCCCTGACAAGCAACGACTTTGTAGCCTGAGCCGAGATAGTTTTTGACTGTCGCGGCTTTGGAAGGGGACTCGAGTATAACTAAATTTGCCATTATTGTGATAATTCCTTTCCTAAGTATGTATTCCTTAAGGATGTATAAAATCAGTCGTCCTCGCGGATCTCAAAGAGACCGCCGGGATGCTGTATTATTCTGTGTTTGATCTCAAGAAGAGTAAGCACGGACAGAAGCTTCGGCAGAGGCAGACCGAGACTGCCCATACTGTCAACTCCGATCTTTCCGCGCCCGTTAATAAATTCGTAGACCTGTATCTCCGTCTCGGACATACCGATATAATCGGGCTCGCCCTTGGCTTTGAGCTCCTCGCGGAGCTTGACTCTGCGCTCGTGCTCGGCGTGGCCCTGCTCGTGAAGCTTGACCAGCTCCTGCATCGTGGGCAGATTCTTCTCGGGAGTGGTTATAACGAATCTTGCGTTTTTGGGCGGAGCCTTCTTCGATCGTTCGCTCAGCTCGTCGAAGAAACGAATCTTTTCATCGGTGAGCTCGACCTTGTAACCGCCCTCGGGTATAGGACCCTTTGGATAGGTGATGTAAGAGCGTGACGTCATAAGCTCTGCAAGCTCTGCCTGATCGGCGCTTTCGTCCGAACGGATAGAGCCGTACGCTTCAGCAGTTTCTTTTTCTTCGCGTTCACCGTCAAATCCGTTATAAAGGATTATAGGCTTGGGCTGCTCGAAGCGATCGTTATTCTTAGGACGCTCTATGAACACCACGTCCTTGCTGTATCCCGTGCCCGTATTATGCGGCGGCTTGCACGCCTCGAGTACCGGAACGGGCTCGGTTTTGGGAGCCGCGGGCTTATAAGTCGGAGTTTTATACGGTGTCTTCAGATCGGGGGCAAAATTGCGTTTAGGACGTACGGGCGCTTTAAGATCAAATAGCCCGCTGAAATCCGAAAGAATGTCCTTTGATGACGTAACTGTTTTTGCACCGTTGCTGATGAGCTGATTCGTACCAACGCTTGCCAGCTCGCCGATCTTACCTGGAATTGCGTAAAGCAGCTTTCCCTGCTTCAGCGCGTGAGACGCGGTTATGAGCGCTCCGCTTCTTTCGGACGCCTCTACTACAAGAACTCCGTGAGACACTCCGCTGATAAGTCGGTTTCGTATAGGAAAATGCCATGCTTCGGGACGGGAACCGGGAGCAAAGTCCGTTATTACCGCTCCGCTGTGCATCATCTCTTCCATAAGCGCGGCGTTTTCTTTTGGATATATGACGTCGATGCCGCAACCGAGAAAAGCGATGGTACTGCCCTTTGCATCAAGAGCTCCGCGGTGAGCGGCGGAATCTGTACCGCTCGCCAGCCCGCTGACTACGACAGCGCCCGCAGAGGCAAGATCGTGGGAGAGGGTGTAAGCGGCGGTGCTTCCGTAAGGCGTGACTTTGCGGGTACCGACAACGCCGATAGTTAGTTTTTTAGAAAAATCGGGAATTATTCCCTTGTAATAGAGAACCGGAGGCTTTCCTACGATATTCATAAGAGAGGACGGATACATAGGACTGTCCTGAGTTATGATACCGACGTTTGTTTTCTCGCAGAATTCAAGAATTTTGTAAACGCGGTCAAGCCTTTTATCAAGGAGAGAGGAGAGGATGTTCGATCTGTTTTTGCAAAAGGGCGCAAGAGCCTCGCGGTCGGCTTCGTAGATGCTTTTTGGATTTTGGTTGAAGCCTTGAAGAAGGGTGTCGCACATGACCGAGCCGGAATCAAATTTTAAGCTGAGCCATAACCAGTATCGGCAATCAAACATAGATATTATCCTCCCTTCGCATAGTTATACGCAGATTTGTTTAGATTTGAGCTTTATATTGCTCCCAGAGAAGTACGGTAGCCGCTACCGCAGCGTTAAGAGACTCCGTATTTTCGTTCATAGGGATAAACACCGTTCCGTCAGACGCGGAGATAACGCTTTGTCTGATACCGTTACCCTCGTTACCGATGATAAAGCAAACTGAAGAGTCCGGCGTTATATCGCTGAGCTTAAAGGAGTCCTTGTGCAGCGCGGCGGAAAGAACCCTTTTGCCGGCGGCTTGAAGCTCCTTGACAGTTCCTACGGTATCTGATACGCGGACCGTTCTTTGACGGAAAACGGCGCCCATTGAAGCGCGGATGGTTTTGCTGTTGTAGATGTCGGCGCAGTCCTCGCTGAGAATGACCGTTCCGCAGCCGAAGGCGGAAGCGGTACGGAGAACAGTTCCGAGATTTCCGGGGTCTTGTATTCCGTCGAGAATGAAAAAAGTTCCGTCTGAAAAATATTCCCTCTTATATATTATATATATATTATGAAATTTGTCAAGAGCTTTTGCTACACAGAAAACGCCTTCAGGCGATTTTTCGAAAGAAATTTTTTCATAAACCTCGTCGCTTACGATAATAACGCCGGTATCCGGCAGAGGGAAGGGGAGAGAGGCGTAAGCTTTTTCGGTAAGCAAAACGCTTTCGAGCTCGATTTTATGCTTTACAGCCTCTTCAAGGAGCTTTATCCCTTCGAAGCAGAACTTCCTTTCCCTGTCTCTGTGTTTCTTGTCTTTAAGCTTAACTATTTCTTTTATGTAATCGTTGTTTCTTGACGTTATTTTTTGAATGTTCATACAGTCACCGAATCTATTATTTATATTTTGTAGGTTATTTTATCCGAGTATCTTTCCGTTGTGGTATTTCAGAAAAGGGTCATCGGGAGAGATCTCTCCGCGGATTATGAGATTTTCAAAAACTCCGTTTCCGCCTTCTTCTCCTTCAGTAAGCACGCGGTTTACTGCTTCATCTCCTCGGAAACCGACCTTTGCATTCATAACGAGACCGTTGAATTTTCCCTCAGCGGCAAATCCTGTATGCTTCTTTTCTCTTGGACTGTACCAGTAGGAAACACAGCTGTCGTAGCGGTTGTAACGAACGTTTTTAGTCATATAAAAGCCGGTGGAAAAATGGTCGCTGTAGCAGGTGTCGTACCAGTTATCGCCCGTATTATCGTAGAATCCGCAGCTATGCTCGTAATCGGTATAATTGCAGGTGTAAAGAGGGTGGATGTTACGCATTATAGTTCCCGAGCCGAGAAGCTTTACACCGATAAAAACGTCAGCTATCCTCATATTCGTCAGAGAATTGTCGCTTCCTTCGATGAGAACTCCGATGGAGTCGGGCTTTCCGTTGCCTACGATGTTGACGGCGAAAACGTCCGCATCGGAGGAGTTGTTGTTCGCGCCCTTTTTGATGTGGATACCGACCTGAGTGTGCTTTATAGAAACGTCATGGATATAGGTTTCTCTTCCGCCGTCTATGGATATACCTTTAGCCACGCCGTTACCGTCGATAACGCCGCCGCAGAAATAATAATTGCTTCCAACAGTCCTGATGTCGTTAGCTCTGTGAGTTTCGCCGAGACGGATCATAGCCTCTTCGCTGCTCCAATCGTCGCTTGCTTTGAGCACTGCGTACGCAGAAAGCGAAAGAGAGACGCTCAAAGTGGGATCTGCGGGTGTCGTCACAGGATGAGAGAGAATGTAAACACCGTCGGGAAAATAAATTGTTCTATGCGGATTTTCGTCGATTAGCTTTTGCAGTGCATCTGTGCAATCTGCGGAGCCGTCGTTTTTCAAATACTCGGCGGCGTTAAGCATTTCGCGAAATGGAAGCTGATTCATATTCATACCTCGCAAATAAAAAATAGTTTATAAGTTTAAAAGGCTGCATCAAACAGATACAGCCTTTGTGATTATATAAATTAGAGGGCAGCCTTAGCCTTTGCGCAGAGATCTGCGAAAGCAGCAGCATCTGCAATAGCGATCTCAGAGAGCATCTTACGGTTGAGGTTGATGCCTGCCTTCTTGAGTCCGCAGATAAGTGTGGAATAGTTCATTCCGTTAGCCTTAGCCTGAGAGGAGATTCTGGTGATCCACAGCTTGCGGAAGTCTCTCTTCTTCATCTTTCTTCCTGCGAAAGCGTAGTTACCGCTCTTCATTACGGCCTGTTTAGCCATCTTAAAATGCTTGGATTTTGCACCCCAGTAGCCCTTAGCAGCCTTTAAAATCTTCTTTCTTCTTTTGCGCGTCATCATAGCGCCCTTAACTCTTGCCATTACTAATAATCCTCCTTGTTTTATCTATACGTCGATTAAGCGTAGGGAAGCAGCTTCTTGATGTTGGGAGCCATAGACTCGCTGAGGTAGCCTGCACCTCTGAGGTCTCTCTTACGCTTTGTAGCCTTACCACCGAGATTGTGGCGCATGTTCATGTGCTTGATCTTAACTTTTCCGCTCTTTGTTACAGAGAATCTCTTAGCGGAAGCTCTGTGTGTTTTGATTTTTCCCATTGTTAGAACTCCTTTCATTTTGCTGCGGCAGACTTTGCCGGAGCGATAAACATTATCATATTTCTTCCATCCAGTATAGGCGCTTTTTCGGGAGCACCGTATTCAGCGCAAGCCTCCTGGAAACGTACAAGAAGATCCTTACCCACTTCCTGTCTGGACATCTGGCGACCCTTGAACTTTACCATAACTTTAACCTTGTTCCCATCTGTGAGGAAACGGCGCGCATGATTAACTTTAGTGTTAAAGTCGTTGGTATCGATGAGGCAGGTGAGCTGTATCTCTTTGACATCCACGATTTTTTGCTTTTTACGAGCTTCTTTTTCTTTCTTGTCACGGTCGAAACGGAATTTTCCGTAGTCCATGATCTTGCATACAGGCGGGTCTGACTGTGCTGACATAAGTACAAGGTCAAGGCCTTTATCGTACGCTGTGGACAGCGCCTGAGAGAAAGCGATAATTCCGTACTGCTCTCCGTCGTCGCTTATAACGCGTACTTTTTTGTCTGGTGCGAATTGAATTTCGTCGTTAATTTCATGCTCTTTTCCGTTTGTAGGTTTGATAGTAAAGCACCTCCAATTGAAATAAAAAAATGCGGTAAAGATTCTAAATCTCCCCGCAACCAAAAGCCACTTCCCGCGTCAAACGTCAGGAAATGAAAGGATATTAACCTGAGAACTTAAATGCGTTCACTTGGTGAAAGCGGAGAGCTTTGCTTCTTTTTACTCAGTTATTATATCACATTCAATTTCATTTGTCAATAGCTTTTTTAAAATTTTTTGAGATTTTTTTGACGTGAGTTTTCTAATTAAATCCCACAGTGGAATTTGAAATGGAATTTAGTATGGAAATTCACGAAATATTTTTTGATACAAAAAATCTCCCGCGGGAAAATGAATTCCTGCGGGAGAGATCTCATAATTTTAGATCTTTCCATCCTTATAAGTCTGGATCAGATCCTTGATTCCTGTGGTGGAAGCGGTGTATAAGCTGTCGTATGTAGAAACGAAGTTGGTGGATTTATCTCTCATCATTGTGTAGAAGATGTTTCCGATACCGCCGATCGCCCAAGAATACTCGTAAAGGAAGTTCTTGGAAAGGGTGGATTTAACGGTGTCGTGCTGACCGGTGATGATATCTATCATCTGAGCGTCAAGGTCGTCTCTTGTGTATGCAGTTTTCAGAGCCATCTCATAGTATGCTACGGATACGCGTCTGTAGCTTTCGGAAGCGAGAGCCTCGAGAACTGCGCTGACCTCTTCGTTAACTCTATCATAATCTGCGGATACGGGGCAGGCAAGCAGAGTTGAAGAATTATGCAGGAAGTTTCTGTATTCCTCCTGCTCTTCATCCCATTTCGGATAGGGGAGAACACCGAAGTCCGTCTTCATCTCACGCATATTGTCATTAAGAACGTTACTGAGAGTTCCCATCAGGAACATGACCTTTCCGTTCGGGAAGTCATCCTCATGACCTTCTTCCATACCGATCATATTTGGGTAGAAGAGCCAAGCGCCTTCGTTTTCAAAAATAAATGAATAGAGCTTGTTGGTAAAATCTACGGATTTATCATCCTTGAAGTTTATCTCAGGAATACCCACATCATTTCTTTCGTACATTCTTATTCCGCAGGATTCACGCAGATAGTGTATCTGTTCGGCGTGGCGGAACAGAGAGAATCCGTAAATATCGTTTGAACCGTCGCCGCCTTTTTCGATGTGTGCCCTTTTAGTTAGACGGGTATATTCCTCAAATGTCCATTTTCCGTTAAGGACCTTGTAGTAAGGTTCCTCGCGGTCCTTGTTTGATGAGAGGTACTGCTCATAATAATCTTTATTGTAGAAGATTACGCCGGTACATCCGTAAGCACCGATATGTATGTCTCCGTAGAGGAAACGGTAGTTATAGTTATCGACGGAAAGCTCCTCGATAGCATCAGTATACCACCATCTTTCATCGATATCGATATATTCGGAGTCGTTCATATCGTGAAAGTAGTTAAAAAGCTTATGCTGGAGAATTACGTTATTACCTGTAAATACAGCTTCCCATGCGGATGACATCGTCTGTATTTCAAGTTTGATAATTTCAACGTTATCTGTCCAAGCAACGGCGTCGCTCTTTTGAAAATCCAGCTCAACGTTCAAGCGCTCCGCAACAGAAAGATTTCTTTCGTGGATCTTTGAATAAACGATATCCGTGGTTTCCGCATCTCCGAGAATGGTCTCATCTGAAGTTGAATAGAACATCGTGATCGTTTGCCCTTCAAGGTCGTAGTCCTCGGGAATGCTGTCCGCTGCGCGTTCACGGGAGCTGTCATCGTAGATGTACTTGTCTCCTAAATCTGTTTTTTGATTTTCGGTGTTGCCGCAAGCCACGAGCAGTGGCAATACCATGGCAAAGCAAAGTATCAATAAAATAGCGCGAAACTTTTTCATAAAAATCTCCTTTATCAGATTTCTTTTCAATATTATAACATTTATTCTTGTTTTTAGCAAGAGGAAACTTTCCCGATTGGATAAAATCAGTATTTCATACAAATTTGAATACGTTTTATAGCCAAAAGTAACAAAGGCAACGCTTGAAACGCTGCCTTGTTACCTTTAAATTATATCGTTCCGTCCTTGTACTGCTTCAGCAGGTCTTTAAGTCCTTGCTCGGCGGGAGCGATAAGAGAATCGTATTTTGATATAAAGTTCTTTGAATGCTCGTACATAAGAGAATAGAAGATATTTCCGAGAGTTCCAAGCGAATTGTTGTATTCGAATACGAAATTCTTGGTGAGCTTGGATTTGACCTGATCGTGTCTTCCCATGATGATATCGATCATCTGAGCAGAAAGATCGTCGCGGTTGTACGCTGCTTTCAGCGCAGATTCGTAGAAGGGCACGGAAACGCTTCTGTAGCTCTCTGACGCAAGAGCCTCGATAATAGCGCTCATCTCCTCGTTTACACGGTCTATATCCGCGGATACGGGACAGCAAACGGTAGTTGAAGAGTTGTGAACGAAGCTGATGTATTCCTCCTGCGCCTCATCCCATTTGGGATAGGGAAGTATTCCGAAATCATCCTTCATTTCGCGGTAGTTGTCGAATAGGACGTAGCGCACCTTTGCGTGCTCGAAAAAGACCTTGCCGTTTGTGAACGCATCCTTGAAGGCGTCGGGAACAGGATTTCCGCTGTAGACGCAATCGAGAACTCCGTCGTTTTCAAAGAACAGCTCGTAAAGCTTTTCAGTAAAATCGACGGCTTTTTCGCTTTTCAAGGTGAATACGGGCATACCCGAAGCGTCTCTTTCATATCCGCGAAGACCAATGGACTCGCGGTAATAGTGAGGCACCTGATTATGTGACAGCATAAAGCCGTAAAGGTCAGCAGAGCCGTCTCCGCCCTTTTCGATGTGAGCCTTTTTGGTGATCTGAGTGAACAGCTCCATAGTCCACTTTCCGTCAAGCACGTACTGATAAGGCTCGTCGGCTGTGTGGGTGGTGGAAAGATACTGCTCGTACAGAGGTTTGTTGTAATAAATGGTACCTGCGTCGCCCAGATCGTCTATCAGAATATCTCCGTAGAGGAAACGGTAGTTGTTGTCATCGACGGAAAGCTCCATTATAGCGTCTTCGTACCACCAGTCTCGGCTTATGTCGATGTAATTTGAATCGTTGAAATTGTGGAAATAGTTGAAGAGCTTGTTGGGCATCAGAGTGGTGTTTGATGTGAACACGATCTCATAGGCAGTTGACATAGTTGATATTTCACGTCTCAGAATGTCGGCAACACCCGTCCAGTCCGTATTGGAACTGATAAAATCAAGCTCAACGTTCAGTCTTTCCGCGACCTTCAGATTTCTTTCGTGGATTTTGGAGAAAACGATATCAGTTTCGTCTTCTTTTCCGATGACGTGCGTGGCTATATGTTCAGCGTAAAATACACCGACGGTTTGGTTTTCAAGATCGTAATCCTCGGGGATACCGTCATCAAATGTTTCTCTTCCGCAAGTTTCAGAGTCGGATTTATTCGAATCTTTTTCCTTTCCGCAGCTGACGAGCAGTGGCAGAAGCATACAAATACACAGCGCTATCAAAAGTATTCTCGTCGTTTTTTTCATTTTAGCCCTCTTATTTGATAGTCATAACGTACTTCTTAGCCTTGACGGGAGCCTTGGACGTAAGAGTAATGCGGCGCATAACGTCGGTTTCCCAGCTTCTGTGGATACCTGCAACCTCGGGCCAGGAGCTGTCAATCTCTTCAAGCTTGTATTCAAGAGAAGGATCGAAGGATACCTTTCTGCCGTAAAGCACGAAGTGATCCTCGCCCACCTCTTCGGGCGCTTTATTTACAAGGTAGCTGAACATTACCTTACCGTCATTCTTCAGTTCAACGTCGTCCTCGATAACGATCTCGCCGTTTTCAAGAACAGCGCTTCTGTAGTACTTTTCAAGGTCACATTCAACGGGATAAGCCTTTGTGAGATTAAGAGTAAGCTTTCCGCTTGTCTCATCATATACCTCATCGCTGGAGCAATACTGTCTACCGGGCTTCTGAACGATGTCGTTGAAGGTCGCACAGTTGTGGTAATCGGAGGACATAGCCCAAATGGTGTATCTTTCGCCGCTGAAGGTCCTTCTGGTGTATTTACCTGAGCCTGCGTCGATGAACATGGGATTTCCGTCCGCGAAAACGATGATGTTTCCAAGGTCGTTGTGGTTATGGCTCTCGGCGTTGTGACCGCCCTTGAGAGCGAGGTAAAGCCCCTTGCTCGGATCGCTGTTCTCACGCGTTCCGGCGATGATGATTCCGTCAAACCAGAATTTTGACGGAGCGTTGTACTCAGCGGCCTCAGGGGTTTCCATACACATGAATTTGAATGAACGGTATGGCATGCCCGTATCGGGACCCATAGCAGGAAGCTTACCGCCCATACGGCTCTGAGCGAAGGTGGTCATCATTTCGGAGTTGCAGGATTTACCCCAATGGTAGAGAAGAACCGGGTTGGGGTTTGTTCTGCAGGGAGAGTCTGCAAAGTTAAGGACTCTGTTGTGGCTGATAACGACCTTAACCGCGTATTCACCCATATTCTTGATCAGCGGATCGTCGTAAACGTTGACGTAACCGTTAGTAATATCGTAAAGGACAACGCAAGCGTTGTAAAGAGCCGCGCCTGCCGCGTTCCAGTAGCTGGGACCCTCGTCGCATCCGCCGTCGGAATGATAGACTGCGGTGAAAGCGTCAAGCATAGGCAGGGATTTCTGCACCATCATAGTTCTTACAGCCTGGTCTTTAACTGTCAGAGCGCAGACGGTAAGAATGTTGGAAACGATCCATGGGCACCAGTTATTTACCTCGTTGCCTCTGATACCGCTCCACCACATCTTGTTGAAGAGGTCGGGATCGCTCATGAAGGGCTCTACTATCCTGCGGTTGATCTCAAAGAGCAGACGGTCGTTGATGATAGTAGTGACCGTGTCGAACTTATCGTGGCACAGATGGTAAACGAAGGAGAGGGTAGCCGCCGTTGTAGCGGAGAAAAGGTCTATGTAGTCAACGTGGCCTGTGTAAGCGTAGGGCAGACAGGTGTTCACGCCTTCTTTTCCCGGGTTATGCGCGGGGAGAACCCATGTGGTCTCCTCAAGAATGAGCCACAGAACGTCGATCAGCTTGTCAAGGAATCTGCCTTTTCCTTCAATGTACTCGGCAAGAGCAAGCTCCAACACCATACCTCTTCTGGGGAAAAACTTACTTTCGTAAATCGAGCGGTTACCGTCGCGCTTGAACATCATGAAGTCGCTGGCGATAAGCTGAGGGATCTCGGCTGCAAGGTGCTTTTCACCCTGAGCGATGATCCTCGGGTAAAGCTCCTCGTTGATCTTGAATCCCTGAGGAGTATCTATGAACATTTTAAAATCGTTATACGGTACAACTTTTCCGCATACATTGTAGTTTCTTTCTGCGAAAACTCTTCTTCCCATAATTTCAGTTCCTTTCAAATTAACGAATTTAACCTATTATATTATAGGTTATTTTAATTATACAAATGAACGATAGTATTATCAAGGTGTATTTTAAACAAAAAAAATTTAATTTTGTAGGCGTTTTAACGAAATACGCTCCGTCCCTTTTTTTGTGAACGGAGCGTATTTATTATTTAGCAAGCTTTACTGTTATAGTTTTTTCGGTGTCGATGGGGGCGCTTGCCTTGATTCTGATCTGATAACTTCCGCATACTGAGTTAGGTGTATTTACGCAGGCTTTTCCGTTTTCCGTCTTTCCCCTTGCGGCGAGCTGGAAGCATTGACCGGAAAAACTCTCGATCTCGAATTCACCGTCCTCCGTAAGCGAAAACTCGACGGTATCAAAAGGATATATTCCGCCGAAGGCTACGACCGCGGTCTTGTTTTCATTTGAATACTCAACGGAAGCGGTAGAAAGAGAAGCGAGATTTTCACCTTTTAAAGCGCGCTCGTTTTCGTTTTCGACATCTTCAAAGAGATGAAGTCCGAGAGTTCTGATGACGGGCGGAGCAAAGGCGGCGGTCACCGTAAGGCGCAAATGCTTGTAGTAGCCCTCGGGGAGCTTTACCGCTTTATAAAAGCCGACTGACGTACCTTCGTAGAGAAGAGAGGGCTCGCCGTCCGAAAGATCCTCGATCTTAAAGCCGGTTATCCTCTCGCCCGCTTCGATAAGCTCGCCGAGAGCAAGGACGTTTATTCTTTCCGCTTTCGGCAGAACGATGTCTATAGAGCAGGTATCTTCCTTTGACGCGTAGAAAAGCTCACTCTCGTCAAATACCGCCTTTTCGGGCGAGCATTCGGGGCAAATGACGGAGCTTGCGGTTATATCTGCGCCGCGCGCGAAGTTTACTGCAAGCATTTTAGATATGCATCGGTGGGAGAGAATCGCGTTTTCGACGTCCTTATCGCAGAGAAGACCGCGTCTGTCCGGAGGGAAGTTAAGCAGCATCATGGAGTTTCTTCCGACGGACTCGAACCAGATCTTATTTATGTGGGAAACGCTCTTCACCTTTTCGTCCTGATCCTTATGGTAGAACCAGCCCGGACGGATAGATACGTCGGTCTCCGATGGGACGAAGCATGACGCCCCCGCCTGTCCTTGATTGAGAATATCTCTTATTTCCGCTTTGATTATCTCGCGCTCTATGCATGAGAAATTCGTTTCACCTGCGTAGCCTTGCTCGTTTCCGACCCAGCGCATATCGATGTACTCGTAAGCGCCCATCGAACCGAAGATAGCGGCGTCGGGCTGATGCTCGCGGACGATATACGCCCAGTGTCCCCAGTCGTAAACGGTATCGGCGCTTCCCGCGCCGTCCCACCAGATCTCGTCGATCTTGCCGTACTCGGTGACAAGCTCCGTGAGCTGAAGGGCGTAATAATCGCTGTATTCAGCCTTGCCCCAATATTTGGAGTTTTTGTCCCAAGGCGAGATATAGAGACCTATCTTCATTCCGTATTCGCGGCAAGCGTCGGTGAACTCCCGTATGACGTCACCCTTTCCGTTTTTATACGGACTGTTTTTAACGGAATGCTCGGTATATTTTGAAGGCCAAAGACAGAAGCCGTCGTGATGCTTTGCCGTGATGATCGCAAGCTTGAAGCCTGCGGCTTTTATGGAACGTATCCACTGTCTTATATCAAGCTCAGATGGATCGAATGAGCTCTCGTTTTCGTTGCCATTGCCCCATTCAAGCTCGGAAAAGGTGTTGACTCCGAAGTGAAAAAACGCCTTTTTTCCAATGTAGAAATGATTTAACTGCCTTTCCGTCGGAAGCGCGCCGAAGGGGACTATTCCGTATTTTTTGAAATCTACCATGATTTTTACCTTTCTTTACACTTGCTCGAATCTTACGATCTGTATCGTTGCAAAGGAAGGGGACTCAAAGCTGATCAGCGGCTTTCTTACCGGATCGTTTGATCCTACTACCGCGCGTCCCTTACAGTCGAATATCTTATATCTGTTTTGAGCGTATAGTTTTACGGTAAAGATGCTTCCGCTCTCCGAAACTATGAGCTTTTCTCCGTCCGGAGATATGTCAAGGTATTTGCCCGAGGAGGTCTTTATCTTGTAGTCTCCGTTTGCGCCGACCGCTTCAAGCGTGAATACGTCGGCGCTTTCCGTACTGATACCAACGTATCCGTCCTTGTTTATCACAAATCCGAAACGGATATCGGAGCTGTTCCAGGAGTTAGGTGAAACGATGTTGATGGGCTTCTTTAAGTCCACCGACCAATAGTTCTTTGTCGGCATCCAGACGGTAGTGAGAGATTCCTCGTCCCAGGTCCTGCCTGCGGATGCGTAATCAACCATATCGATCTTGTTTCCGTTTGATTCGGTTACCGTAAATGAATAGAAATGCTCGAAATCAGCGCAATCGTTTAGCTCGCAGGGAACGGCGCCGTCGGAGCCTTCGCTGAATAAAACGACGGATTCTATATCGCCCTTCAGTCTCTTGTCTCTGGCAAGAGCAAGAGGACCGCGGCGCAGAGAAACGTGATATCCTGAATTTTCGTCCTTGGGATCGGGAGTTGCTTCTATCAGACGGCATCTCACGTCAAGAACCAGGGTTATTACGTCGCCTTTTTTCCATATATTTTCAAATCGCGCGTATTCACCCGGTTTTACGGAAACGCTTACGCCATTTACAGTAACAGACGTAATTTCCGACCATTCCGGGATTCGGAGAGCTATCTCAGAGCTTTCACGCGTATCGTTCATAACGGTAAATGTGACCTTGCCGCTTGCGGGATAGTCTGTAACGGTACTGAGAGACATCTCCTCGCCAGCGGGCGTTTTGTAGGAAACCGTACCGTTTGAATACGTGTTTACGGCGATACCCTTATCCGACATCATAGCCGCCGCTTTGCCGATGATACCCGTTCCCGCCGCTCCTATGCAAGCGCAGCAGCCGTAGAATGAGCCGTCAGCCATTGTCTTCTTACCGCCTATGCCTCTTAAACGGGTATTGAAGAGAAGGGGACTGTAGCTGTCGAAGGGCAGACCTCCGTTCTTTTCCAGCTTGTTGAAGTTGATAGCGCCCATCAGAGCGTTATAGGTGGATCTTTCGATCTCGTCGGCAAAACGGGAATCACCCGTTAGAGAGAGGAGCTGGAAGCAGAACTTCATCCAGGTGACCGTTACGCAGGTCTCCTGCAGAACTCCGTTATACATCGTGTTCACCTGACGGACGAGAGTGTGGTCAAAGAGCTCGTGAGTGCATCCCGATGAGCCTATGACGCTGATCTCGGTGAGGCGAACGCGGTTTGCAAAGTTGATGAGCGCCGTCTTCCACTTTTCGATCTTGGTAACTCTGTAATACTCCAGCAGACCTTCAAAGCAGCTCATCATCTCGTAGGCTTTTACAACGGGATATTGATACGGATCTATCTTATCTTCGTACGCCATCTCAAAAATACTGACATTTTCGTCTGAAATTACTCCGCAATCAACAATATACGTCGCAAAATCAAGGTATTTCTGTTCGCCCGTGATATTGTAAAAACGGACTATAGGCTCAAGAAGCGAGCTGGAATTCATACCTCTCCAGTGGCTCGTCGCTTTGGTGATGAGGATTTTTCCCTCGCTTTCAAGACCGATTGTGGAGATCAGGTAATCCACCTGACCTCTCATGCACCGAACTATCTCGTCAATGAATTTTCGGTCCTTGCAGATCTCGATAAAATATTGCATACCGAGCAGAACGTATTTTCTTGCCCATATATCCCAGCCGCGGTATTGCTTTTCGTAGGAATAGCTGGAAATTCGTCCGTTTTCGTCCTGAGTGGACATCATGTCGCGCACGGTATCGCAAAGAATTTCGTAAAGCTTTTCGTTTTGAGTGTAGCCGTATGTAAAGCAGGCGCCGCGCATCATTTTGCCCCAATATTCGCCTCTCCAGCCGTCGTCGTGGTCGTCGGCTTTCGGAGAGGTATTTCTGAACTGAGTTACGAATCTTGCCCAGAGCTCGGGAGACATAAGCTGATAATCTTCAATGAAACGGATCGCGTGATCGAGATTGCCTTTCAGCGATACGCTTCCATCGGGGAGAGCGAAAAGAGTATCGGTTTCCGTTCTGTTTTTATAGAACGGCGTTTTTCCGTAGATTTCTTTGACTGTTTTATTTGATATCATTGGTCGATCCTCCGATAAGTATTTTTCTGGTGTAATTATAACATACCGCTTTTCAAAATGCAATACAATTTATTAAAAATTACTGCTTGAAAAATTAAATTATATGTGGTATAATTACGGTAATAAATATGAATAGGAGCAAAAACGGAATGAAAGCAAACGGAAGATTTTTCGGCTTTACGGCAATATTCAACATCATTCTCGGCGCCATCGGATTTCTCATTCTGTGGCCCATCAGAGCGCTTACGGATAACTCGGTTATAGCGATTGCGATCGTAGGTGTTATATTTGCCGCTATAGCCTTTTACGTAAACTTCTTTATCGTCAAGAGATCGAAGCTGAAAACGGGATATTTTCTCTTCGGAACGGTGATCAATATCATCGTCTGCGCAGGGATCACCGCGCTTACGATGCTGTAAGAAAAAGAATAAAAACGCTCTTGTTTTTTTACTGAATGTAAGAACAAGAGCGTTATTTTTATATATCAAGTTCAAGCAGCTCGCTTACCGTTACGAAGGTGTAGCCGCGCGCTATCAGCTCGGGAATAATTACCCGCAGAGCTTCGGGAGTGTAGGATGGCGGATCGATATAATCGTGCATAAGGATTATAGAACCGCTTTTGACGTTTCCGAGAACAGAGCTGATTATCCTTTCTGTTCTCGTATGCGCCCAGTCCCGCGTGTCGACGTTCCAGACTATCGTCTTGAAGCCAAGCTCCTTGGAAAGGGATACGGTGTTCTGATTGCATAGACCCGTCGGCGGGCGGAAAAGATAGGGCGTACTTCCCGTCAGAGAGGTTATTATCCGCTCGGTTTTCCCGATCTCTTCCTTCATAGTCTCGTAACTGCAGGCGTCGGCGGTGGCGTGAGTGTAGGTGTGATTTCCGATCTCGTGACCTTCCTCCGCGCAGCGCTTTACGACGTCCTTGCAAAGCTCAGCATTCTTTCCTATGACGAAAAACGTGGCTTTAACGCCGTATTCCTTTAATATATCAAGTATCTGAGCGGTGTATTTAGGATGCGGTCCGTCGTCAAAGGTAAGAGCGATAGCTTTTTCATCTGTGCTGACTTGGGAATATACGTTATCCCGCTTTCCGTAGCTGCTCCATACGGGCGAAGACTGCTCGAGAGCGCTTCCCGAAATACTGAGAGAGAAGATCACCAGAGCTGCTGCAAATAATGAGAGCGTGCGCTTCATTTCAACTCGTCAAGGGACGCAAAGCGATAACCGTCTGCTTTGAGCGAAGTCAGTACCGTATCAAGGATAATTGCGTTTGTAGAGGACGTTGGATGCAAAAGCATTATCTCACCGGGATGAGCGTTGTCAAGGATCTTTTTTACAGCGTACTGCTCGGAGGGCTGATCGTTGTTGTCCCAGTCGGCGTAAGCGAAGCTCCAAAAAACGGTCTTATATCCCATATCTTCCGCGTATTTAAGATTCTGCTTGGAGAATTTTCCCTCGGGTGGGCGGTAATAATTTGCCATATCGATCCCCGTCTCCTGCTTCAGACAATCGCGCAAGCCGTTCAACTGAGCGGCAAAACGCCCTCTGTCTGTGAGCTTGGTCATGTCGGGATGAGTCAGAGTATGATTGCAGATCAGATGTCCGTCGTCGTGCATCCTTCGTATAAGATCGGGATTTCGCTTGATAAGGTTTTCAAGCACGAAAAAAGCTCCGGGAGCGCCGTGTTTTTTCAGCACGTTCAGTATCTTTTCAACGTTTCCGTTCTCGTACCCCGCGTCAAAGGTGAGGTAAATTACCTTGTCTCCGCGTTCAGATGCTTTTGTATCTCCGTAAACGGCGTTATACTCCGAAATAAAAGAGAGGTTTTTATCAAGAGGGGAGAGAGTATGAGTGTCGTTTCGCTTGGTGTACCAGTTGTATGCCGCGTTTTCGGATAGATCCGCAAAAACGGGGATAGAGGTATTAAATATCATAGTTAATGAGAATAATACGCACAGCGCAAAAATCAAATATTTTCTTTTCATTATTATGATCATTCCTTTCTTACGCCAAATAGCGTTTTGTGAAAAACTTTGCTCACGCAAAGTTGTGTGATACTTTTGATATAGTTAAAATATTCACTATATACTCTTTGCAAAAGAATTTGCCCTTGGGCAAATTTGAGCCATGATTTACGGCTCAAAAGGTGTGTTTGAAAATTTATTTGCAAACTTAACTCCATTCTGAAAATTCAAAAATAGTCTATGCTCAAATAGTATATGCAAAAAATAACGCATGTAAAAATGAAAAAAATAGAATAAGATTATACATCAAAAATTCGCTTCATTTTTAGAAGACCTTCAAAAAACTGTCACATTGAAGCTGTATAATCAAGTCGTAAAATAAGAAGAAAGGCGGCAAAAGCTTTATGGAAGATAATAAAAAAGATTTTGAATATGAAAATAAAGACGGCGCAAGCGAAGGCGCAGAGCCAAAAGCGGAGCGTAATGACGAGCCCCCGCAGAATAACGGGTATTCGGGCTACAGCAGCTATAACGGCGGTTATCAGCAGAACAGAAGCGGATACGATCCGTACGGAGGAAATAACGGTTACGGCTATAATGGCGGAAACGGATATTTTAATTCTCCGCCGAGCAGCTCTCCTTACGGCGGCGGACCGCGAAAAAGCAAAAGCGGCATCGGCTCGGTTCTGATAATACTCGTGGTCATGGTAGCCCTTGCAGTATCGGTGATATACGTTTTCTCGTCTCTTTACGGATACGTCGGTTCACCTGATGACGGCAGTGAGATCGTAGACGGTGGAGGAAATCAGCCGGGCGGCGACGAGGGCGCAGAGCCTTCTGGTGATAGCCAACAGGGCAGCAGTACGGCACAAGGCGATCTTAACGATAAGGACTTTAAGCTTGAGCCCGTTCCCGCAGAGGAGCACTATAAGCTCGCGTCCGTTTTCTCACTTACAAAAGATACTGTGGTTGAGATCACTACCGAATTTATCACGACGGGCTCGTTTATGCAGCAGTACGTTACCACGGGAGCAGGCTCGGGAGTAATAATCAGCGCGGACGGATATATCGTGACGAACCATCACGTTATCGAAGACGCGATGAAGGTGACGGTCAAGCTTGCGGACGGAACGGAATACGAAGCAAAGCTGGTTGGTTCAGACGTGAAATCCGATATCGCGGTTATCAAGATTGAGCCGAAGGGCGAGATATCCGTTGCAAAGATAGGAATTTCGGGAGACCTTATGGTGTGCGAGGAGATACTGGTCATCGGTAATCCTCTCGGCTCGCTCGGCGGATCGGCGTCAAACGGTATCGTTTCCGCGACCGCGCGTCAGATATCAATTGAAGGCAATATGATGACGCTCATTCAGACCAACGCGGCAGTAAACCCCGGTAACTCAGGCGGCGCGATGTTCAACCTTGCGGGACAGCTGGTCGGTATAGTCAACGCAAAATATACGGACGAAGCCGTTGAAGGTATCGGTTTTGCAATCCCGATCGATACGGCAAAGCCGATAATCGAGGATCTTATCGCGTACGGCTACGTAACCGGCAGACCAAACGTTGGAGTTACAGTAAAATACGGAACGTATATTCAGAGCGTAGGAAACTCTAACTGGATAACGGAAGTAAGAGCAGGCTCCGATGCGGAGAAGGCTGGACTGAAGGTCTACGACGAGATCGTATCTATAGACGGAATAAGCTTCACATCCGCAGAGCTGGTGAACGCTTATCTTGATACGGTAAAGATAGGGGATACGGTAAAATTCGTGGTCAGAAGATATACGAAGTCTTCTGCATCCTTCTGGGGAACGACCTATACAACGGAAGAGCTTACGATCAGCCTCACAGTCACAGAATACAAAAAATAATATTTAATAAGAAAACAGCGTTGCTCCGACGCTGTTTTTCTATTTACAAACAGTATGATTTCGTGTATAATATAAGGGATGGAACGAATATATGTTTTGAATAACGCAAAAGAGCCGCCAAGCGATCAAACTCGCTCGGCGGCTTTCTCTTTGACAGATATTATTTCATGTATTTTGCAAGAGTTTCCTTGCTGAATTCAAGCGCCTTGAAGGGACATCCGTCGATCCAGTTATTGTCCTGCTCGACGATGTAATGCTTAACGCCGATCTTCTCAGCGGTCTCTATGATGCCGTCCCACCAAAGGTTGCCGTTACCGATCTCCTTGAGACGTGTAGTGACCTTTCCGCTGTTATCGTAGTAAGCCTGCAGATCCTTGAGATGGAGGATGTCTATGCGTCCTGCAAGCTTTTCCATCCAGTAGCGAACGTCAGCGCCGCCGTGAGCTACCCAACAGGTGTCAAGGACGAAAGATACATTATTTTTGTCGAAATTCTCGTAAAGATAGTCCATTATTGTCTTATTTTCGTTTATGCGTATGAATTCAAAGGAGTGGTTGTGATACGTAAGCTTGAAGCCTTCCTTTGCGTATATCTCAGCAGATTTGTTGAAGGTCTCGATGAATTTCATCAGCGCGTCGTAGCTTGTGCGGGCGTCACCGGGCATACCGCCGATACCGATGTTCTTGGTTCCGAACATATCGTGTATCTTGATGGTTTCAGCGGGAGAGTTAACGATCTTTCCGTAGTCGAAGTGAGTACCGATGATCTTGATGCCGTGATCCTTTGCGGCTGCAGCAAGGATCTCGTGAGGAACGGGAGCGCCTGCGGTGTGAGCCTCGGTGTATCCGAGCTCGACCAGCTTCTTGAAGCTGGCATTAACGGTGTATTCGTCTTTGATGTAGTCTCTTATGGTATAGAGCTGAAGTCCGAGATTTGTAAACATTTAATTATCTCCTTTTTCAAAAATAGTGTTGAAATCATATCTTACACCGTCCGTTTTGTAGCCGCAGAAGGTATCAAGACAGACGTTGTGAAGCGAATTAAAAATATTTTGGCAGATCAGAGGGTTTTCCTTTTTAAGCTCCGCAAGGAGCTTTTTGGTCTCGGCGCGTTTGCTTGAAATACTCTCGTTTGCAACGCCCTCGGTGAAACGGCAGGCGCACTGCAGAAATTCAAGACCGTTGTAATCACGCCAAGCGCAGATGGCTTCCTCGGAGACCATATACAGCGGACGGATCAGCTGCATACCGGGATGATTGGTGCTTCGAAGCTTTGGAAGCATACCTTGAAGCTGAGCCCCGTGGAACATAGCCATTACCGTGGTTTCGATAACGTCGTCAAGATGATGACCGAGGGCTATCTTGTTGCAGCCGAGTGACTGAGCAAATTCGTAAAGATAACCGCGACGCATTCTGGCGCAGAGATAACAAGGTGAGTTTTTGACGTTTTCAACGGAAGAAAAAATGTCGCTGTCAAAAATCTTTATATCAATGTCAAGCAGTTCAGCATTTGCGATTATCTTCTGTCGGTTTTCGGGAAGATATCCGGGATCCATAACGATATATTCAAGCTCGAATGGTATCTCCGAATACTTTTGAAGCATCTGCATCAGCTTTGCCATCAGCAGAGAGTCTTTTCCGCCGGAAATGCATACGGCGATCTTGTCACCGTCGCATATGAGCTTGTAGGTTTTTACGGATTCAATAAACGGATTCCAGATAGTTTTGCGGAATTTCTTGTTTATGGAATAGGTGATCTGTTCTTTTTGCGTTAGTTCTTTTTTCATTCTACAAAGAGCCTTATTTTTATTTAAAAACAGTATAACACGAAAAAAACCGCTTGTCAAGTAAAAAGATGAATTTACGGTTTAATTTGTTGACATAGCGCTTTAAATGTGATATAATTGTTTTAAATACTCTAATTATTGAGCCTTCTCCGGTTGGAGAATGTGCCGAGCATAGCGAGGCGGATGAGGTGTAAAAAGTATGGAGAAACCTATGAATATAGATTGGCTTTTTGCAGGTGAAAACTACATTTGTGACGTAAGAACAGTAGGGGTTCTTGTCCGTAATGGCAAGCTTCTCGTGCAGAGGGATAAGGACGGCACTGAATACGCACTTCCCGGCGGGCATATAAAAATTGGCGAGACGCTTGAAGACGGTCTTAAACGCGAATACCTCGAAGAAACAGGCGCTAAGATAAGATGCGAAAAGCTTCTTTGGAGCGAGGAATGTTTCTGGGAATGGAAGGGAAAACAGGCTCATAATCTTGCGTTCTATTACCTTATTTCCATTTGCGACGGTTACGATATAGTCGATAACGGAGAATTCCAGTCGCATAAGGATAATGCTGACGTAGTCCTCGGTTGGATGCCGATAGACGAGATACAAAACGTCACTATTTATCCTGAATTTTTGAAAAAAGAGATATACTCGCTTGGCGGCGAGATAAAGCATTTTGTTTCGAGATGAGAAATATGTATGAAATATTCAAGAGTTTACGTTGAGATAACCAACATTTGCAATAGAAATTGCTCCTTTTGCCCGGGAACTGTCCGCGCTCCTAAAAGAATGACGCTTTCGGAGTTTTCTGTAATACTCGATAAGCTGAAAAACGTCACCGAGTACGTCTATCTTCACGTTATGGGCGAGCCGCTTACACATCCTGATATAGCGGAATTTATTGCGCTCGGTAAGGAAAAAGGCTTCAAGATAGCCGTGACCACCAACGGAACGCTCCTTGACCAAAGGGGAGAGGAGATAGTAAAGGCGGGCGTTTATAAGGTGAACGTATCCGTCCACAGCTTCGAGGACGGAAGCGAGGAGCAGTATAAAAAGTACATAAATTCCTGCATAGCTTTTGCTGATATGGCGTCGAAAAGCGGAGTTCTGACAGTCCTCAGACTTTGGAACAACGGCTTCGACGGCGGCAGAAATATCGACATAGCCGAGATGCTGAAATCCTACTTTACGGACGAATGGAGCTACGGCAAACGCGGCGCGCGGATTCGCGATAAGCTCCACCTTGAATACGGCGAGCGGTTCGAGTGGCCCGATATGCAGGCGGACGACCGCGGAGACAGCGTTTTCTGTTATGGACTTAAAGACCATTTCGGTATACTGTGCGACGGAACTGTCATTCCCTGTTGCCTTGACAGAGAAGGGGAGATAGCGCTCGGCAATATATTTGAAAGCTCGGCGGAAGAGATACTCTCCTGCGAGCGCGCAACCGATATGGCAGAAGGGTTTAACAACAAAAAAGCTTGCGAGGAGCTTTGCAGAAAATGCGGATACGCAAGAAGATTTAAGGTGTAAATAAAAAACGGTGCTGAGTATGAACAGCACCGTTTTTGCTTATGGGCAAATTATAACCTCATCGAAGATCTTTCCGTTTTTGTCGTATTTTCCGTCAAAAATATAAGTAGTTTCGTATTCACCAAGCTTTTTCAGCAGTGTATCGCGGTCGATTTCCTTGTACTTGTCAGAACCGTATTCAATGATATAATATGAATCGTCATAGTAAAATTTGTGATTTTCCGAGTAAAACTGCCAATTAACTCTGATGATCCCGACAACGCTTTTTTCCGTCTTGGCATACCATCCGAAAACACTGCTTGTTGTTTTTCTGAGTTTTTCATTATTATCAAAGTGTGGCGGAGTAATCACTCCGTCAGTTAAAGCGACTTTTACTGCCTCAAAGGCAGAAGCAAGATCAGGCAATTTGTCCATATCTTCTTTAGTGAAGCGGGCTTTTGAAAACTCATAAATATCAACGTTTTTAGATGTCCATTCTTTTCCCCATATGCTGACTTTTTCGTTGGTAGCAAAACCGTTTATATACCGTGTTGCATGGAACTGTACTTCGGGATGTAAATATAACTTTCCTGATGAAAATAGCGGAACGTAGATCCCGTTTTCGAATGATCGTATGTCGGCTAAAACTTCTGCCGCTTCGCCTGTTACGTCATCTAACTTATGTACGAATAAATTGTTTTGCCAACCGCTTAATTGCTCCTCAAGAATGATATTTTCCGCTTTATTTATTGTTAGTGGATGCTCAGCATTTTCGGTGCTATCTTTCCACGCTTGGTTTGAAGTCCAAAGCTTGCTGTCAAAAACACCGAGAGCGTTAAAAGCAAGAAAGTTTTCCCCCATCAACTGATACC
>SVSQ01000030.1 GCA_015064245.1 Oscillospiraceae bacterium | reverse complement strand
CGAAATGTATCGGCGTAGCTCTTATTATAAGGAACACATAAACTTTTGTTAAGATTTTGTAAACATACACACTTTGCCCTTGACAAAAGTGGTTTCAAGAAGATCGCGGCATGCAAGAAGGAGCAGAACTCCGATGACAAGTCCGATAAGGTTTCCCTTTTTATCTTTTTCCGTAAAGATTCCTATAAAGCAAGGAATGATGATAAACAGCGTCCAGAATCCGTCGAAAAACAGATCGATGTTCGTTATCTTCAGCGCGTTCAGCGCAACGATGACGCCTATGACTATCAGAACTATTCCCCATACCGTATTTTTTATCTTTTTCATGATTCAAATGTCCTTTCTTAATTGACTCTATTACACTTCGGTTTCAAAACCGTCGTACGCCGGGACTATTCCGAGAGCTCCGAGAGTTTCTTTAAGCTCCTCATGCGGCTCGTGGAGCGTTACCGCCATGTGTGTGGTAACGTATCTGACGTCCTGCGCAAAATATCCGTATTTTTTGATAACACGCATCATAAACTCCAGAAGCTCCAGAGTGGTGTGCTCGAATATCCTGAAATCGTCGTACGCCTTCTTGCCGCAGGTCAGCTCCATTACCATAAGATTTATCGGATGCTTTCTGAGGATATTCCAGCTCTCCGTTGGATAACCGGACGTATCCGTTCCGTAAAACAGCTCGCGCCCGTCCTTTTCTATTATGTAGACTCTGGCGGTCTCCGCGTCCTTGCCCGTATAGTGATTCGCTCTGAGCGGAAGGACCTTATATCCGCCTATCTCATAGCTCTTTCTTACCGCGGTTTCAACAAAAGCTACGTTCTCAAAAATGCTTTCGCCGTACTTTTCCGCAAGCATATCCTTACAGACCGGGTCTGCCCACAGAGTTATTTTTCGTTTTTGCGACAGCCTATATACCGTTTCCTCGCAAAAATGATCGCGGTGGCTATGTGTTACGATGATGTTTTTCACATTGTCAAGCGCGTTCGGTCTTCCTTCGTTTTCCGCGAAGTGGAATACGTGCGGTCCCGGATCGATGAGCAGCTCTCCGTCGATCAACGCCGAAGAATACCGTCTTATAAATTCGCCCTTTTGGTATCTTTCGATCTTCGTATCTGCCGCGCCCGTTCCCAGAAACAATATCTTCATTCTCATCTTCCTTTCAAAAAGTTTGTTTCGGTTACATTATACACCATTTTTTTAAATTTTGCAATACGTTACGGAAATTTTCGCAAGTTGAATTTAACACTGCACGCGCCTTACGCATATACTGAGAATGCAGGTATTTACAGCTTGCAATATATGAAAGGAACAGAAAACAAAATGGCTGTGTTTTTTAACCAAGCAACCCTTTCCTACAACAACACCGTGACCAATTCCAACGTTGTTTCGGGCGAGCTGCTTGAGGTATTATCCGCAACTAAGACAGCTGTCAGAGCAGAATACAGACCTGATGACAGAATAACCTACCTTATCAGCATAGTTAATACAGGCACTCTGCCTTATACCGATCTTACCGTAACGGATAATCTCGGCGCTTACGAATCGGGCGCTACCACCCTATATCCCCTGACTTACGTTGAAGATTCTCTCCGCTATTTCAGCAACGGAGTTCTGCAGGCAACGCCTGTCGCTCAGGCAGGTCCTCCCCTTACCGTAAGCGGTATAACCGTTCCCGCAAACGGTAACGCTCTGATCATTTACGAGGCGGCTGTCAATCAGTTCGCGCCCTTCGGCGTTGACGCGACTATCGTGAACGAGGCGACCGTCAGCGGAGGCGGTCTTTCGACACCTATTACCGTTACCGCGACCATTGAAACGGAGGATATCGCCGTACTCTCCATCAGTAAGGCGATATGTCCTTCCGCAGTAGTTGAAAACGGTCAGCTGACCTATACCTTCATTATCGAGAATACGGGTAATACCGCCGCCGTCGCAACCGACGATATTATCGTAACGGACACCTTCAACCCCATTCTGAACGGTATAACCGTTACGTTTAATAACGAGACTTGGACCGAAGGCGTAAACTACACCTACGATGAAGCAACGGGGCAGTTCGCTACGGTAGCAGGGCAGATAACCATTCCCGCCGCAACCTACGCGCAGGATCCCGACACCGGCGTATGGGTAATAACCCCAGGCGTTGGAATTCTCAGGATCACCGGCACGATATAAAAAATGGGCTGAGCCAAAAGCTTTTTCAGAAAGCTAAGGCTCAGCCCGTGTTATTGAAATCTTTTAGCCAAGTGATATTTCGTCGATCAGCTTCAGCTCTTCATCGGTAAATGCGGTATTCTTCAGCATACCGATATTATCCAGTATCTGCTCCGGCTTGGATGCGCCGATGAGTACGCCCGTGACCGCCTTGTTACTGTAAACCCAAGCAAGTGCCATCTGCGCCAGACTCTGGCCTCTTGAAGCCGCAAGGTCGTTCAGTTTGCGGATCCTTTTAAGCTTATCCTCAGAAAGCGACTTTTCGTTCAAAAATCTTCCATCCGTCTTCATACGGCTATCGCTCGGAATACCGCTGAGGTATCTATCCGTAAGCAGACCCTGAGCGAGGGGACTGAAGATTATCATTCCCTTTTTCTTTTCTATAGCCGCGTCTAAAATTCCGTTTCTTTCCACAGTTCTGTTAAATATCGAATAACTGTTCTGATTTATTACGAAGGGACAGCGGAGCTCGGTCAATATCTCCGCGGCTTTTTTCATAGTCTCGCCGTCGTAGTTTGAAAGTCCTGCGTAAAGCGCTTTTCCGCTTTTGACAGCCGTATCAAGCGCGCCCATAGTCTCATATAGAGGCGTTTCGGGAGTCATTCTGTGATGATAGAATATATCGACGTACTCAAGCCCCATACGTTTAAGGCTCTGATCAAGGCTTGAGAGCAGATATTTTCTGCTTCCCAGATCGCCGTAAGGACCTTGCCACATATAATATCCCGCCTTGGTGCTTATCAGCATCTCGTCGCGGTACTGCTTCATGTGCTGTGAGACTATTCTTCCGAAGTTTTTCTCCGCGCTTCCTGCTTCGGGACCGTAATTATTCGCCAGGTCGAAGTGTGTTATACCGTTATCGAAGGCGGTAAAGCACATCTTGCACATATTTTCAAAATTACCCGTATCGCCGAAATTATGCCAAAGTCCGAGAGATACTGCCGGAAGCTTGAGTCCGCTCTCTCCGCATTGGTTATATTTCATGTCCGCGTATCTTGCGCCGTTTGCTCTGTATTCCATGATCATCCGCTCCTTTTTTTATTTGTTTTTCACCTCATTATACCATATTGCCACCGTCTTGTCAATACTAACGCTTTTACACTGCGTCCCATTTTTCAGTATTCACTATTAACACATTTTTTATATATTTTTTGTGAAAAGGTCTTGATTTTTCCATAAAAGTATGCTATACTTACTTAGTCGTTTGACGACACACGCCGGTGTGTTGGAACTGGCAGACGAGGTGGACTCAAAATCCATTGATGGCAACATCGTGCGGGTTCAAGTCCCGCCACCGGCACCAGCGGCAAGTTGCCGCTCACAAGAATCGGAGAGCGGCGGCGATAATCCGAACCTTATCACACGATGGTGGGGTTCGGATTTTTCTTTGTTCACTGCACCGTAAGCAAGAAAACAAGCTGAGTCAAAAGCTTTTTAGAAAGCACTTGACTCAGCCTATTCTTTTTACAGTAATCCGCACTCAAAAAAGGATCTTTGCGGATCGGGTGATTTATATTTTTGCCCGCTCCACGGAAATCTGATCTCATACAGATTCGTTTCAAAGCTGACGCTCGGAAGTTTTTCCAAAATCGGGAATGCAAAATGCCCCTCGTTCAGACCGATGACAAACATTCCGTACGCCTTTGCGATCTCCCGCTTG
The DNA here is from genome assembly GCA_015064245.1 of Oscillospiraceae bacterium. Taxonomy (GTDB): domain Bacteria; phylum Bacillota; class Clostridia; order Oscillospirales; family CAG-272; genus SIG673. Next base: position 22,357 of record SVSQ01000030.1, on the reverse strand, counting down.
ATCTCGCTAAGAAATATCCTAAAATACTCCTCGCTGTCGTTTTCACAGAGGAAGAATGACAGCATCGGGAAGTCAAGGGGCGCGTTCTCTTTCGGAAGCCTTATATACCGAAGTGCTGAGAGTATCGGATTCGCCACCCGCGCAAGCCGCATGATCCCTCTGTATTTCTTTACAACGTATTGCTTATACTCCGTCTGCTTCCAAAGCGCCGCGGCTGCAACTATTCTCTCTCCGTCAAGGAGCAGATAGAAGTCCTCTGCGCTCAAATTGTAAAACTCATCGAGCGTTTTTATTACGGGAAACATATCCCTTTTCTTTCCCTCGGTGTTGAGAAAACCGATCAGCTTCCTTCTGTCACTTTCGTTTGCCTGTCTGAATATCAGCTCGCGCTTTGGGGCTTTTATTCTGACTCTTGGGCTCATGATATAGGTTTTGTACCCCGATATGTGGTTCATTTCAAGAAGCCGTCTGCTTTTTTCAAACATTTTGCGCGCGTCCGTATTTTCAGCGACCACGGAACAGTAATAAAAATCAACGTCATCACGCTGTAGCTCTCTTATAAACCTTGCGCCAAATCCCACGCCGCCTTCATAGTCCGCATCCTTTTTCAGTCCGCAGATGTAGGCGGCTTTTTTTGCCTCTCCGCCGATATAGACCTCCCTGACGATCTCGGCGCAGGTTCCGACGGCGCGCTCGCCATCTCTTGAAATGAATACGCGCGCCTCGCCGGATTCCTTCATATAGGACTCATAGGCATCGGGGCGGCGGGTATAGATCAGTTCAATATTGCCCTTTGCGGCGGAGCTTTCCAGGATCCGCAGGAGCTCCTTGCCGTCGGATGCGGATGCCGCGTATTTCGATTCGTTCATTTCTTCTTTTCCTCAAGATTTTCGCCGATCGGAATACCGAAGCGCTTGTCAATTTCAAAGTGGAAAATAATATTGATCACCCAATAAGCGAAGTTGATCAAGAAGCCCTTGCTGCGCTTGTGCATAGTTCTTCCGCGTTTGAAAATGGAACGGAAGCTGAAATACGTCTTTCTGTAGCCTTTACAGCAGGCGCGAAGATGCTCGGAGGTGATCTGCTTGGGGTTGAACGTGACTGTTCCGAAGGTATAACCCTTTTCAAGCCACCATTTTTCCGAGATCAAGCGACCGTCAGCCTTAAAGGATTCGTAGGTTTTGGTATTGGGGAAGATAAGCAGGTGGTTGAATGCCACCACGAAGAATTGATGCTTCTCGCAAAATTCAAGCGTTGCCTTGAAGGTATCCTCGTTGTCCGAGTCAAAGCCGAATACGAAGCTGGCATATATGCCGATACCAACTTCATGGATCTTCTGAATCAGCTCTTCCCTCTCCCCGAGCTTTTCAGACCAGCCCTTATTCATCTGCTTCAGATTATCGCTTTCGATGGATTCAAAGCCGATCAGCACCATTTCACAGCCGCTTTCCTTCATCAAGCGAAGCATTTCGTCATCTTTCGCAATATCAAGGGTGATCTGCGTCGTCCAGATGATATCCAGCTTTTTCAGTTCTTCAAAGAGCTCTTTGGCAAACGCCTTGTCGGAAAAAATGCTGTCATCCACGAAGAAAAAGATCTTATGCTTGCAGGATTTGATCTCTGCGATTATATCCGCGACCTCTCTGTGTATGTAGCATTGGCGGTAATATCCCGCGATGGAGCAGAATTCGCAGTTATGGTAACAGCCGCGCCCCGTTTCCACCAGAGATACGGGCAGATATTTCTTCATTTTGTCGGCGTAAACGCTTCTGTCGGGCATTTTATACATAATGCAAGCGCCGCCGTCGTATCTTTTCTGAAGCGTTCCGTTTTCAAGATCAGAAAGAACATCGGAAATGATACCGTCCGCGTTGCCGACCATAATGCTGTCGGCGTACAGGGTTGCCTCCTCTGGACAAAGCGTGACGTGATAACCGCCCAAAACGACTTTTTTGCCGCGCTTGCGGAACTCGCCCGCGATAAAATAAGCGCGTTTGGCGGTATAGGTCTCGACGGTGATGAAAACGACGTCGGTTTCGGTTTCATAATTGATATTTTCGATTCTGTCGTCGAAAAACTCGCGCTCGAATCTTTCGGGGATCATCGAGTTCAGCACAGCGACCGTCAGCGGCTCCATCAGCCAGCTTTTGAGATACTTTTGCCCCGTCTTTTTGCCGATGGCGGGGAGAATAAAGGTAATTTTCATGCTTGTTTGCTCCAATCCTTTCTCAGCGTTTTGGCTACCTTTTTGTTGTATATTCTGAATCCGAGATTCACGCCGAGCTTGAGCAGTCCGCCGTAGCGGTTGCGCACGGCTCTTTTCCAAATGCGCTTCCACGTGTAACACTCGTTCGAAACGGATACGAGCATTTCTTCAAGCTCCCGTGCCGTAAAATTCTTCGGTTCAAATGTGGCGTGAATGCTGTCATAATCGTTCCAATCCTTTGATAGGATACGTCCCTCGGCGTCAAGCCTTCCGTAAGTAGGTGTGTTCGGATACGGTGTCAGAATCGCAAATCTGGGAATATCAACGCCGATCTCCTCGATATAATCGGGCATTTTCAGAATACTTTCCTTTGTGTCGCCGTCAAAGCCCAGCATAAACGTGCCGAGCACGCTGACACCGTTTTGATGGAACTGATCCACCGCCGCCTTGTACTGCTCGATTTTGTTTTTCTTATGACTTTCCCGCAGGCTGTCCTCGGAAAAGGTCTCAAACCCCATCAGGATTCCGATGCACCCGCTTCTGATCATCAGATCAAAAAGCGCATGATCCTCACAGACGTCGGTGGTGCAAAGTCCTGCCCACTTGATCTTCAGCGGGATCAGCGCTTCAAAAAAGGCTTTTGCATACGCAGGATCAGAGGTCGGCGACGGATCGAGAAACAGAATATACTTGCTTTTCAGCGATCGGATCTCCTCGATAACGTCCCCGATCTTCCTCGCGCTGTGTTTGCCGCCCCAAAAGGAATTGATCACGCAAAATTCACAGTGATTCCTACAGCCGAAATTGGCGATCACGGTGGGTGCGAAGATATATTTGCTCTTTTGCATCAGATCCCGTCTGGGTATCACGTTTGCCGCGCCGATATCACAGTGCTCTCCGTCGTAACGCTTCTTCGGAGCGCCGTTTGCGTAATCCTCGAGAAACGCACGCCACGTTCTGTCGGCAGGGCCCGTCATCACGGTATCTGCGTGCTCTGCCGCTTCCTCGGGGCAGAGCGTGACGTGATGCCCGCCCATGACGATATAGCTTCCCTTTTCTCTGAAATAAGCGGCGAGCTCGTATCCGCGTTTGACCGAGGACGTAACCGCCGTTATGGCAACGATATCGTAAAAGTCAAGCTTTTCATAGTTGATCCTTTGCACGCCCTCGTCGATTGCTTTGAATTCCGCACCGTATTCTTCGGGGGTAAGCGCGGCAAGATAAGGCATGGTCAACGGCATATAACTGAGTGATTTTGTAAATGCGCTTTTGTATCTGTAATTATTGTCATACGGTGTGATAAACAGAATTTTCATCCTTCTTTACCTCCGGAATGTCGCTGTTATCCGCCATCACGTCGGCGCCGAAGATTTCAAATTCCTTTGCGTATTTTCGGTATCCGATATTGACGAGCATATAGATGCTCTTGACGGTGCGGAACTTGGTCAGGTCAAGGCGTTTCCAAATATTCTTCCACGAATACGTTTCCTTCCACGCCCACGCGATGCCTGCCTCCAGCTCCTCTTTGGTCATCTGCTTCGGCTGATAGACGCAGTGCTCCACGTCGTACATGGCGAAATCGTGCTCCACGATACGTCCCTCAGCTTCCAGCTCACGGTAAAATGCCGTTCCGGGGAAGGGCGTGATGATCGAAAAGCGCGGCAGGTCAATTTTCGCTTCGAGGCAAAGGTCAACCGTGCGCTTGAATACGTCGGGACCGTCCTCGTCCGCGCCGAAGGCAAAGCAGCCCATGACCATGATGCCCTTGCGGTGGAGCTTATCCATCAGCGCCTTGTATTCCTCTACGCGGTTCACGCCCTTACGGATGCCTTGCTGGGTTGCCTGATTGACCGATTCAAAGCCGATGAGCAAGCCCTTGCATCCGCTTTTCTGAAAAATGTCGAGAAGCTCGTCGTTGTGACCGATGGCGGTGGTGGTCAGTCCCATCCACCATTTTTTCAGCGGGATCATCGCCGTGAACAGCTCTTTTGCATAGGCAGTATTCGCGATCAGATTCACGTCGGGGAAGATGACCTCCTTCCCCTTGAAGGACTTGATCTCTGCGATGACGTCTTCTACGGGACGGGTGAGGACTCTTTGACCGAATGCGGCAGGGTAGGCACAGAAGGTGCAAGTGTGGTTACAGCCACGCACCGCCTCGACGGTATTGAGCGTAATGTATTTTTTCTTGTTGAGCAGGTCCTTTCTCGGCAGAGGCCTGCCGCCGATCTCCGCGCATCCGCCTCCGTGATAGCGCGGCTTGAGCGTACCGTCGCGGATATCGAGGAGCGCCTGCGGAAAGCTTTTTTCGCCAAGCCCCGTCAGAATGGCATCGGCGTGCGCCGCCGCCTCGTCGGGGCAAAGCGAGGGATGAACGCCGCCGAGAAGCACGGTCTTTCCGAGAGATCTGAAATAATCGGCGTATTTATAGCATCTGGATGAGGTTCCCGTAATGCAGGTGATGGCGATCACGTCGGCATCGGTGTCGAGCGGGATCGCCTCCGCGGTCTCGTCGTAGATCACGACCTCGGCGTTCAGCTCCTTCGGCACGAGCGCGGCAAGGAGCGCCAGGGTAATGGGCGCGTAGTGCAAGCCCTTGTGAAACATTCCGTTGTATCTGTGCATGGCGCCCGCAGGCGAGATCAATGCAATTTTCATATAAACTCCATTCCGCTGTCCTAAAGACAGCTGCATAAACATTGACGAATTTACTGTGTTTTGCAAAGCAAAACAAAAGGCGTCAGCCTTTTAAGTAAATTCATGCGTGAAATAAGTTGAATTCTGACGCGATCAGGCGATCGGGATAAACGAAGAAACAGCCATCAGAATAACAGCACTAGCAACCGCCGCAATCATAAACTGATTACCCGAGCATTTACCGAGCAAAAGTCTTTCTTTCGGATTTTTGACGGCATTTTGATATGCGGGTAGAACGACGATGACAAGAATGATCGAAAGCGCACCCGCGCCGATCTGAACGTAATCCAGCACGCCGAGCGGAAGAAATACGGCGATCAGCAGAGCGGGAGCCGTCGCAATCAACCAGGAGAGTCTCGTCGATACGCCGAGCTGTCCGCCCACGATGTCAGCGAAGGCAAATCCGCTCGACCAGAAGGACGTGAACATGGCAAGGAGCACGAGAGCCGAGCAGAGCACTTTAACAAACGGAATACCAATGCTCTCGCAAAGACCGATGGTGGCGATTTCGGTCACGGTATCCGAGCCGAGAATGACCGCCGCCGTAAACGCCACGGTGATCAGCGCGTTGAGTGTCAGACCGCCGATAATGGCTTTGCCCGTCTGTTCCTTCTTTTCGATGTGGTTGCAGACCTGAATGATGGAAAAGATCGCGGAAAAAGCAAACATAAAGAGCCCGTACACGGCAAAAACGGTACTCGGCGCGCCAAAGGAAAGGCTGAGGGGGCGCTTTACGTTGAAAAAGGATAACGCCATCAGCACGAGCACCGCGCCGCCGATCAGAAGCATGGAGAGCTTTTCTCCCACGCCCATACCCTTGACACCGAAAAGGACGACGACAGAGGCGAGTGCGTAGAACATGATCTTCGTCACCGTGCCGTTTATGCCGAGCAGGTCGGTCAGCACGTTGCCTGCGCACAGAATATATACCACTAAATTTTCAAGCAGGAGCAGAACGAGCAGGATCAGAAAAGCAATACTTAGCGCTCTTTTTCCTTTTCCTCTGAACAGATGCTCGTCCAGAATGGCGAGCAGGTCGTCAGGCTTTTCGGAATTGCGCGTAAGATCCGCGATGATCAGATACATCAGGACGCTTGCGGCGTAAGCGAGCAGGAGCGCAGTCAGCGTACCAAAAACGCCGATCTTGTCGATGGCGTAAGGGATCGTCAGAATTCCCGTTCCAATGCCCGCGCCCGCCACAAGCATAAGGGATTCTATAAAAGTAAGTTTCTTTGTTTTCATACATATGACCATTCATTTCTTACATCAAATAGCGTTTTGTGACGGTTTGCCCTTTGGCAAATTTGAGCCATGATATACGGCTCAAAAGGCACAAAAGGCGTGTTTGAAAATTTATTTTCAAACTTATACCTGATCAAGATTTCTTTTTTTCAGTATAACACAAAAATATGAACATATCTATCACGGGCTTGACAAATACCGAGGGATGATATATAATACAAGCAGACGGAAGTATCATTAAAAATGAAAGGAGCGCCAATGAAAAAGGAAATAACCGCAGAACAAAAAATAAGACGTATATGCATTACGATCTTGCTTTTGGCGCTGATCATTTGTATCGCTCACGTCGGTATCAAGCATATCGCACAAGCAAAACGTCAACAAGAGCTTTCTGAACTGGATTCGTATGAAGTATATTCTACGTTTGTTTCAACAAAAAACGTTTATCGTGTATTTGTTATGTGTAATCCCGAATACACAATTTCGGATATAATTGCTCTGAAAATTACAGATGAATACATTGAATCTCTGAAATTAAAGAGTTACACCACCGAAAGATCGGATATGCCAATAATAATTTATTTGATGATGCCTTCCGATGAGCTTCCGTATGGCTGGGAAAAAAGTGAATTAAATATTTCATGCAATTTTGATCACTCGGTTTTCCACAGACATACCATGTGTAGAATAACAATACCGTACGGCGCCGTTTCCGTCGACGATTGTACTATTGAATACCACGGTCAAAACGCAGAGTGATAAGGTGTAAATACTACAAACGCGTATATTTAAAAACTCGGAAAGGAACGAATATGAAAAAATTCTTAGCTATTATCATTATGATCTGCTCACTTGTTCTTTCAGGATGCGAAACGTACACAAACAAAGGGGTAACCGTTGAACAATATGACCATACTATACAAATAACACTTGATAACTTTCAAGGAAAGACCAAGATTAAAATCGACCCGAATAATGAAGGAAGTCTTTATTCAAAAAGTAACCTGACTGACGGAAGCGTAAAGGTCTATTGTGATCCGGGATTCCTTTGGGATAAGAGCATTCTGCTTGATGCAAGCGCTGACAATAATTATATTGGCTCCGGCGGGTATATAGACAGTTCGGTAAGCGTTATTACTATTATTATCGAGTCCGAATCAGGAGCTACAGGTGATATATTTATAAGCTTCAGAGAATTCAAAGACATTTAAAAAAACATAGGTGATTAAAAATTCCCCTTCGAGCGTTGTGCATTCTGCTCGAAGGGGAATTTTACTATTCTATTACGCTTATCAGCTCTGCAAGGCTTCTGTTTTCGCCGAGATAAACGTCAGACGCTTTTTCAAGGCGATCCTGTCCGAAATTGTTTTTATCGAATATTCCGACGGTTTTCAGTCCGATCGACTTCGCAGTTTCAAGCGCAACGTAGGAGTCCTCAAAAACGCAGATATCCTCTCTTTCATATCCGAGCGCATCCGCAGCGCCGAGATAAATATCCGGCTGATCCTTGCCCTTTCCGATATCCGCGCAGGACATTACCGCGGCAAAATACTTACGCAGATCCAGCTTGTCAAGCGCGATATTGACGTATTTCATATCCGTCGCAGTTGCAAGACACATTTTTATTCCCTTTGATGCAAGGGCGTCCAACAGTTCTCTTGCGCCGTCCTTGAGCCCGACCACGTCGCGGTAGAAGTCCGCAAGCGACGAGGTGCCGAACTCCGTTATCTCCTCTGCGCTTGCGTCTATTTCACAGACCTCTTTAACATATCTCATTGCCTGCGAAAAGATCATCGTCCGCACGCTTTTGTCCACCTCTTCCGAGGGCTTGAAGCTCTTTACTCCCAGGTATCTCTCCCCTATTCTTCCCCATAGGTCGTCCCAGAAGGAAAGAGAGTCCACCAGAGTTCCGTCCATATCGAATATCGCGCCTTTAATCTTCATTTTCTTATCCATTTCTTTATTTTTAAATTCTTATTGTTTCTCCCGCTTTTACGCAGTAGGTCTTACCGCCCTGCAAGAACCAGACGTCTGTTGCAGTGGGGTTATGTACTATCTTCTTATCAACGCTCGTCTGCAGGCTCTCGTAAGCCTTGACATAATCGTATATTTCGATATTGGTAGCGTACCAGATATCGTCGCGTCCGCCGATGTATTCCGCAAACTTCTCGATCACGTCCCAGTTGTCGTTATTATCGAACTCATAGCTGTGTCCCCAAACGTAGAACAGCCAGTTTTCGCTGGGATATTTCGATTTCGTCTCCGCGAACTTTTTTGCCATTTCCATAAGTGTTGGCTCTCTATGATGGCAGGTGGGATGGAGCGCAAGCCAGTTCTCGGGGAATTTAAAGTTCATGGTTGATTTCGTGGTTCTTGAATACGCGATACCGCATTTTGCAAGAAGCTCGATGACCTCTTCGCTGTACGTTCCGAAAGGATACGCCATTCCGCGCGCTACAACGCCGTACTGCGCCTCGATATTCCTTCTGTCCTCCAGCACCTCGGTCAGCACCTCGTCGGGCTTGAGCCTTTCAAGGAAGGGATGCGTAAGAGTGTGGACTGCTACCTCGTGTCCCGAACCGATATACAGCTCCTTCGCCTCGGACAGCTTCATTCTGCCGTAATAGCGTTCTCTTACCGCGTCCTCTGCGAGGTACGTTCCCGTGTTGATATTGAACGTTCCCTTTACTCCGTATTTGTCAAGGATACCGATGAGTCTGATATCCTGAACCACTCCGTCGTCATAGCTGAGGGTGAGGACCTTGGATTTACCGTCTTTGAGCTTCATATACATAGTTTTGTACCGTTCCTTTCAAAATATTATTGATTTTAAATTTAAATTAATTTATCTATTGCGTCGCTGTAATAATCATTTTCAAATTTTTTCACAACGTAAGCGTGCTTACCCGAAGGATCTTTCTTAAAATAGTTTGCGCCTGTGGCTTCGTCAACGCTTGCGTGACCGAAGACCGTGCTGTAACCCGCTTTCTCCTCGTCACCGATAAGCGCCATAAGCGTAAGCATGGGGTCCCAGGAATGTCTTCCCTTTGCCGAGCCGTGATCTGCCATAACTTGGCGCAAAACGTCTCCGTCCTGCAGTTTACTTCCCGTAATAACGCCGTATCCGATCTCCCAGCCAAGGAACGTCACGGGGACGGGACAGCTCTCGCAGAATTCCTTTCCCGCCACTCTTGTTCGCGGATTCAGGCAGAAATTATGCTCTTTTTCGCCGTCTGCATCCCATTTACCTGCCATTACCCAGATTTTTGACACTTTTTGTTCTACCAGTTCTCTTCCGCTGAGAGGTGAAATGTCATCCGCACCGCTTTTAAGCACTGCTGATACTGCCTGCAAAAAGCCGACCTCTACCATCTCCACCTTTCCCTCAGCCTGCGCAAGAAGCTTTCTGTAAAGGCGTACTGCGTCCTCTGCATCGTTATTGGTAACGCTCGGACATCTTTCCGCAAGATGCTTCTGATAGGACGGAGTGCCGCCGAAATTCGTCGCTCCGAGGTCTATTCCCAAGGGAATATTTTCAAGTCCGTCCGCTTCAAGAAACGCTCTCACCGACGCTACCGAGTGTTCCATGCACGCGTTTATTACTATACCGAGCAGTTTGATTTTTTCTTCTTTCACGAAACGGGTTATAAGGCGCAAAGCGACTGCGTCGTCGCAATCCGTCCACCAGTCTGTTCCGAATATTATTTGTTTTTTCATATCTTTTCACTCCTCTTTTTCCGCTTTTGTTATGCTCCAAGAGCTGATGAAATCAGGATTTTCTATTTGGCGTCCGTTTGATTTCAGCGTATATATGCCCTTTTCAGCTTTTTCGATGGCGCTGAAATCAGGCGGGATAGTTCTGCTGTCGCCTTCATCGGTCTTGATCCGTATCACGTCTTTACCTATTGAAACGATCTCTCCGAAATACTGAAATCGGTCGAGGAGCTCGCCTTCTGCGGAAAAAACGGAAATACCAACCAAAATCGTTTTCCCTATATACTTTTTCTTTCTGAAACTAAACATTTAATCCTCCTTTTTCATTTCTTTCTGTTTTTACAATAAAACGATATTAAAAAAGCAAAGTACAGCAATCCGATGGCAAACAGGATAATTCCGAGAATTCTGTTTTTCGCCGTGATACTCAAATAAGCGCCAACGATCAGAAGTATGCCGAAGCACAGTCCGAGTATAGTAAAAATAACAGTAAGCGCTTTTCTCTTCTTTCCCGTAACATTATCGGGAATAAACGCTTCGCCTATTCCGCCGAATATTTCAAGAAGAAATTCAACAAGAAATTCGACAAGATCGTCCATTTATCTCCCTCCCTTTGCCGCCCTCATTATAACATATTATTCCGATATTGTAAAGTGGTTTTATTGATTTTTAAAAGATTAAAGCGAGGCGGAATCCGTATCCGTCTCGCTGTATTTCAGATATGCTTTTTATTCAGTATCGGTACGCTTAACGCTAAGCAGATAATACTCACCGCGCAGGCAACTGCGACTGCCTTGATGTAATCCTCCGCGCTTTCCGCCCCGACCAGCAGTCCGCCGCTATTCATGAGCGACGCGGGCGTAAAGGGCTTTACTTTAGGTAAAAGTCCTACAAGGTATGAGGCAAGAACCGTCGCGCCCGTACCGAGGAGTACGCCGCTGTAAGAGCTCGTCAGCACCGAGAAGAGCGTCATCAGACTGCACACCCAGATTCCGAATATCCACCAATTCAGTACGGCGGGCATAAGCGCTTTAGCTACGGAATTGTCCCAGAAATATGAGTTATATGCGTAAGTCACGGCAAAGCACATCCAGTATCCCGCGCTCCATACCCCGAGGATAAGCGCCGCTTTTGAAAGGACGACCTTATACCGCGCAAGTCCCTTGGTCAGCATAAGCACCAGCGTTCCCTTTTCGTACTCCCTTGTGAATATCCCGCCGTATATCAGCACGAAGGCGATGAGCGCCATGGGGATATTCTTAAAGAACTGCGTCCACGAGGTATTTGCGTCAACGGTAACTCCCGTGACCACCATTCCCGTTTCAGCCATGCTTTCCGAAAGCATCTCAAGCATCCAGGGCGTAAGCTTTGCTATCGCGGGGTTCATTACTCCGAACAGAAAGAAGAGTATTCCGAGAAGAATAAGCTTTCCGCTTCTCGCGCTCTCCATTACCTCTTTTTTGAAAAATGCGATAAAACTTTTCATTTCGCCGCCACCTCCAAAAACAGAGATTCGATAGAGGGCTCTGCCCTTTCTATCCTTGCGATCTGAATCTTATTCTCCGTTATATAATTCATGACCGCGAACATCTCGGCGTCCCCGCCGCTGAAAACCACGGTATCCTTTGCGCTCTTTCTTGCGTTTTCAAAAGCTGAGACCAGCATATCAGCGTTTGCGGGTGCGATCGTTTCGACCGCAAAGCCCTCCGCTCTGCCCATGTCCTTCAGCTGTTCAACGCTTCCCTGCATAACGATCTTGCCGCCGCTCAGAAACGCCGCGTCCGTACAGATACGCTCAACGTCAGACAGGATATGCGTCGAAAACAGCACCGTAGTATGCTCCTTTACCGAGAGCAGTATATCAAGTATCTCTTTTCTGCCTACAGGATCCAGCGCCGAGGTAGGCTCGTCGCAGATAAGCAGCTTTGGACGTCCGAGAAGGGCTTGCGCTATACCGAGGCGCTGTTTCATTCCTCTCGAATAGCCCTTTATTCTGTGCTTTTCTCCTTCAAGTCCAACGAGCCGCAAAAGCTCCCCGCTTCTCTGCGTAATATCAGAGCCTTTCATTCCGAGACTCTCACCGCAAAGCTTCATATACTCCTTCGCGGTCATAAACGGGTAAAATTCCGGCACGTCGGGAAGATATCCGATATATTTATTCGTTTCCGTCTGACCGTAGCATACCTTTTTACCCGCGACGTATATCTCGCCCTCGTCTGCGCTGAGCAGTCCGAGAACCGTCTTCATCGTGGTGGTCTTTCCCGCGCCGTTTCTGCCTATAAAACCGAAAACGCTGTTCTCGGGAACGGAAAGGTCAAGCCCGCGCAGGACCTTTTTGTCGCCAAAGGCTTTGCTAAGACCTTGTATTTTCAGGATCTCCATATCAGTTATCTTCTTTTCCGAATATGAAATAAAGTATCGGTCCGACGAAGTTCATCAGAACTATCGAGATAACGAGCCAGAGAGCGCGGCTTCCTCTCTTATAAGTTTCGTGTGTCAGAATGTGATACAGCGTATATCCGAGCAGAGCGAACTGCGCGATTACCAGCGGTATCAAAAACGGTAAAAATTCAAGTATCTTATCCATATTTATTCGTTTCCCTTTCTGTAGATCTCAACGCAGAGCCCGCGGTGACCGCAGCTCGGGCAGGTCAGACGGCGCATTTTAGGAGTATGATAAGCCCAGAACGATTCCTTGAACCCGGGTCTGAACACCCGGTGACATTCGGGGCAGATATACGCAACGTGCTCAAAGTAGTACTTTGATATGCAGATCCCCCACGGAACTGCAACGCAAGCCCATATCGCAAAGAGCCACCACAGTCCGTTCGTTATCCACAAAATGATAGCCGTCCATTGAAAGGCGGTTACGGGTATCCCGGTAAGAACCATAGTCCAGCGCATCTTGCGCAGCTTATTTTTTTCTTTCATAACTTGAGCTATATCACCGATAGATTCAACGGAAAAGCTTTCAAGCTCCTTCAGCTCACGCTTGATTCCCTCGATCAGATCAATCTTTGCCTGACGCTCGGAGAGCTCCTCGCGCAGAGCCTGCTCCTGCTCGTCAAGCAGTACCGAAATGATATTTTCGGGATTCTTCTCTCCCAGCAAAGCCGATATACTGTTAATAGGCAGTCCCGCTTCACGCAGAAAACATATGATGCGCATACGCTTCAGGTCGTCTTCCGTGTAGAGCCTGCGGCCTCCTTCGCTCAATTCGCTCGGCACGAGTATGCGTCGGTCATCGTAATACTGAACCGTTCGTACCGATACGCCGCAGAGCTTTGCGATCTCTCCCGTCGTGTATTTTGACATAGCTTAACACCTCCTTGTCCCCTATTATACATCATTACGCAGCGTCACGAGCAATACCTCACGCAAGGGGATTTTTTGAAAAAGCAGAAAGTTTTTTTATTCATTATATCACGACGCGACCCCAAAGTCAAGTTTCGGGTGGAGATATATGCTTTAAACGTTGAAAATTTAATATTCTTCTGATATAATTTTTTTAGCGCGCAACCGCGGCGATGTAAACGTCGCTTATATAGGTGAAGGCCTTTGATAACGACGGAAAGGAGATGAGAGCTTGGAGGACAACAAAATAATCGATCTGTTTTTATCCCGCGACGAGTCTGCTATCACGCAGGTCTCCGAGAAATACGGAAGCCGTCTCAGGAGTCTGGCGTATAATATTCTCGGGGATCTGACCGCCGCAGAGGAATGTGAAAACGATACATATATGGAAGCCTGGAGCTCCATTCCACCACACGAGCCGCGGAGCTATCTGTTCCCTTTTCTTGCCCGTATTACGCGTCACACCGCTCTTGATATCTGCAAAGAGCGTAACCGACTCAAGCGGAATGCTTTGATAAGCGAGCTGAGCGAGGAGCTTGAGCAATGCATTCCCTCTCCCGAGGATACGGAGAGCCGCATCGACTCCATTCTCCTCAGCGAGGCTATCAACGCTTTTCTTTCCACCCTAAGCGAAGACAAAAGAAACGTTTTTATTCGCAGATACTGGTTTATGGACTCCGTAAACGATATTGCAAAGCGTTACGGAATGTCTCAAAGTAAAATTAAAAGCATTTTGTTTCGAAGCAGAAATCAGCTTCGGGAATATCTTGAACAGAAAGGAATTGAAATATGAGAGGAAACGATCTTCTGAATAAGCTTGAAAATATCGATCCTGCGTACATCGAAGCCGCCGCTAAGTCACCAAAGGTCAAAAGCACGTCTTTGATAAGAAGACTCGGCGCGCTTGCGGCTTGTCTGGTGCTTCTGATCTCTGCGGGCGTAGGCTCGTACATCTACGCGGAGGACGTTAAGAATTATAACGAATCAATTAAGTTTTTTAACGAATACGGTTTATCCACCGAAGGACTTACCCGCGGCGAGATAAAGTCCGTCTACCGCGACATCACCACAAAGTCCTTCACCTATTCCAAAACTGCCGAGGTGCTTGCAAACAGTATTTCAACCGACCGTATAGAAGGTTATGAGATATTGCAGGAAAATCCTACGCCGGAAAATATCGAAAATGTTTGGAATATTTTTGAATATCTCGACAGCAAACATAAAAATAAGGGTGGAATAAACTATAAATACAATTCCGAATATGTGGACGGATACCGCGATTTTGTAAAAAGCAATATCGAAAAGTACGACGGCGAAACGCTTGTCTGGAGCGCGAGCGTTACTGAATTTGATATTGCAGGATACGATACGGTTTCGGACGGTATTATCGTCTACGGACAACGGACATTTGATTTTTCCGAGCAGCCCTATCCCGCATGGCTTGCAAAGTTTGACAACAACGGTAATCTGAAATGGAAAACACTGCTTTCAAACGATCTTGAAAGAGAAGATATCGTTAAGATACTTGAGCACGATGACGGAAGTTACGCGGCCATAAGCCGAGGCGAGCTTAAATACTTCTGCTTAAATCTTATCTCTCACGACGGCAAGCCCACATACTTCAAAAAGACTGAGATCGGGAATTACGGCATCTGGAACGCCGCGCGACTGGGCGACGGATATATAGTTCAGCTTGGAAGTTATATAGGCGGGCAGTATGCAAGCATAGTCAAGGTTGACGGCGAAGGCAATGTAACAAATGAATTCTCTTACGGCGACAAGGATTCGTACTATCACATCACGGATATGATAGAGTTTAACGGAAATATCTATCTGTCAGCTTACGCCGTACCAAATTCGGATGACGAACGCCAAGCTCAGTTTAGCAGATATGAATTATCCGATATATTCGATTACATTCATAAAAACTATAATAGCAATCTTTTTGGAATTTCAAGCAAAGAGCTGACACCCATGGTTCGCGAAAAATACACCGCTCTGTTGCTTGTCTGTACACCTGACGGCGGTGAGCCAAAGGAATTTTTCTCGGTTAAGGAATCCCTTGGCGCCAAGCTAGCGATAAGTGCGGACGGGCATCTGATCTGGAATGTTGAAAGCATCGCCGATATTCACTTTTCCCCCATGACCAGCTCTTTCTCCTTCATCGGAAGCTGTAACGTATTCCGCTACGCCTTTGATAACACGGGACGGCTGTTAAGCCAGGTCAAGACAGACGAAATAGCGGAGTATCGCAGATAAACATTTAACGAAAACGGTATGAATCTACTCATACCGTTTTTTTAATAAAGACTCTGTCGCATTTAATGGTTGATTTTCGGTGTTAATTCAAATTTTGATTTATCTGTGAGATGATCGCACAAATGTAAGGCTCCCTCCCGGAGGGAGGCTCAATTTCTGCGAACATACCTATAAACACCAATTTTTCAATCATATTAAGTGACATAGACTAAAAAACCGCCTATATAATTGACATTGAAAACAAAATGTGCTACAATGGTTTTACCAATCTGACTGAAAGGAAACAAAACAAATGACTAAAATTTACTCCGAGGGACATCGCGGTTTTTGCGCGCTGTATCCCGAAAATACGCTCCTCTCTTTCCAAAAAGCGCTGGAGCTCGGCGTGGACGCCATTGAATTCGATATATGGCTCTCAAAGGACAAGGTCCCCGTTCTCATGCACGACGGAAACGCAAAACGAACCTGCGGCTTTAACGCCGATCTGCGGGATATGACTCTTGCGGAAATAAAGACTCTCAGCCCAGGCTATGAAAGCAAGTTCGGCGATGAGTTTTTTGGCGAGGTCAAGGTCCCTACGCTTTACGAGCTGCTCGATCTTGTGAAGAGCGTAAATCCGGATTTCAAGCTGGGCGTTGAGATCAAGGAATATACTGAAGAGACCGTCGATATCTCCGTAAAGGCGCTGAAGGAATACGGCTTTTTTGAAAACTGCTGGTTCTACGCCTTCAACGGCAGGATAATCCGTTATCTGAAGGAAAAATACGGCGCGCGCACCATGGGTTATCCCGACTTCCAGATGAAGGAGTTTGAAGGCTACGGTTTCTATGACGAGATCGGTCTCAATATGAATCTCGTCCGCTCCGAGCTTTGCGCATTCTACGCCGCAAAGGGTCTGCCCATGCACATGTACTGCGCTGACACCCCTGAGGACGTTCAACTCTGCATTGACCGCGGCGCTTCTCTCATCACTGCGAACGATCCCAGACCTCTGCTTGAGATTTTGAATAAATAACTATCGATGCGAGGACAACCGAAAATGAAAAAGCTTTCTTCTAAATTCTGGGCGGTACTGACCTTATTCAGCCTGATAGGTCAGATAGCCTGGGTTGTTGAAAATATGTACCTGAACGTCTTTATCTACAAAATGTTCAACGCCTCAGCCGCCGACATATCCGCTATGGTATCCGCCAGCGCCGTTTCCGCGACTCTGACCACCGTTCTTATAGGCGCGCTATCGGATAAGCTCGGAAAACGAAAGGTATTTATGTGCGGCGGATACATACTGTGGGGTATATCTATTCTCGGATTCGCTCTGCTCAAGGAAGACCTGATCTCCGCTATGTTCCCTGCGGTTGCTTCCGCAAGCGCGATATGCGTTACTCTCGTTATTGTTTTAGACTGTGTGATGACCTTCTTCGGCTCAAGCGCTAACGACGCCGCCTTCAACGCCTGGCTGACCGACAGCACGGATAGCACCAACCGCGGCGCGGCTGAGGGTATCAACTCCATGATGCCTCTTGTGGCTATTCTGGCTGTTTTCGGCGGATTTATGGCTTTCGATCTCAATCTGGAGCAGAGCTGGACGCTGATATTTATCATCATCGGCGCGGTGGTGACAGCGGTGGGTATAATCGGCTGCTTTATTATCAAAGAGCCAACGCTCAGTCCGACAGATGAAAACTATCTGCGTACTGTAATTCACGGCTTTTTACCCTCCACCGTCAAGCAGAATAAGCTTCTTTATTTCTACCTTGCGGCGTTCATTATTTTCAACACCTCCATTCAGATATTTATGCCGTATCTCATCCTCTATTACGAGGTCTCCCTGAAAATGGCAAACTACGTTCTGATAATGGCGCCCGCTATTATCCTTGCGTCAGTAGCAACGGCGTTCTGGGGCAAGGCGTACGATAAAAAAGGTTTTTCCTTTGCATCCGCCTGCAGTCTTTGCTCGCTCTGTCTCGGATATATAGCGCTTTATCTCTTCAAGAGTACCGCGCTCGTATTTATTGGCTCGCTTCTTATGATGTGCGGTTATCTTTGCTCCATGGCTGTATTCGGCGCAAAGATACGAGATCTGACGCCAGTCGGAAGCGCGGGTAAATTCCAAGGAATACGTATCTTCTCGCAGGTACTCGTTCCCGGTATAGTCGGTCCGTTTATAGGTAAGACCGTTCTCGCCAACGCCGAGACGATCGTAGGAAACGACGGAACTGAGTCCTTCGTCCCCAATGAAAACATATTCCTCGCGGCGCTGATTGCGGCGGCAGTTCTCGTTCTGGTACTGTTCGCGGAAAAGAAATTTGCAAAAAAGTCAAAATAGTATTGCAAATACCGAAAAAATATGCTATAATAAGTCAACAAAAGAATAAACACAGTTCATTCGGATACGAAAATATCCGATTCACGGAGGTGCCGCGCGACGGGACGCTTCGTGGGTAAGGAAATCGCGGTGCAAATCCGCGGCAACAGCCATTACCGTAACTCTCGCTTCGGCGGGTCAAGTCGGAATGCTTACCGTTCTGTGACACATAAAAGGCTCTTGGGCAACTTGGAGAGGCTGTGGTCAAAACGCGGTATGGCAGGATACCGCTGATCTCGCATCGCAGGCACTCTCCTTTGGGGAGTGCTTTTATTTTGTCCTTTTGCAAAAACAGAAAGGAAATTTTAAAAAATGAAAAAATCGATCAGATCAATAATCGCGGTAATTCTTGCTATTACCGCAATCCTTTGCGTCGTTTCTTGCGGAAAAGAAGAGACGCCCGACGTTGAAGGACTTTGGCAAAACACGACCTACAAAGCAGACACGGAGCTTGGAAGCGGAGCAAAGACCGTAAAAGTTGAATACAAGCTGGAAGAAAAGGTCATTACCTTCACTATCCACACCGACAAGGAGACCGTCGGCGAGGCTCTTCTCGAGCACAATCTGATCTCGGGTGATATTGGTGAATTCGGTATGTATGTCAAGGTGGTAAACGGCATCACTGCGGATTACGACGTTGATAAGAGCTACTGGGCGTTCTACGTAAACGGCGACTACGCCATGAGCGGAGTTGATCAGACTGCTATCGACGAGACCGCAACGTATCAATTAGCTTACACCAAGGAATAATGGAGATTGCAAAGAAACAGAGGCGTTCCGCGCGGATATACGAGATGGTGATATTCGCCATGCTCGGAACTCTGATGTTCTGCTCTAAGATAATAATGGAAGTCGCGCCGAACATTCACCTGCTCGGAATGTTCACTATCGTTTTCACTCTGGTCTACAGAGTAAAGGCGCTCATTCCCATATACATTTACGTCGTGCTTAACGGCGCATATTCTGGCTTCTCTATGTGGTGGATTCCGTATACTTACATCTGGACGGTCCTGTGGGCGATCACAATGCTGCTCCCAAAGCGTATGCCAAAGGCGGCTCAGCATATCGTTTACCCCATTTTGTGCGGACTTCACGGCTTTGCCTTCGGTATTCTCTACTCTCCCGCGCAAGCCGTAATGTTCGGTCTTAATTTTGAGCAAATGCTCGCCTGGATCGCCGCAGGTTTCTATTTCGACCTGATTCACGGAGTTGGAAACATAGCCGCTGGTCTGCTCATTGTTCCCCTTACGGAGCTGCTGAGAAAGCTGTCGCGCATGTATATGCGCTGAATACTGTAACAAAAGAGACAAAAACCAAGATCAAACCCTGACCTTGGTTTTTGTTATTTAGCCTTGTTTTATTAAAGAAAATCCCGAATATCCCTTGCCAGCTCGTCTTCAAGCTTGATAAGGCGCTTTGCAATATCCTTTGAGACCTCGTCTGCCGCCTTGTACTGGTTGAGATAACGGTTCAGGGACTTGACGCCCATGTTGCATCCGTCCGTCATAAGATCGGCTATGGTATGGTCGGACTCGTGCATGGTAAGCTTGATATTCGTCTTCATCCAGGACATTCCCTTGGCTACGGGGTTTGGATCCTTGCCTTCATCGTTATACTTATCCAGCAGCTCCTGCAATTCTCTATTGAGTTTTTCGTGCTCATCCTTGCATTTTGTGAGGCATTTTTCCAGCTTCTCGGATTTAACGTACCCGAGAACGTCCTCAATGGAGCTGATTCCCATCTTAACTCCTGCGTCACATTCGCGGAGCAGCTTTATAGTATCTTGTTCTACCATTTTTTCACCTTCCCTTTCGGCTTTTTGGGAATAGTATGGTTCTTTTTTCACTGAATTATTCAGGTATCACGCAATTATTTTATTGACTTTGCTTTTGATGTATGCTATAATCAGTATATCGAATCTATGATGGGGTATAAGATATGAAACTTGGTATAACTTCCGGTTATTTTACAAAATACGGCATTGAAGCGGGGGCTAAGCGTCTTAAAGCTCACGGCTACGACTGCGCCGATTATCAGAGCTTTATCAACACCGAAACGGATTTCTTTAAGCTTCCAGAGGCTGATTTCAAAAAGCGGCTTCTTGAGGAAAAAAAGATAGTCGAGGACGCGGGAATCTTCATTCATCAGACTCACGGTCCCTGGAGATATCCTCCGAAGGATAATACGGAAGCCGACCGCGCGGAGCGTTTTGACTCCATGTCCAAGGCTATCCGCGGAACTGCATATCTTGGCTGCGACAAATTCATAATTCACCCAATTATGCCCTTTGGCGGGAACACTTCGGAGCAACCGGATGCGGTGAAAGCGATAAATTTTGAATTTATGAGCCGTCTGACCGAGGTGGCAAAGGAATACGGCGTTATCATCTGCTACGAGAATATGCCCTTCCCTCTTCTGCCAATAACCACTTCAAAGCACGTCACCGACCTTGCAAGAAAGATCGGAAGCGATAATTTCAAGGTCTGCCTCGACACGGGACATTGTCTCGTTTGCGGAGAATCCCCTGCCGACGCGGTTCGTTACATAGGCAAAGATCTGCTTTGCGCTATGCACGTTCACGATAACGACGGAAAATCCGACAAACACCTCATTCCCGGCGAAGGTATCGCGGATTGGGACGCTTTTGCAGACGCACTGTACGATATCGGCTTTGACGGCGTTTTCTCCCTTGAGACAGAAATACCGACAGGCAATCCCGCGGACGAGCAGGAGCGTCTTGAGCGCGGACTCGCCCTGCTCGGAAAGAAGCTTGCGCGTATTTAAAAAGCGTCTGTAACGCTGAACCATCGCACCCGCAAACCGAGTTTTGTGAAAATTCTCGGTTTTCGAGAGACATTCGCTGTTTTGAGGGTTGTATTTTCTCTGACGCTATGATAGAATTTCATCAGAAACGATCGATCGGCGAAAAAGAAAATACCAAAAGGAGATAATTATTAAATGGAAAAGAAAACCATAGGCTCTTTTATAGCCGCGCTACGCCGCGCAAGCGGTATGACGCAAAAGGAACTGGCTGAAAAGCTTTACGTCTCAGATAAAACGGTAAGCCGTTGGGAATGTGACGAAAGCGCGCCGGAGCTGTCACTTATCCCCGTGATCGCCGACATCTTCGGCGTGACATCTGACGAGCTTTTGAGAGGTGAGCGCAGAATCGCAGCCATCGGAGACACACTCTCTGAGGCATATACACCTGAGCGCAGGGACAAAAGTGAAAAAAGCTTTAAAACTCTGCTTTCAAAAAGACTTACAAGCTTTAAAAACCTAAGCTGGATATCCGTAGGCGTTGCTTTTTTAGGTTTATTTATCGCGCTGATATGCAATTTCGGCTTTCTTCGCGCGATAATCGGCTTTTGCATCGGCGCATTTTTCATTCTGGCTTCGGTAATCTGTCAGATATGCTTCATAAATATGAAGTATTTCAAGAATGAGGACGAGATCTTCTGCGATGCTGTAAACGGATTTAATTTCAGCGTTTATTCATTATCAAGAAAAGTCTTCCTGCTCGATATTGCTTTATTCTGCCTCATTTTGCCTTTTCTTATCGATTACACCTACGCGGGACTGGCATCGGACGCCTGGTTGCTTATGGGTATATGCTTTGCGCTTCCGATAACCTTATTTGCCATAGTTTTTTCCGAAACCTTCGTATTCAAGAAGCTTGCTAAAAGCGGAATGATCGCACCCTCAACCGAGGAAACAGCGATCTGCGAGAGAAAAATCCACTTTCTGAAAAAGGGGTCTCCCGTATATATCATTATCGCCGCTGTGCTCTGCGTTCTGATCGGATTCACGTCAAATCTGCCTCATTTTATAACGGAGCCGCTGATTTTCAACACTTATGAGAATTTCAAGGATTATATGGAAACACCTGCAAACTATTACGAAATTGACGGTGATGCCGTCATTCAAATTTCGCCCACATACGGCTTTTCATTCGAGGTGCTTCCACCGGAAAAGAACTACGATTCAGACGATTACGAATACATTGATGAAATCGAGATCAAAGATCACGACGGAAATGTACTTTGTAGCTTCAAACATAAAAACCGAAACGTTGCTCGATATACCATTTCAGATACACCTGATAGGCTTCCCATCAAGGTCTATACCTACGAGGCTTGGAATAACGCTCAGGAGACCGGCGCTATCATTTCCGCCGTTCTTGCCACGGGAATTGCCGCTGATGCTGTCGCCTTTTTTGCCGCTTATTTCTTTAAGGCCAAGAAGACCGCGTTTTAATGCCCTCTTCCTTTCTTTTTCAAATTTTAAACAAAAACCATTGACATTTTGCGATTTGTGTGATATACTTATAAAAGTGGGATATCGCCAAGTCGGTAAGGCACAGGACTTTGACTCCTGCATTACGCTGGTTCGAGTCCAGCTATCCCAGCCATCATGAGTGTCTGATTTAGATGCAGGCACGAAAAAACGAGAAAAGCGGAGATTTCGAGAGATTTCTCCGCTTTTTTCGACTCTGAAGTTTTTCGAAATTTTATAGATGC